>NZ_JABERD010000076.1 GCF_013044505.1 Streptomyces sp. S3(2020) | reverse complement strand
CCCTTCCGGGGCAGGGCCAGATGGGTAAAAGGGCCGCCCGTGAGCCCTCCGGCATGGGCCCGCTCCGGCGTGAGCAGCAACGCGGCGACCCCGGCGCCCCGGCGCGCGAGCCGGGCCCCGGCGTACAGGGTGTCCCCGCCGTTGTCGCCGCTGCCCACCAGCAGGACGACCCGGCTGCCGTACACCCTGCCCATCAAGTCCGCGCAGGCGGCGGTGAGTCCGGCGACCGCCCGCTGCATCAACGCCCCCTCCGGCAGCCGTGCCATGAGCTCCCGCTCGGCCGCCCTGACCGTCTCCACGCTGTACGCAGTACGCATGGGTCCGAGTCTCCCCGAGCGTGCCCGTACGACGCGACCTCACGCGCGTCGACACGGCACGGCCCAGCCGCTGCCCCCGCCCAGCGGGACCCGGCGGCGCCGCTACCCCTCCGCGACGACGACGGCCGAGGCCACACCGGCGTCATGACTGAGCGACACATGCCAGGACCGCACACCCAGCGCGGCCGCCCGCGCCGCGACCGTTCCGGTGACCCGGAGCCGGGGCTGCCCGCTGTCCTCGACGTACACCTCGGCATCGGTCCAGTGCAGCCCGGCGGGCGCGCCCAGGGCCTTGGCGAGCGCCTCCTTCGCGGCGAACCGCGCCGCCAGCGAGGCGACCCCCCGGCGCTCCCCGCTGGGCAGCAGCAACTCGCTGTCGAGGAACAGCCGTCGCGCCAACCCGGGGGTGCGCTCCAGCGAAGCCGCGAACCGCTCGATCTCCGCCACGTCGATCCCGACGCCGATGATGCTCATGCGGAGCACCCTATGACCACGCTCCGCGGCCCGGTCACCTACTCCACCGTCACCGACTTGGCCAGGTTCCGAGGCTGGTCCACCTCGTTCCCCCGGGCCGTGGCCAGCTCGCACGCGAAGACCTGGAGCGGCACCGTGGCCACCAGCGGCTGGAGCAGCGTGGGGGTGGCCGGGATGCGGATCAGGTGGTCGGCGTACGGGACCACCGTCTCGTCGCCCTCCTCAGCGATCACGATCGTGCGCGCGCCCCGGGCCCTGATCTCCTGGATGTTGGACACGATCTTGTCGTGCAGCACGGACCGGCCCCGCGGCGACGGCACGACGACCACCACGGGCAGATCCTCCTCGATCAGTGCGATCGGGCCGTGCTTCAGCTCGCCCGCCGCGAAGCCCTCGGCGTGCATGTACGCGAGTTCCTTCAGCTTCAGCGCCCCCTCCAGCGCCACCGGATACCCCACGTGCCGCCCGAGGAAGAGGACCGTGTTCTTCGAGGCCAGCGACCTGGCCAGGGCGCGTACCGGCTCCATGGTCTCCAGTACCCGCTCCACCTCCCCGGAGATCTGCGCCAGGTCCCGGATGACGGCGGAGATCTCGTCGCCCCACTTGGTGCCCCGCACCTGGCCCAGGTACAGGGCCACCAGGTAACACGCCACCAGCTGCGTCAGGAACGCCTTCGTCGACGCGACCGCGACCTCGGGCCCCGCGTGCGTGTACAGCACCGCGTCCGACTCACGGGGGATCGTGGAGCCGTTGGTGTTGCAGATCGCCAGGACCTTCGAACCCTGCTCCCGCGCATGCCGCAGCGCCATCAGCGTGTCCATGGTCTCCCCGGACTGCGAGATGGCGATCACCAGGGACCGCGCCCCCAGGATCGGGTCCCGGTAGCGGAACTCGCTCGCCAGCTCCACCTCGCAGGGGATCCGGGTCCAGTGCTCGATGGCGTACTTGGCGATCAGCCCCGCGTGGAAGGCCGTACCGCACGCCACGATCACGACCTTGTCCACCTCGCGCAGTTCGGCGGCGGAGATACGCACCTCGTCCAGCGCCAGCGAGCCGGCCGCGTCGATGCGTCCGAGCAAGGTGTCCGCGACCGCCTTCGGCTGCTCGGCGATCTCCTTGAGCATGAAGTAGTCGTAGCCGCCCTTCTCCGCCGCGGACGCGTCCCAGTCCACGTGGTACGACCGGACCTCGGCGGGGCGGCCGTCGAAGCCCGTCACCGTCACCCCGTCCCGGCGCAGCTCCACCACCTGGTTCTGACCCAGCTCGATCGCGGAGCGCGTGTGGGCGATGAAGGCGGCGACATCGGAGGCCAGGAACGCCTCGCCCTCCCCGACGCCCACCACCAGCGGCGAGTTGCGCCGCGCCCCCACCACCACGTCCGGCTCGTCGGCGTGCACCGCGACCAGCGTGAACGCGCCGTCGAGGCGCCGGCACACCAGCCGCATCGCCTCCGCGAGGTCGGCCGTCCCGGAGAACTCCTCCGCCAGCAGGTGCGCGACGACCTCCGTGTCCGTCTCGGAGGACAGCACATGCCCCCGCTCGGCCAGTTCGGCCCGCAGGGCGGCGAAGTTCTCGATGATCCCGTTGTGGACGACCGAGACCCGGCCCGCGTTGTCCAGATGGGGATGCGCGTTGGCGTCCGTCGGTCCACCGTGGGTGGCCCACCGGGTGTGGCCGATGCCCGTCCCGCCCGTCGGCAGGGGCCGGTCCACCAGTTCCTTCTCCAGGTTGACGAGCTTGCCCGCCTTCTTCGCGGCCGCCAGCCCACCGTCCGCCAGCACGGCGACGCCCGCCGAGTCGTACCCCCGGTACTCCAGCCGCTTCAGTCCGGCCATCACGACTTCGAGCGCCGACTGCGACCCCACGTAACCCACGATTCCGCACATGCGCGGCAGCCTAGAGGCGCCGCCCCGCCCGAACAGCGCCCGAACCGGCCGCCGCGTGCCCGAAATCGGAAATTCCCACCGCCGTACGAACCCCCCGGCGCTCTCCGAGGGGTCACCGCGTGACGGACCCCACCCGCCATCCCGTTCAAACTCCGTTAACAATGGACTGTGATCTCTCCGGTCTCCTCGATGCCCCGGAGCGCCCACCGGCACAAGCCGGAGGCGACTCCCTACGTCGACCTCACCCGTGCCGAGTGGAGCGCGCTGCGCGACAAGACGCCGCTGCCGCTCACCGCGGAGGAGGTCGAGAAGCTGCGTGGTCTGGGCGATGTCATCGACCTCGACGAGGTGCGCGACATCTATCTGCCGCTGTCACGGCTCCTCAATCTCTACATCGGTGCCACGGACGGCCTCAGAGGGGCGCTGAACACCTTCCTCGGCGAACAGGGCGCCCAGTCCGGCACCCCCTTCGTCATAGGGGTCGCGGGCTCGGTGGCCGGCGGCAAGTCCACGGTCGCCCGGCTCCTCCAGGCCCTGCTCTCCCGCTGGCCCGAGCACCCGCGCGTCGAGCGCGTGACGACGGACGGCTTCCTGCTCCCCACCAAGGAACTCCAGGCCCGCGGCCTGATGTCCCGCAAAGGCTTCCCCGAGTCGTACGACCGCCGGGCGCTGACCCGTTTCGTCGCCGACATCAAGGCCGGCAAGGACGAGGTGACGGCCCCCGTCTACTCCCACCTCATCTACGACATCGTCCCCGGCGAGAAGCTCGTCGTGCGCCGCCCGGACATCCTGATCGTCGAGGGCCTCAACGTCCTTCAGCCCGCCCTTCCCGGCAAGGACGGCCGCACCCGCGTCGGCCTCGCCGACTACTTCGACTTCAGCGTGTACATCGACGCAGGCCCCGAGGACGTCGAGCGCTGGTACCTCAACCGCTTCAAGAAGCTGCGCCGGACAGCCTTCCAGAACCCCGACTCCTACTTCCGCAAGTGGACCCAGGTGTCGGAGGAGGAGGCCCTCGACTACGCCCGCACCCAGTGGCGCACCATCAACAAGCCCAACCTGATCGAGAACATCGCCCCCACCCGCGGCCGCGCCACCCTGGTCGTCCGCAAGGGCCCCGACCACAAGGTCCAGCGCCTGCGCCTGCGCAAGCTCTGAAGGACCGGGCCTGTTAGAAAGGCGTCATGCTGCATCTGCGCCTGATCACCCCGGCCGACAGGACCGACGCCGTGGTCCGCCTGATCGAGTCGACGGTCGGCACCACCCACCTGGTCGTGCTGCCGGGCGCCGCCCGCAACCCCGCGGGGGACGTCGTGATGTGCGACGTCGCCCGCGAGGCCGGTGACGAACTCATCGGCGCGCTGCGCGGGTTGGACCTCGACAAGACCGGTTCCATCGCCGTCGAGAACATCGACCTGTCGCTCTCCGAGCGGGCCGACAAGGCCGAGGACGAGGCCCCGGGCGAGGGCGCCGACGCGGTCCTGTGGGAGCACCTCACGGACGCCACCCACGAGGAGTCGACGCTCTCCATCACGTACCTCGCGTTCATCACGCTGGCCACGATGATCGCCGCCTGTGGTGTCGTCCTCGACAACGCGATCCTGATCGTGGGCGCGATGGCGGTGGGCCCGGAGTTCGGCCCGCTGGCCGCCTTCAGCACGGCGATCGTCCGACGCCGGCCCCGTCTGGCGCTGCGCTCCCTGATCGCGCTGCTCGTGGGCTTCGCGGTGGCGATGGTGGTGACGGTGGGCTTCAGCCACTTCATGGACTGGGTGAACCTGTTCAGCGCCGAGCAGTTGGACGCCGAACGCCCCAACACCAACTTCATCTACCGGCCCGACTGGTTCTCCTTCGTCGTGGCCGTCCTCGCCGGCTGCGCGGGCACCCTCTCCCTGACCTCGGCGAAGTCGGGTGCCCTGGTCGGCGTCGCCATCTCGGTCACCACGGTCCCCGCCGCCGCGAACGCCGCGGTCGCCTTCAGCTTCAACGAGTACAAGCAGGCCTGGGGTTCAACGGAACAACTCCTGCTGAACATGCTGGGCATCATCCTGGCGGGCACACTCACGCTGCTCGCCCAGAAATGGCTCTGGCGAAAGCAGGCCTAGGGGCGCGGGGCTGTGCTGAATTTGCGGCTACCGCCGCGCGGGCGCGACAAGCCACAACGAACCCGCAGCCCGCAGAGCACAGACCCCCCACCCCGAACCCGGCGCCCTAACCGAGCGCCGACTTCACCACATCCGCCAACCGCCCGGCCACAGACCGAGCCTGATCAATATCCGCCGCCTCGACCATGACCCGCACAAGCGGCTCAGTCCCAGAAGGTCGCAACAACACCCGCCCGGTGGAACCGAGTTCCCGCTCCGCCTCGGCAACCGCCGAAGCCAGCTCCCCCGACGTCCCCACCCGCGTACGGTCCACATCCGGCACATTGATGAGCACCTGAGGCAGCCGCTCCATCACGGACGCCAGCTCCCGCAGCGACCGCCCGGTCTCCGCGACCCGAGCCGCGAGCATCAGCCCGGTCAGCGTCCCGTCACCGGTGGTGGCGTGATCCAGGATGATGACGTGCCCGGACTGCTCGCCGCCGAGGGCGTATCCGTGCTCCTTCATCGCCTCCAGCACATACCGGTCCCCGACCGCGGTCTGCACCAGCTGGATGCCCGCACGGTCCATGGCCAGCTTGAACCCGAGGTTCGACATGACGGTCGCGACGACGGTGTCCGACCGCAGCGCGGAGCGTTCCCGCATCGCCAGCGCGATCACGGCCATGATCTGGTCGCCGTCCACCTCGTCACCGGTGTGGTCCACGGCGAGGCAGCGGTCGGCGTCCCCGTCGTGCGCGATGCCGAAGTCGGCGCCGTGCTCCACGACGGCGGCCTTCAGCAGGCCGAGGTGGGTCGATCCGCACCCGTCGTTGATGTTGAGCCCGTCCGGCGAGGCACCGATCGTGATCACTTCGGCTCCGGCGCGGGTGAACGCCTCCGGGGAGACCCGCGCGGCGGCACCGTGCGCCTCGTCGAGGACGATCTTCAGGCCTTCGAGCCGGTTCGGGAGGACCGCGATGAGATGGGCGACGTACTGGTCGAAGCCCTCCAGGTACTCACGTACGCGTCCCACGCCCGAACCCGTCGGCCGGTCCCAGGGCTCGCCGTGCCGGTGGGACTCGTAGACCGACTCGATCCGCTCCTCCAGCTCGTCGTCGAGCTTGTGCCCGCCGCGGGCGAGGAACTTGATGCCGTTGTCGGGCATGGCGTTGTGGCTGGCGGACAGCATGACGCCGAGGTCGGCGCCGAGCGCACCCGTGAGATAGGCCACGGCCGGTGTCGGCAGTACGCCGACCCGCAGGACGTCGACACCCGCGCTCGCGAGGCCCGCGACCACCGCGGCCTCCAGGAACTCCCCGGACGCACGCGGATCCCGTCCGACCACCGCCGTCGCCCGGTGGCCCTCGAAGGTACCCGCCTCGGCCAGTACGTGGGCCGCCGCTACCGACAGACCCAGGGCCATCTCGGCCGTCAGGTCCGCGTTGGCGACGCCGCGCACGCCGTCCGTGCCGAAGAGTCGTCCCACTTGTCCTCCTGATAGAGCGCTGCTACTCGGAGATCATCCGATCGCACAAGCCTTAGAACGTCTTGTGCCGTTATACGCCTAAGGCTGTGATAAACGAACGCCCCGGCGGCACTGTGGCGTGCCGCCGGGGCGTTCGGACGTACTGCTGACGTGCGAGTACGAGCTTGCAGGCAGCGAAGCTTAACGCTTGCTGTACTGCGGGGCCTTGCGGGCCTTCTTGAGACCGGCCTTCTTGCGCTCGACCGCACGGTCGTCGCGACGGAGGAAGCCGGCCTTCTTGAGGGCGCCGCGGTTGTTGTCCACGTCGGCCTCGTTCAGCGCGCGGGCCACGCCGAGGCGCAGGGCGCCGGCCTGGCCGGAGACGCCGCCACCCGAGATGCGGGCGATGACGTCGTAGCGGCCCTCGAGCTCGAGCACCTTGAAGGGCTCGTTGACTTCCTGCTGGTGCACCTTGTTGGGGAAGTAGTCCTCAAGGGTGCGACCGTTGATCTTCCACTTGCCGGTGCCCGGGACGATCCGGACGCGGGCGATGGCGTTCTTGCGACGGCCCAGGCCGGCGGCCGGCTGCGGGTCGCCGAAGCGGCCGGCGAGCGACTCCGAGGTGTACTCGCCCTCGACGGGGACCTCGGACTCGGTGGTGTAGCTCTCGATGTCGACGAGCTCGGTCTCGGTCTCTTCGACCGGCTGCTCAACGGTGGTCTCGGCCACGGTTCTCCTCAGATCTTTTCTGTTTAGGGGTGTGGCCGGAACTACTGCGCGACCTGGGTGATCTCGAACGGCACCGGCTGCTGGGCAGCGTGGGGGTGCTGGTCGCCCGAGTAGACCTTCAGCTTCGAGAGCATCTGACGGCCCAGGGTGTTCTTGGGGATCATGCCCTTGATGGCCTTCTCGACGGCCTTCTCGGGGTTCTTCGCCAGCAGCTCGTCGTAACGGACGGAGCGCAGACCACCCGGGTAGCCGGAGTGGCGGTACGCCAGCTTCTGGGTCTTCTTGTTGCCGGACAGGTGAACCTTGTCGGCGTTGATGATGATGACGAAGTCGCCCATGTCCATGTGAGGGGCATAGGTCGGCTTGTGCTTGCCGCGGAGGAGGTTCGCGGCAGTGGTAGCCAGACGGCCCAGGACGATGTCCTGTGCGTCGATGACGTGCCACTGGCGAGTCACATCGCCGGGCTTGGGGCTGTACGTACGCACTTCGCAGCCTTCTTCTTCAGTGGATGGGTGCTGACACATGGCATCACTGAAGCGATCGTGCAGCTGGGGACGACAGCGCCGGGAACGAGGCCCGTATGCCGCCCACTGGTAACTGCTCCAGGGAACCTACGTAAGGGCCTCTCGCCTGAGAGCGACCAAGCCAATACGCATAACAATCGGCAAGACTACTCGGGCTGCCCCGGACGGGTCAAAACGAGTACGCGCACCGGCCTCTCCCGTCCCCCGTCTAAGATGCGCCCCATGAGCTTTGGGCAGCAGGGGGGACCCCCGTCCCAGTGGGATCCCTGGAAACCGAATTCCCAGCAGCCGTGGGACGGCAGCAGCGACGGGCCGACCCCGGACTGGGCCGCGCTCGCCGAGGCATCGGAGACCCGTAACAAACGCCGCAGGCTGCTGTTCATCGGCGGTGGCGCCCTCGCCACCGTGGCGATAGGCACCGCCGTGGCCGTGGCCGTGGTGTCGGCGAACGGGGACAACGAGGCGTCCACCACCTCCTCGCTGCCCGCCACCGCGGACATCCCGAGCCAGTCCGCCACGGCCCCGTCCTTCGCGCCGACCAGCGCCCCGCCACCGCTGGACCCGAAGGACTTCGTCTCCAGCAAGACCAAGGACACCGCCCCGATCGGCGCGGACATCCTCTTCCCTGGCACGCAGCTGACCATGGGCGAGACGGTCTACAAGAAGGGCCCGACGGCCGACACCAAGAACTGCGCCTCGGTCGCCCAGGGCACCCTGCCGAAGGTCCTCAAGGCCAACGACTGCACCCGCCTGATGCGGGTGACGTACGTCAAGGACGGCGTCGCGGTGACGGTCGGCGTGGCCGTCTTCGACACCGAGGCACAGGCGACCAAGGTCAAGACCCAGGCCGACGACAAGAGCGTCGTGCGGTCCCTGGCGGGCAGCGGCGTGAAGTCCTTCTGCGACTCCGCGATCTGCCGTACGACGACCAACTCCTACGGCCGCTACGCCTACTTCACCACCGCCGGCTTCACCAACGGCAAGAACGTCACGGAGAAGAGCACCCAGGTCTTCTCCACCGGCGACGACCTGGCCGAGTTCACCTTCCGCCAGATCCGCCGCCGCGGCGAGTCCCAGGCCTCGGCCGCCGCCAACGAGTAGCGAGCGCACCGGTCCGCCGGCCCTCGGGGCCGGCGGATCCCGGTCCGGTTCAGCTCCGCCGGTTGCGCATGCGCAGCCGCAGCGGCACCAGGGCCGACTCGATCTGCGTCGAGAGGTTCATCTTGGAGACGCCTTCGGTGCGCTCCTCGAAACGGATCGGGATCTCGACGGCGCTGTGCCCGGCCCGGACCGCCTTGAACTTCAGCTCGACCTGGAAGCTGTAGCCGGCGCTGTCCAGGGTCGCGAGATCCACGTCACGCAGTGTGGCGGCCGACCACAGGTTGAAGCCGGCCGTGATGTCCCGGATCTTCGTGCCGAGCACGGTCCGGGCGTAGCGGTTGGCGAAGCGGGACAGCAGGACGCGGTGCCTGCCCCACTCCTCGTCCAGCGAGCCGCCCTCGACGTACCGGCTGCCGACGACGAGGCCGACGCCGGAGGCCACGGCCGTGCCGAGCATGCGTGGGACCGCTTCCACGGGGTGGCTGCCGTCGGCGTCCATCTGGATCACGTACTCGGCGCCCTCGGCGAGCGCGGCGCTCATGCCCGCCACGTACGCGCGCCCGAGGCCGTCCTTCTCGGTGCGGTGCAGCACGCTCATCCGGCGCCGCCCGGCGGGCTGGTCGGCGTTGTACTTCTCCGCGAGTTCCTCGGCGATCCGCCCCGTCCCGTCCGGGCTGGAGTCGTCGACGATCTTCAGATGCAGCCCCTCGATCGGCAGACCGAGGACCAGCTCGGCCATCCTGGGCAGGTTCGCCGCCTCGTTGTACGTCGGCATCACGATGGTGACCGGTACGCCGGGATGTCTGTCGTAGGCCGTCATGTCTTTCCGTTTCCCTCCCCTAGAGGCCCTGAACAGGCCTCTCCTCAACCGGCGCGGGTCTGCCCAGCGCACGGAAGTGCCAGCCCGCCGCGGACCAGCGGTCCCCGTCGAGCGCCCCCCGGCCGTCCACGATCAGCGGACGGGCCACCAGCGACGCGGCCCGTTCCGGGTCGATCTCCCGGAACTGCGGCCACTCGGTCAGATGCAGCACGAGGTCGGCTCCCCTGAGCGCCTCCTCGGCCGACATCGCGTATCCGAGGAGCGGGAACGCCTTGCGGGCGTTGTCCAGCGCCTCGGGGTCGTAGACCGTGACGTCGGCGCCGTCCAGGCGCAGACGGGCGGCCACGTTGAGCGCGGGCGAGTCCCGGATGTCGTCCGAGTCGGGCTTGAACGCCGCGCCCAGTACGGCGATACGGGCCCCCAGCACCGCACCTCCGCACAGCTCCCGCGCCAGCTCGACAACCTTGTCGCGGCGGCGCATGTTGATCGCGTCCACCTCGCGCAGGAACGCCAGCGAGACCCCCAGCTCGTCGGCGCGGTGCGCGAAGGCGCGGATGTCCTTGGGCAGACAGCCGCCGCCGAAGCCGATGCCGGCCCGCAGGAACTTCTTGCCGATCCGGTCGTCGTGGCCGATCGCCTCGGCGAGGACGCCGACGTCGCCGCCCGTCGCCTCGCAGAGCTCGGCCATCGCGTTGATGAAGGAGATCTTGGTGGCGAGGAAGGCGTTGGCGGCCGTCTTCACCAGCTCGGCGGTCGGGAAGTCCGCGGTGACCAGCGGGGTGCCGGCCTCCAGTACGGGCTTGTACACCTTGCGGAGGATCGTTTCCGCATGTGCGGATCGGACACCGATGACCAGCCGGTCGGGCCGCAGCGTGTCCTCGATGGCGAAGCCCTCCCGCAGGAACTCCGGGTTCCAGGCGACCTCGGCGTCGAGTGCGTCCGCGAGCCGCCCCGCCGTGCCCACCGGCACGGTCGACTTGCCGACCAGCAGCGAGCCCTCGGCCGCGTGCTCGGCGATCGCCGCGAAAGCCGCGTCGACGTAGGTGAGGTCGGCGCCCTCGGAGCCCTTGCGCTGCGGGGTGCCGACGCACACGAAGTGCACCTCGCCGAAGGCCCCGGCCTCCGTGTAGTCGGTGGTGAACCTGAGCCGCCCGGTCGCCGTGTGCTTCCGGATCAGCTCGGGCAGCCCGGGCTCGTGGAACGGCACCTGGCCGGCCCGCAGCGCGGCGATCTTGTCGGGGTCGACGTCGACGCCGAGCACCTCGTGACCGAGCTCCGCCATGCAGGCGGCGTGGGTGGCACCGAGGTAGCCGGTGCCGATGACGGTGAGCCGCATGGTTTACGGCCTTTCGTGAATACAGGGGTGAAGAAGAACAGAGGTGAGTGACCGGCTCAGGACGTCTTCGTCCAGATCTCGTAGTGGCCGGTGCCGCCCGAGCTGAGGTTGAACGGGATCTTGCCGACCAGGCGGTAGTGCCCGCTCTTGGTCACCTGCTGCTCCAGGTACTTGTCGAGGTCCGGCGTCGCGACGCCGTCCAGCACGATCAGATCGAAGTAGCCGGCCTCGATGGCGAGCCGGTACCCCTCCCTGCCGTGGTGGATCTTGCCCTTCTTGTCCGAGTAGCCGATGCCGTACGTCGACGTCCACTGGTCGTGGTTGGTCTTGTCCCGCAGGTAGTAGACGGGCACCTCGTAGGTGGCGCCGAGGTACTTGGCCTTGGGCTTCATGTACGGCTCGATGGCCTTGACGAGCGGCGTGGAGTCGGGCCACAGCCCGAACCGCCACTCGGACTGCGAGACGCCGAGGCACAGCGCGGTGACCCAGATCAGGATGCCCAGCTGCGGATAGCGGAAGTGCTTGCCGACCAGCCGGATCACACCGACGCCGGCCATCGGGGCGGCGAAGAGCAGACCGAAGCCGAGGTGCTTGTAGAGCGAGACCGAGGTGCTGAGGTGGATCTGGTACGCGGGAGCCAGCAGCGCGGTGCCGGCCAGCACCAGGCCCAGCAGGGCCCGCCAGCGCCAGCCCGGGCCGCCCAGTCCGTGCGAGCGCGGGGACTCGTTCATCCGGCCGCGCAGCGCGTAGGCGACGGCGCCCGCGACGGCGGCGGCGAACATCAGCCCGCCCCACTCCACGGACTTCTCCACCAGGGACATCGCGGTGTCGGTGCCGTGGGCACGGTTGGTGGTGGTCGCCTTCACACCGGCGAGCACATCGGTGTACATCAGGCCGACACCGACCAGCGCGGCGGTACCGAGGCCGAGCAGCAACGCGCGTAGCAGACAGCGCCAGCCCTTGTGGTGCCAGGCCGTTAGCGCGGCGAGCACGACGAGGGTGGGCAGGTACAGCGCGGACGCGTACTTCACCGCGACCGCCAGCACGATCACCGGGGCCGCGAGCAGCACGGCGGCCGCGGAGACCCGGTTGGTGCGGACGACGATCCAGGTGGCCAGGGCCAGCAGGAAGATCGCCGGAGCGTCGTAGGTGGCGAACCAGCCGAGCACGATGCTCGGCTGCGTGACCGCGAACAGCGCGGCGGCGACCAGCGCCACCCGCTCGTTGAACATGCGCCGGCTGAAGGAGTACAGCAGCGCGGTCGCGCCCAGCATGCACAGCAGGCTCAGCGCCCGGGCGCCGGAGAGCCCGAACCAGCCGTCGACGACGGCCGCGGCGACCGGATAGAGGACCGGCGACCCGGAGAAGTACGACTCGTACCCGCTGTGCAGCGGGGTGCCGTTCATCCAGTGGTCGATGATGTTGTGGCCCGCCGCGAGGTACAGGGCCTCGTCCTGGAACGCCGTGTTGGACTGCATCAGCGACAGCACGGCCTGGATCAGCAGCACGACCGCCAGGACCCCGCGGCTCACCCACGCCCGCCGCTTGCTGGGGGTGTCGTCCCAGCCCGCGTCCGGGGTCTCGGGGATGTGGTACTCGGGCTCGTCGTCGGGCACCTGCTGGTACTCGACCGTGCGCAGGGCGTACGTCGGCTGGTCGTCGTAGCCGCTCCGCGGCTGCTCGGGGATACCGGCCTGGTACGGCTGCTGGGGGTGCTGCGGGTGCTGCTGCTCCTGCTGCGGGTACTGCGGGTTGTCGTAGCCGTACGTCTGCTGCTGGTACTGCTGCTGCGAGGCCCGGCCGTCGGAGTTGAACCAGCTGCCGTCGTCCTCGGCGTAGGGATCGTAGGGCTGCGGCGTGTAGTGATCGTGTCGGGAGGTCATCACGGCTTCCGTACGTCGAAGCCGAAACGGTCGTCCGCGGCCAGCTTTCTGAACTCCTTGAGGGCCAGCGGGCTCGCCTCCAACCGCCAGTCGGCACGCTTCTTGTGGTTGAACCAGATGAAGCCGAGCATGTTGTCGTCGGCCTCCACGCCCGCGAACAGGTTGGCGATGTCGGCCCGTCGCCGCTCACCCGCCATGGCCGCGGTCTCCAGGAGCAGCATCGGCTTCTTGGTGAAGGTGCGGATCTGGTCGATGGTGGGACCGAAGACGCTGTCGAAGGCGTTGTCCTGGTCCATCGTCCAGTAGCCGATCAGACCGACCCAGTCGACGTAGGCGTCGCCCGGGTAGTACGGCTCCAGCTTGACGCTCTTGACCGGGTTGATGATGTTGGGCGACCAGGCCCAGATGACGTTCGAGGCACCTGCGTCGATGAAGGTCTCGTGGATGTGCCGCCAGGCGGCCACGTACTGCTTGGGGGTCGTGTACTTGGTCCCCCACTTCTCCCAGTGGCCGTTGAACTCGTCGGCGAAGTCGATGACGACGGGGAGGTTCAGTTTGCGGACCGCGGTCGCGTACTCCTTGATGTACGCGTCCGACTTGCCGGCCGCGATGTCGGCGACGCTGGTGTCGAAGGGCTCCCAGGACATCAAGGTCATGGCGCCCTCCTTCCAGGCCTTGCGCACACCGCTGGCGTCGAAGCCGTCGCCCCAGGCGGCGTAGTACTCGATGAGGTTCGGCTGCTTGCCGGTCATCTCGGTGTACGCGTCGACGCCCTTCATGGAGGTCGGCGCGCCCGCCACGGCGGCCCCGTAGTACTTCTTCTCCGGCTTGATCAGCGGAACGACGTCGTAGGGAACGTCCGACTGCGCGCTCTGCGACGGATCGGCGCCCCCCTCGGCCTGTCCGGCCGGTGAGTCGTTGTTCGAGCTGTCGAGCACAGAGCAGCCGCTGAGGGCCAGCGCGGTGAGCAGGACGGCGGTCAGTGCGGTGCGCGTGCGGGTGCGGAGCTGCATCAGACGGCCTCCTTCTCGCGCGGCTGGACCAGCACACGGCCCACGACGAGGGCGTAGAAGAGTCCGGAGGACAGGATCAGGGCGAAGTTCGGGGCGTCCATGGTGAACGTCCGGTACACGGCGCCGACCACCCAGACCAGGGCGGTGCCGCCGCTCCAGACCCACATGCCGATCCAGAAGCGGCGGGTCTTGTTCTTCTTGGCGCCGGAGGAGCCGGTGGGCTGCCAGCCCATACGGTTCTTGCGCAGGATGTCCCAGATGGCGAAGACGTGCGCCCAGCCGTACATCATGCGGGCGGCCCAGGCCTCCAGGCGGTAGGGCGCCTTGTGCCACATCGGGAAGACGATCGTGGTGTAGATGATGCTGGGCGCCACCATGAGCAGATGCTCGACCTGGAGCTTGTCCGGCATCATCACCAGCAGCACGATGGGGATGACCGGCGCCGCGAAGGTGAACAGCGCCGTGTGGATGTAGTAGAAGAACCCGGACATGTAGCAGAGCCGGCTGGAGAGCTTGATCTTGCGCTCCCAGAACTTCTTGCTGCCGAGCAGGCTCATCGATCCGGAGCACCAGCGGTACTGCTGGTTGAAGAAGGCGCCGGCGGTGTCCGGGCAGACGCCCGTGGAGACGGCGACCGGCACATAGCGCAGGTCCCAGCCCAGGCCCCGCAGGTCGAAGCCGGTGTGCACGTCCTCGGAGTGCTCGATCAGCGTCGTGCCGCCGTTGGTCTCCAGCGCGGCCCGCCGGTACACGGCACAGGAGCCGACGCAGATCGCGCCGTCGCTGCCCTGCCGGGAGACCTGCACGGACCGGTAGAAGAGCTCCTGCACGGCGCCCGCGCCACGCTCGATCCAGTTCTGCGAGTCCAGCACCCGGAAGTACTGCGGGGACTGGACGATGCCGATGCCCGGGTCGGACTCCATGTACGGCAGCAGTTCCTGGAGCAGGTCGGCGCGCGGGGTGAAGTCGGCGTCCAGGATGAGGATGTACTTGCCGTCGGACTGCCCGAACCCGAAGTGCAGGTTGCCGGCCTTCTTGAACCAGCCGCGGTTCTCGCGGGTGCCGTAGCGGAACCCGAAGTCGCGGGCCATCGCCTCCAGCTGCGGGTCGGCGCCGTCGTCGAGGACGAACGGGACGCAGACGCCCGGGTAGTGGTCGGCCATGTCCCGCACGTGCCGCCAGGTGTTGTGGAGCACCTCGATGGGCTCACCGCACACCGGCAGGAACACGTCCACCGTGGGATAGACCTCGGGCCGCCAGTTGTGGACCAGCCGCTTGTGGTACGCGATGTCGAAGTCCCTGGTGAAACCATTCACCCGGAGCGATATCAGGTAGTAGATGACCGTGAAGACCAGCAGCGGGGTGTAGATCCACAGCACCGGCGTGGACTTGGCCAGTTCGAACTGGCTCACCACCAGGCAGCAGAAGCTGATCAGCGAACTGATCGTCAGGATCCACAGGTTCCGTCGGGCGTAGGAGTACTTCTCCTTGTCCGTCGGCGGCAGCGGCAGCAGCCCCAGCGGAGCGCCCCCACTTCGCCCGGCCCTGCGCCGACCGCTGTTCTGACGCGCGTTGCGACGCCCCCCGGTCCGTACCGGACCTACTGAACTCATGAAAAAGAAACCGCCTATGGGCCCTACCGGCCCGTCGACCCCCACCCGTTCTCGGCCACCCCAGTCGAACTTTTGGCCGAGCTGCGAAAGATTAACCGAGTTATGTGAATGACGTAAGGGTCAGATAGAGACTTACGCCGGGTAAGGTGCGACATGTCCGCTATCTGCGGCGAAATGAGCGGTAACTAACAGGTTTCACAACGGGACGACCCGGGCAACGAGCGCCGATTCCGCGCTTCCTTGTTCCGCGCGGCCAGCAGTTCGTCGGCCGGATAACCGACCTCTTCGAGGGTCAGCCCATGCGGCCGTACGACATGCACGGCGGAGTCCCTGACCCCCGCGGCCAGCACCTTCCCCGGCCACTCCGGCCCCCGGTGCCCGTCCCCCACGAACAGCAGCGCCCCGATCAGCGAGCGCACCATGTTGTGGCAGAAGGCGTCGGCCCGGACCGTGGCGGTGATGATCCCGTCGTCCCCGCGCACCAGGCTCAGCTCCTGGAGGGTACGGATGGTGGTCGCGCCTTCCCGCTTCTTGCAGTAGGCGGCGAAGTCGTGCTCCCCGAGGAGCCGCCCGGCGGCCTCGTTCATCGCGTCGACGTCGAGCGGCCAGTCGTGCCACAGGACATGGCTCCGCAGCAGCGGGTCCACACCCCCGGGGTTGTCGGTGACGCGATAGGCGTACCGCCGCCAGATGGCCGAGAACCGTGCGTTGAAACCGCTCGGCGCCTCACGAAGGGCCCACACCCGTACGTCCTTCGACAGCCGCCCGGCCAGCCGCTTGAGCAACTTCTCGTGATGCTCGCCCCAGACCTCCCGAGGCAGATCGACATGCACGACCTGCCCCCGCGCATGCACCCCGGCATCGGTCCGCCCGGCCACCGTCAGCTCGTACGTCTCCCGGGACCGGGTCACCGTACGCAGCGCGTCCTCGACCTCCCCCTGCACGGTCCGCCGCCCCCCGGCCTGCTTGGCCCACCCGGAGAACTCGGTCCCGTCGTAGGACAGATCAAGACGCACACGAACATGCCCGGCAGCTACTTCATCGCTCACAAGGAGATCCTCTCAGGAACACAAAAGCGGACCCGCTCCAGAAAGGAACGGGTCCGCTGAGCGCCCCGTAAGGGGCACGGGGAACTGCGCGACAAGCCGCGAACGCACAGCCCTCGGCAGACGCTTACGCGTCCTTGGACTCCTCGGCGGAAGCCTCCGCGGCGTCCTCGACGACCTCGTCGGACTTGGCCTCGACAGCCTCGTCCTTCTTGAGGGCATCTTCCTTGACCGCACGCTTGGTGGCGGCCTCGGCCTCACCCGTCGCAGCCTGCGCAACCGTCAGCGCCTCGACCAGCTCGATGACAGCCATGGGCGCGTTGTCGCCACGACGGTTACCGATCTTGGTGATACGGGTGTAGCCACCGGGACGGTTCTCGTACCGCGGGCCGATCTCGGTGAAGAGCGTGTGGACGATGCCCTTGTCCGTGATGACCTGGAGCACCTGGCGGCGGTTGTGAAGGTCGCCCTTCTTCGCCTTGGTGACCAGACGCTCGGCGTACGGACGCAGCTTGCGCGCCTTCGCCTCGGTGGTGGTGATACGGCCGTGCTCGAACAGCGCCTTCGCGAGGTTCGCGAGGAGGAGCTTCTCGTGCGCGGCGCTGCCGCCCAGACGGGCACCCTTGGTGGGCTTCGGCATGGTGTTTCTCCTAGGTGTCTGCCCCGGCCGTATCAGGTACCGAGGTCAGTATCCGAGCAGGCGGTTACCTGTCGGAGATCCGGGGCCCGCTGACGCGAACCCCGGAGGTGGTGGAGATCAGTACTGCTCGGTCTCCACGAAGCCCGCGTCCGCGTCGTCGTCCGCGCCGAACGCGTCCGCAGCGGCCGTGGGGTCAAATCCGGGCGGGCTGTCCTTGAGGGCCAGGCCCATGCCGGCCAGCTTCGCCTTGACCTCGTCGATGGACTTCGCACCGAAGTTACGGATGTCCAGGAGGTCGGCCTCGGAGCGGGCGACGAGCTCACCCACGGAGTGGATGCCCTCACGCTTGAGGCAGTTGTAGGACCGAACGGTGAGCTCCAGCTCCTCGATCGGCAGCGCCAGGTCAGCGGCAAGGGCGGCGTCCGTGGGGGACGGGCCCATGTCGATGCCCTCGGCGTCGATGTTCAGCTCACGGGCGAGACCGAACAGCTCGACCAGCGTCTTACCGGCCGACGCCATGGCGTCACGGGGACGCATGGCCTGCTTCGTCTCGACGTCGACGATCAGCTTGTCGAAGTCGGTCCGCTGCTCGACACGGGTCGCCTCGACCTTGTACGTGACCTTCAGAACCGGCGAGTAGATCGAGTCGACCGGAATACGCCCGATCTCCTGACCCACCTGCTTGTTCTGCGACGCGGAGACATAGCCGCGACCGCGCTCGACGGTCAGCTCCATCTCCAGCTTGCCCTTGCCGTTCAGCGTGGCCAGGACCAGGTCGGGGTTGTGCACCTCGACACCGGCCGGGGGCGCGATGTCGGCTGCGGTGACCAGACCCGGACCCTGCTTGCGCAGGTACATCACGACCGGCTCGTCGTGCTCCGAGGAGACGACCAGCTGCTTGATGTTGAGGATCAGGTCGGTGACGTCCTCCTTGACGCCCGGCACGGTGGTGAACTCGTGCAGGACGCCGTCGATACGGATGCTGGTGACAGCAGCGCCGGGGATCGACGACAGGAGGGTACGGCGAAGAGAGTTACCGAGGGTGTAGCCGAAGCCCGGCTCCAGCGGCTCGATCACGAACCGGGAACGGAACTCGTCCACGACCTCTTCGGTCAGAGACGGACGCTGAGCGATCAGCATGTTGCGGATCCTTCTGTCAGGGGCGCCCGCTATTTGACGCCCTGATGTGGAACAAGGGTACGGGCGATACGACCGAAGAGGTCGTACCGCCCGGCTGTTTACATGTGGGGGACAACCCCCACGCCCCCGGCCAACAAGCCCGGAAGCACAGCAAGCCCTTAAGGCACCGACGTCAGACGCGGCGACGCTTCGGCGGACGGCAGCCGTTGTGCGGGGTGGGCGTGACGTCCTGGATGGAGCCGACCTCAAGACCGGTCGCCTGAAGCGAACGGATGGCCGTCTCACGACCCGAACCCGGGCCCTTGACGAACACGTCAACCTTGCGCATGCCGTGCTCCTGCGCGCGGCGGGCGGCCGACTCGGCGGCCATCTGCGCGGCGAAGGGGGTGGACTTGCGCGAGCCCTTGAAGCCGACGTGGCCGGCGGAGGCCCAGGAGATCACGTTGCCCGACGGGTCCGTGATCGAGACGATCGTGTTGTTGAACGTGCTCTTGATGTGGGCGTGCCCGTGAGCGACGTTCTTCTTTTCCTTGCGGCGCACCTTCTTGGCAGCGCCCTGACGACCCTTGGGGGGCATCTAGTAACTCCTACGGGGAGGTGGTCGGTCCTACAGCGAAGACCGCTGATGAAGCGTTGTCCGCTGTGGACTACTTCTTGCCCGGCTTCTTCTTGCCGGCGATGGCGCGACGCGGGCCCTTGCGGGTACGAGCGTTCGTGCTGGTGCGCTGACCGCGGACGGGCAGACCACGACGGTGACGGAGACCCTGGTAGCAACCGATCTCGACCTTGCGGCGGATGTCGGCCTGGATCTCGCGACGGAGGTCACCCTCGGTCTTGATGTTGTTGTCGACGTACTCACGAATCGCGACGAGCTGCTCCTCGGAGAGGTCGCGAACGCGGGTGTTCGGGTCGACGCCGGTCTCGGCCAGCGTCAGCTGGGAGAGCGTGCGGCCGATACCGAACACGTAGGTCAGGGCGACCTCCACGCGCTTTTCGCGCGGGATGTCAACACCGGAAACGCGTGCCATTCAATGGCTCCTGGTGATCTTCGGAGGTCTTCCACAGAACCGGTTCCCAGCCGCCGTACCAGGTACGAACTGGGTCCCCGGCCTCCGAACCGGGGGTGTCAGGCACCGTGGTGCCTGGGTTCCGCGTATGAACAAATTCAGCTCGCGTCGCGCGAATCTCTGCGATGTCGATGCAGAGGGATAGGTCGTGCGTCAGCCCTGGCGCTGCTTGTGGCGCGGGTTCTCGCAGATGACCATGACCCGACCGTGACGGCGGATCACCCTGCACTTGTCGCAGATCTTCTTGACGCTCGGCTTGACCTTCATTGGTGAGGTTCTCCGGGTCAGTGCCACCACCCCGTCCGGAGACGGGATGCGGGCAAGATCTACTTGTAGCGGTAGACGATCCGGCCACGCGTCAGGTCGTAAGGAGACAACTCCACCACGACCCGGTCGTCAGGGAGGATACGGATGTAGTGCATACGCATCTTGCCGCTGATGTGTGCCAGGACCTGGTGGCCGTTCTGGAGCTCGACCTTGAACATGGCGTTCGGCAGAGACTCGACGACAGTGCCCTCGATCTCGATGGCACCTTGCTTCTTGGCCACGCTTCGCCCTTCGAATCGACTACCTTGATCGACTCTGTACGAGCGCATGCAGGCATGCGGGTGCACGAGAGCCGACGAGTCAGTCTACGTCAGTGCACCCGGAAAGACGAATCGAGGAAGAATGCCCGAAGAGAGAGATCTTTAAGCACGCCGGGGCAGAGACGCGCCCCCACACGGCCGCACACGACATACGACATGACCTAGGCGAGCGGATCAGGAGCGGCGGTCACGCCGTACTCCGCCAGCTTCGCCTTACCCCCGTCGGGAGCCGTCAGCACCAGCGGACCGTCCACGGTCAACGCGACGGAGTGCTCCCAGTGAGAGGACCACGTACCGTCCGTCGTGATGACGGTCCAGTCGTCCGACAGGACCTCCGTCCGCGGCGTCCCCAGCGACACCATCGGCTCGATCGCGAGGCAGAACCCGGGCACCAGCTTCGGCCCCTTGCCCCGACGCCGGTCGACGTAGTTCAGCAGATGCGGGTCCATGTGCATCTCGGTACCGATGCCATGGCCGCCGTAGTCCTCGATGATCCCGTACCGTCCGCCGCCGGCCTTCGGCTGCCGGCGGATGTACGTCTCGATGGCCTTGGACACGTCCACCAGCCGGTTGCCCGGCTTCATCGCGGCGATACCGGCCCACATGGACTCTTCCGTCACCCGCGACAGCTCAAGCAGCTCCGGAGCGTGACCGGAGCCCACGAAGGCCGTGTAGGCCGCGTCACCGTGCCAGCCGTCGACGATCGCGCCGCAGTCGATGGAGATGATGTCGCCGTCCGCGAGGACCACGTCGTCGGACGGGATGCCGTGGACCACGACCTCGTTCACGGAGGTGCAGATCGTCGCCGGGAAGCCGCCGTACCCCAGGAAGTTCGACTTCGCCCCGTGCTCGGCGAGCACCTTGCGCGCGACCTCGTCCAGGTCCTTCGTGGACGCCCCGGGCACGGCCGCTTCCCGCGTGGCCGCGTGGATGGCGGCGACGACCAGCCCCGCCTCACGCATCTTGGCGATCTGCTCGGGGGTCTTGATCTGCACCATGGGGGCCTGCGCTCTCCGTCACTCGCTGGTTCGGTTACCTACACAACAGTACGGCCGTGCAGTCCCTCGGGACTCCACGGCCGTACCAGGTCGACGACTACTGGTCGTCGCCCTCACGCTTCAGTCCGGCCAGCGCACGAGTGGTGACCTCGTCCACCGGACCCATGGCCTCGATCGTGACGACCAGGCCCTGCGACTTGTAGTAGTCGATGATCGGCTCGGTCTGCGTGTGGTAGACCTCGAGCCGGGTGCGGACGGTGGCCTCGGAGTCGTCGTCCCGCTGGTACAGCTCGCCGCCGCAGACGTCACAGACGTCTTCCTTGGCCGGCTTCTTGTACGTCACGTGGAAGACGTGCGAGGAGTCGTTACGGCAGATGCGCCGACCGGCGATCCGCTTGACGACCTCCTCCTCGGGGGCCTCCAGGTCCAGCACCGCGTCCAGCTTGATGCCCTCGGTGGTGAGCAGCTCGTCCAGCGCCTCGGCCTGCGAGACGTTCCGCGGGAAGCCGTCCAGCAGGAAGCCGTTCACGGCGTCCGGCTGTTCCATGCGGTCCTTCGCCATCGCGATGGTGACCTCGTCGGGGACGAGGTTGCCGGCGTCCATGTAGGACTTCGCGAGTTTGCCAAGGTCCGTCTGCTGGCTGATGTTGGCGCGGAACAGGTCGCCCGTGGAGATGTGCGGGACACGCAGTTTCTCGGCGAGGCGGGTGGCCTGCGTTCCCTTTCCGGCGCCAGGCGGCCCGACGAGGACGATTCGCATCAGCGGAGGAACCCTTCGTAATTGCGCTGCTGGAGCTGGCTCTCGATCTGCTTCACCGTCTCAAGACCCACACCCACGATGATCAGGATGCTGGTCCCGCCGAACGGGAAGTTCTGGTTTGCCCCGAAACCAACCAACGCCATCGTCGGGACGAGAGCGATCAGACCCAAGTACAGCGAACCCGGCCAGGTGATCCGGTTGAGTACGTAGGAGAGGTACTCAGCGGTCGGTCGGCCAGCCCGGATGCCCGGGATGAAGCCACCATACTTCTTCATGTTGTCGGCGACTTCCTCGGGGTTGAAGGAGATCGCGACGTAGAAGAAGGCGAAGAAAACGATCAGCAGGAAGTACATGGTGATGTAAATCGGGTGGTCGCCCTTGGTCAGATTCTGCTCGACCCAGGTTTTCCAGCCGGAGTTGCTGCTCGAGAACTGCGCGATGAGAGCCGGGATGTACAGCAGCGACGACGCGAAGATGACGGGAATCACACCCGCCTGGTTCACCTTCAGCGGGATGTACGTGGACGTACCGCCGTAGGCGCGGCGGCCGATCATCCGCTTCGCGTACTGAACGGGGATTCGGCGCTGAGCCTGCTCGACGAAGACCACCAGACCGACCATGACCAGGCCGACCGCGACGACGGTGCCGAACTCGATCCAGCCGTCCGCCAGGGTGCCCTGCTTCTTGATGGCCCACAGGGCCGACGGGAAGGTGGCGGCGATCGAGATGAACATCAGGATCGACATGCCGTTGCCGATGCCGCGGTCGGTGATGAGCTCACCGAGCCACATCACGACGGCCGTACCGGCGGTCATGGTGATGACCATGACGATCGTGGTGAAGATCGAGCGGTCCGGGACGATGGACGACGCGGCGGTGCAGCCGGAGAACAGGGCGCCGCTGCGGGCGGTGGCGACGAGGCCGGTGCCCTGAAGGATGGCGAGCGCCACGGTCAGGTACCGGGTGTACTGCGTGATCTTCGCGGTACCGGCCTGACCCTCCTTCTTGAGGGCTTCCAGGCGCGGGATGACCACGGTCAGCAGCTGAAGGATGATGCTCGCCGTGATGTACGGCATGATCCCGAGCGCGAAGATGGTGATCTGCAGCAGCGCGCCACCACTGAACATGTTGACCAGACCGAAGAGGCCCTGGTTCGCGGACGCCTCGTCGACGCACTGCTGAACGGACTTGTAGTCGACGCCGGGGATCGGGATATGCGTACCGACTCGGTACACCACGATGATGGCCAGCGTGAAGAGCAGCTTCTTGCGCAGGTCGGGCGTCTTGAACGCCCGGGCGAACGCGGTGAGCACGGTGCCTCCTGCGACCCCCGCGCTACTGCGTCAAGGGTGACGGTCTTGAGGTTCGACGGATACAGACGAATACGTAACGGCCAACTGCCGCTCAGGGTGCCCCAGGTGCAGCACCCTGTGAAAGTTGGCAGTGCAGGCCACCTTACCGGCGAGACTGCCACCCTAGGAACGACCAACCGGGGATACCCCATTTGTGGGGTATCCCCGGTCGGGATCGCTCAAGTCATCGAGACGCCTGAGGTGTTCAGACGAGCTCGGTGACGGTGCCGCCGGCCGCGGTGATCTTCTCCTTGGCGGAGCCGGAGACGGCGTCGACCGTCACCTGCAGCGCCACGGAGATCTCACCCTGGCCGAGGACCTTGACGAGGCTGTTCTTGCGAACGGCACCCTTGGCCACCAGACCCTCGACCGTGACCTCGCCACCCTCGGGGTAGAGCGCGGCCAGCTTGTCGAGGTTCACGACCTGGAACTCGGTCTTGAACGGGTTCTTGAAGCCCTTCAGCTTCGGAAGACGCATGTGGAGGGGCATCTGCCCACCCTCGAAGCGCTCCGGAACCTGGTAACGGGCCTTCGTGCCCTTGGTACCACGACCGGCCGTCTTACCCTTCGACGCCTCACCACGACCCACACGGGTCTTGGCGGTCTTGGCGCCCGGGGCGGGACGGAGGTTGTGGATCTTGAGCGGGTTGTTCTCCGCCATGATCAGTCGACCTCCTCGACCGTCACGAGGTGGCGGACGGTGTGCACCATGCCGCGGAACTCGGGACGATCCTCCTTGACGACCTGCGTGTTGATGCCCTTGAGACCAAGGGAGCGCAGGGTGTCACGGTGGTTCTGCTTGCTGCCGATGTACGACTTCGTCTGCGTGATCTTGAGCTGTGCCATTACGCAGCACCGGCCCCGGCACGCGCACGCAGCAGAGCCGCGGGAGCGACGTCCTCAAGGGGCAGACCACGGCGAGCCGCGATCTCCTCGGGACGCTGCAGGCCCTTGAGGGCCTCCACGGTCGCGTGCACGATGTTGATCGCGTTCGACGAACCGAGCGACTTCGACAGGATGTCGTGAACGCCGGCGCACTCGAGCACTGCACGCACCGGGCCACCGGCGATAACGCCGGTACCGGGGGAAGCAGGCTTGAGCAGGACGACGCCCGCGGCCTTCTCGCCCGTGATCGGGTGCGGGATGGTGCCCTGGATACGGGGGACCTTGAAGAAGTGCTTCTTGGCCTCTTCAACACCCTTGGCGATCGCGGCCGGCACCTCCTTGGCCTTGCCGTAACCGACACCCACGGTGCCGTCACCGTCGCCCACCACGACCAGCGCGGTGAAGCTGAAGCGACGACCACCCTTGACAACCTTGGCGACGCGGTTGATCGCGACTACGCGCTCAACGTACGCGGTCTTCTCGGCGGCAGCAGCGCCGCCGTCACGGCCCTTCCGGTCCCGCCGCTCGCCGCCACCGGCACCGCTTCCACGGCGCTGGGGTCCAGCCATTGGATTACCTCTCTCTGTTTCCGCTAGCTACGGAAGCGGCTCAGAACTTGAGTCCGGCTTCGCGGGCGGCGTCCGCCAGGGCGGCGATGCGCCCGGCGTACTGGTTGCCACCACGGTCGAATACGACAGCCTCGACACCGGCGGCCTTGGCGCGCTCGGCGACCAGGGCGCCGACCGACTTGGCCTGCGCGGACTTGTCGCCCTCGGCACCGCGGATCGAGGTGTCCAGGGTCGACGCCGACGCCAGGGTGTGACCCTTGATGTCGTCGATGACCTGGGCCACGATGTGGCGGTTCGAGCGCGTCACAACGAGACGCGGACGCTCAGCCGTACCCGAGATGTGCTTACGGATCCGGATGTGGCGACGCTTGATCGCGGCGCGCTTGTAAGCATCGCCCTTGAGGATCTTCTGTCCGTATGCCATGGCTTACTTACCCGCCTTTCCGACCTTGCGGCGAATGACTTCGCCCTCGTACTTGACGCCCTTGGCCTTGTACGGGTCGGGCTTGCGCAGCTTGCGGATGTTGGCCGCAACCTCGCCGACCTTCTGCTTGTCGATGCCCTCGACCGAGAAACGGGTCGGGTTCTCCACCTTGAAGGTGATGCCCTCGGGGGCCTCGACAGTGATCGAGTGGCTGTAGCCGAGCGCGAACTCGAGGTTCGAGCCCTTGGCCGCGACGCGGTAACCGACACCGCTGATTTCGAGCTTCTTCACGTAACCCGTGGTCACGCCGGTGATCATGTTCGCCACCAGCGTGCGGGACAGGCCGTGCAGGGCCTTGTTCTGACGCTCGTCGTTGGGGCGGGTGACGTTCAGAACGCCGTCCTCACCCTTGGCGATGTCGATCGGCGATGCGACGGTGTGGGTCAGCGTGCCCTTGGGGCCCTTGACCGAGACCGTGCGGCCGTCGATGGTGACGTCCACGCCGGCGGGAACCGTGATGGGGAGCTTGCCAATACGCGACATAGCTGTTTCCTCCGTTCCCTTCCGCTACCAGACGTAGGCGAGGACTTCTCCGCCTACGCCCTTCTTGCCGGCCTGCTTGTCGGTGAGGAGCCCGTGCGACGTGGAGATGATCGCCACGCCGAGGCCACCCAGCACCTTGGGCAGGGAGGTGGACTTCGCGTAAACCCGGAGACCGGGCTTGGAGATCCGCTTGATGCCCGCGATGGAGCGCTCACGGTTCGGGCCGAACTTCAGCTCGAGGACGAGGTTCTTGCCGACCTCGGCGTCCTCGACCTTCCAGCCCGTGATGAAGCCCTCCTGCTGGAGGATCTCCGCGATGTGAGACTTGATCTTGGACGCCGGCATCGTCACGGAGTCGTGGTATGCCGAGTTCGCGTTCCGCAGACGCGTAAGCATGTCTGCGATCGGATCAGTCATGGTCATGAATTGGCCTTCGGCCTCTCTCGCCGGGGTTTCCTGGTGCGCCATCCCTCTCCTCGATCCGAGACGAGGCGGGTGCGGTGCGGTGGACCTACGGCGTAGTAAGTCGTAAAGGCGACTGTCAGGCGCCCAACCCTCCTAGCCTAAGCCATGGAGAGGAGGGCGCCTGACACGCCCAGTGCTTACCGAGAGCCCTTGGAGTCCCTAAAAGCGGGGACTACCAGGAGCTCTTGGTCACGCCCGGCAGCTCGCCACGGTGAGCCATCTCACGAAGGCACACGCGGCACAGGCCGAACTTGCGGTACACGGAGTGCGGACGGCCGCAGCGCTGGCAGCGGGTGTACGCGCGCACACCGAACTTGGGCTTGCGAGCAGCCTTGGCAATCAGAGCCTTCTTCGCCATCTCGCTCACGCCTCCTTGAAGGGGAAGCCGAGGTGACGAAGGAGGGCGCGGCCCTCAGCGTCGTTGGTCGCCGTGGTCACCACGGTGATGTCCATACCCCGGGTACGGTCGATCTTGTCCTGGTCGATCTCGTGGAACATGACCTGCTCCGTGAGACCGAAGGTGTAGTTGCCACGGCCGTCGAACTGCTTGGGGGACAGACCACGGAAGTCGCGGATGCGCGGCAGCGCGAGCGACAGGGTGCGGTCCAGGAACTCCCACATGCGGTCGCCACGGAGCGTGACGTGGGCACCGATCGGCTGACCCTCACGCAGCTTGAACTGCGCGATGGACTTGCGGGCCTTGGTGACGGCCGGCTTCTGACCGGTGATCGTGGTGAGGTCGCGAATCGCGCCGTCGATCAGCTTGGAGTCGCGGGCGGCGTCGCCCACACCCATGTTGACCACGATCTTGACGAGGCCGGGGATCTGCATGACGTTCTCGTAGGAGAACTCCTCACGCAGCTTGCCCGCGATCTCCTCGCGGTACTTCGTCTTGAGACGCGGAGTGGTGGTGGTAGCCATCAGATGTCCTCACCCGTCCGCTTGGCAACGCGGATCTTGTTGCCCTCGTCGTCGAAGCGGTAACCGACACGCGTGACGACCTTGTTGCCGTCCTTCTCAACGACCAGCTGGACGTTGGAGACGTGGACGGGCGCCTCGGTCGTGACGATGCCACCGGCCTGCGAACCCTTGGCGGTGGGGCCGGCCTTGGTGTGCTTCTTGACCCGGTTGACACCCTCGACCAGGACGCGGTCCTCGCGGGGGTAGGCCGCGATGACCTTGCCCTGCTTGCCCTTGTCCTTACCGGTGATGACCTGAACCAGGTCGCCCTTCTTGATCTTCATGCTTACAGCACCTCCGGCGCGAGCGAGATGATCTTCATGAACTTCTTCTCGCGCAGCTCCCGGCCCACCGGGCCGAAGATACGGGTGCCACGAGGGTCGCCGTCGTTCTTGAGAATGACAGCGGCGTTCTCGTCGAAGCGGATGTACGAGCCGTCGGGACGGCGGCGCTCCTTGACGGTGCGAACGATGACCGCCTTGATGACGTCACCCTTCTTCACGTTGCCGCCGGGGATCGCGTCCTTGACGGTGGCGACGATGACGTCACCGATGCCCGCGTAGCGGCGACCGGAGCCACCGAGCACACGGATGCAAAGGATTTCCTTCGCACCAGTGTTGTCGGCGACACGCAGTCGCGACTCCTGCTGGATCACGTCTATCTCCTGTTTGTCTGCCGGTTCCCCGGGAGCCGCTCAGCGAGCGGCTCCCGGAGCCTGGCGGAACTGTCCTGCGGGATGATCCCCGCAGGAAATTACTTGGCCTTCTCGAGGATCTCGACGACGCGCCACCGCTTCGTGGCGGACAGCGGCCGGGTCTCCGCGAGGAGGACACGGTCGCCGACACCCGCGGCGTTCTGCTCGTCGTGCGCCTTGAGCTTGTTCGTACGGCGGATGACCTTGCCGTACAGCGCGTGCTTGACGCGGTCCTCGACGGCGACGACGACGGTCTTGTCCATCTTGTCGCTGACGACGAGACCCTCACGGGTCTTGCGGAAGCCGCGGGCCTCTGCAGTCTGCTCAGTCACGTTGCTCTCACTCATCAGGCGCTCTCCACCGTCTCGATGCCCAGCTCGCGCTCACGCATCAGGGTGTAGATCCGCGCGATGTCCTTACGGACGGCCTTGAGCCGACCGTGGTTCTCGAGCTGACCCGTCGCCGCCTGGAAGCGGAGGTTGAACAGCTCTTCCTTGGCTTCGCGAAGCTTCGCCAGAAGCTCCTCGTCACCCAGTTCGCGCAGCTCGGACGCCTTGGTACCGGCCGACATCACGCTTCACCTGCCTCGCGCTTGACGATCCGGCACTTCATCGGCAGCTTGTGGGCTGCGCGAGTCAGGGCCTCACGGGCGATCTTCTCGTTGGGGTAGGACAGCTCGAACATGACCCGGCCCGGGTGCACGTTCGCGATCCACCACTCCGGAGAACCCTTACCGGAACCCATGCGGGTCTCGGCAGGCTTCTTCGTGAGCGGGCGGTCCGGGTAGATGTTGATCCAGACCTTGCCGCCACGCTTGATGTGGCGGGTCATCGCGATACGGGCCGCCTCGATCTGGCGGTTGGTCACGTACGCCGGCGTGAGGGCCTGAATGCCGTACTCGCCGAACGCGACCGTCGTACCGCCCTTGGCCTGACCACGGCGCTTCGGGTGGTGCTGCTTGCGGTGCTTGACCCTACGGGGGATCAGCATGTCGGTCAGGCCTCCGTTCCGGTGCTCTCAGCCGGAGCGGCAGCCGCCGGAGCCTCGGCCTTGGGGGCCTCGGCGGCGGGAGCCTGCTGCGGCTTACGACCGCGACCGCCACGCTCGCCACCACGGCCACCACGGGCCGGGCGGTCGGCGCCGCCGCCACCACGGGCCGGGCGGTTGCCGGCGCGGGCTGCGGCGTTCTCGGCGCGGACCTCGGCGATGTTCTTGACATCGCCCTTGTAGATCCAGACCTTCACACCGATGCGGCCGAAGGTCGTCTTGGCCTCGAAGAAGCCGTAGTCCACGTTCGCGCGGAGCGTGTGCAGGGGCACACGGCCCTCGCGGTAGAACTCCGAGCGGGACATCTCGGCGCCGCCGAGGCGGCCACCGCACTGGATCTTGATGCCCTTGGCGCCGGCCTTCATGGCGGACTGCATGCTCTTACGCATGGCCCGACGGAAGGAGACGCGGGAGGAGAGCTGCTCGGCGACGGCCTGAGCAACCAGCTGAGCGTCCGTCTCGGGGTTCTTGACCTCGAGGATGTTCAGCTGGACCTGCTTGCCCGTGAGCTTCTCGAGGTCACCGCGGATGCGGTCGGCCTCGGCGCCACGGCGGCCGATGACGATGCCCGGACGCGCGGTGTGGATGTCCACGCGGACACGGTCACGGGTGCGCTCGATCTCCACCTTCGAGATGCCGGCGCGCTCCATACCGGACGTCATCATCCGACGGATGGCGACGTCTTCCTTGACGTAGTCCTTGTACAGCTTGTCGGCGTACCACCGGGACTTGAAGTCCGTGGTGACACCGAGCCGGAACCCATGCGGGTTAACCTTCTGGCCCATTACCGGGTTCCTTCCTTGCTGCTGACGACCACGGTGATGTGGCTGGTCCGCTTGCGGATCCGGTAGGCACGGCCCTGGGCGCGCGGACGGAACCGCTTCAGGGTCGGGCCCTCGTCGACGTACGCCTCGGAGATGAAGAGGCTGTCGGCGTCGGTGTGGTCGTAGTTGTGCGCGGCGTTGGCAATGGCGCTGTCGAGCACCTTGCCGACCGGCACGGAGGCTGCCTGCGGAGCGAATCGCAGAACAGCCTGAGCCTCCGTGGCATCCATGCCACGGATAAGGTCCACCACGCGGCGGGCCTTCATGGGCGTAACGCGGATGTACCGCGCCTGGGCCCTGGCTTCCATGGTTGTCCCTCTCAGTTACTTACGTGTCTGAATGCGATCCGCTACTAGCGGCGCTTCGACTTCCGGTCGTCCTTGACGTGACCCCGGAAGGTACGAGTCGGCGAGAACTCGCCGAGCTTGTGACCGACCATCGACTCGGTGACGAACACCGGGATGTGGGTCTTGCCGTTGTGCACCGCGAGCGTGTGGCCGAGCATGGCCGGCACGATCATGGAGCGACGGGACCAGGTCTTGATGACGTTCTTGGTGCCTGCTTCGTTCTGGGCGTCCACCTTCTTGATCAGGTGGTCGTCGACGAAGGGCCCCTTCTTGAGACTGCGCGGCATCTAAACCCGCTCCTAGCGCTTCTTGTTCGTCTTGCGGCGGCGGACGATGTACTTGTTCGAAGCCTTCTTCGGCGAACGAGTACGACCCTCCTTCTGACCCCACGGGGAGACCGGGTGGCGACCACCGGAGGTCTTGCCCTCACCACCACCGTGCGGGTGGTCGACCGGGTTCATCGCCACACCGCGGACGGTCGGGCGAACGCCCAGCCAGCGCTTACGGCCGGCCTTACCCCAGTTGATGTTGCTCTGCTCGGCGTTGCCGACCTCGCCGACCGTGGCGCGGCAGCGCTGGTCGACCAGACGGATCTCACCGGAAGGCATGCGGAGGTGGGCCATCGAGCCCTCCTTCGCGAGCAGCTGCACGGAGGTACCGGCGGAGCGGGCGAACTTGGCGCCGCCACCGGGACGGAGCTCGATCGCGTGGATCGTGGTACCGACCGGGATGTTGCGGAGCGCCAGGTTGTTGCCCGGCTTGATGTCGGCCCCGGGACCGTTCTCGACGCGGTCACCCTGCTGCAGGTTGCGCGGGGCGAGGATGTAGCGCTTCTCGCCGTCCGCGTAGTGCAGCAGCGCGATGCGCGCGGTGCGGTTGGGGTCGTACTCGATGTGCGCGACCTTCGCCGGCACGCCGTCCTTGTCATGGCGACGGAAGTCGATGACACGGTAGGCGCGCTTGTGTCCGCCACCCTGGTGGCGAACGGTCACACGACCGGCGTTGTTACGGCCGCCCTTGCTGTGCAGCGGGCGGACCAGCGACTTCTCCGGCGTGGACCGCGTGACCTCGACGAAGTCGGCGACGCTGGAGCCACGACGGCCCGGCGTAGTCGGCTTGTACTTGCGGATTCCCATTTTTCAGTCCTCGTCCGATATCGGACGATCCGACCCGCTTACGCGGTCGGACCGCCGAAGATGTCGATACGGTCGCCCTCGGCAAGGGTCACGATCGCGCGCTTCGTGCCGGCACGCTGACCGAAACCGGTCTTGGTGCGCTTGCGCTTGCCGATGCGGTTGATCGTGTTGACCCCGGTGACCTTGACCGAGAAGACCGCCTGGACGGCCTGCTTGATCTGGGTCTTGTTGGCGCCGGGCGCGACGATGAACGTGTACTTGTTCTCGTCGAGGAGCGCGTAGCTCTTCTCCGACACGACCGGCTTCAGCAGCACGTCACGGGGGTCCGTGAACGCCTTGCTGGGCGCGGTGATGACGGTGTTCTTGCCCTCGGCCTCGTGGCGACGCGCCTTGGCGACGCGCGCGGCCTTGGCGGCCTTGGCAGCCTTGGGGGCAATGCTCGGGTGACGCGTAGCCATCAGGCCTCGCTCCCTTCGGTGTCGTTGGCCTTCGGGCCGGCGACGAAGGACTCGAGAGCGGCCTGGGTGAAGACCACGTCGTCCGAGACGATCACGTCGTACGTGTTCAGCTGGCCCGGCTCCAGGATGTGGACCTGGGGCAGGTTGCGGGCGGACAGCCACGCGGCCTCGTCGGCGCGGTCGACGACCAGGAGCAGGTTCTTGCGCTCCGAGATCTTGCCGAACAGCGTTCGAGCGGCCTTCGTGGAAGGAGCCTCGCCCTCGATCACGCCGGTGACGACGTGGATGCGGTTGTTGCGGGCCCGGTCGGTGAGGGCGTGACGCAGAGCGGCAGCCTTCATCTTCTTCGGGGTCCGCTGCGAGTAGTCACGCGGCTGCGGGCCGTGGACGACGCCACCGCCGGCGAACTGCGGCGCGCGGGTCGAGCCCTGGCGTGCGCGGCCGGTGCCCTTCTGACGGTAAGGCTTCTTACCGCCACCGCGAACCTCGCCGCGGGTCTTGGTCTTGTGCGTGCCCTGACGGGCAGCCGCGTTCTGCGCAACGACGACCTGGTGGATCAGCGGGATGCTGACCTTCTCCACGCCGAAGATCTCCGCGGGGAGTTCGACGCTTCCGGTCTTCTCGCCGGCAGGCGAAAGGATGTCAACAGTGCTCATCGGTACCTCAGGCCCCCTTGGCCGCGGTGCGGACCAGGACGAGGCCGCCGTTCGGACCGGGGACAGCGCCCTTGATGAGCAGCAGACCCTTCTCCGCGTCAACGGCGTGGACGGTCAGGTTCTGGGTGGTGACCCGCTCGTTGCCCATACGACCCGCCATGCGGAGGCCCTTGAACACGCGGCCCGGGGTGGCGCAGCCACCGATGGAACCGGGAGAGCGGTGCTTGCGCTGGGTGCCGTGTCCGGCGCCGAGGCCCTTGAAGTTGTGACGCTTCATGACACCGGCGAAGCCCTTGCCCTTGCTCTTGCCGGTCACGTCGACCTTGATGCCGGCCTCGAACACCTCAGCGGTGATCTCCTGGCCGAGGGTGTACTCGCTGGCGTCAGCGGTACGGATCTCGACGAGGTGGCGGCGGGGAGTGACGTCGGCCTTGGCGAAGTGGCCCTTGAGGGGCTTGTTCACCTTGCGCGGGTCGATCTCGCCGAACGCGATCTGGACGGACTCGTAGCCGTCGACGTCGTTCGTGCGGACCTGGGTGACGACGTTGGGGCCGGCCTTGACGACGGTGACCGGAACAACGCGGTTGTTCTCGTCCCACACCTGCGTCATGCCGAGCTTCTCGCCCAGGATGCCCTTGATCTGCTTAGCCATTCTCAGATCACCGATCCCTAGAGCTTGATCTCGATGTCGACACCGGCCGGAAGGTCGAGTCGCATCAGAGAGTCAACGGTCTTGGGCGTCGGGTCGAGAATGTCGATCAGGCGCTTGTGCGTGCGCATCTCGAAGTGCTCGCGCGAGTCCTTGTACTTGTGCGGCGACTTGATGACGCAGTACACGTTCTTCTCAGTGGGCAGCGGCACCGGGCCCGCGACCGACGCACCAGTGCGAGTCACCGTCTCGACGATCTTCTTCGCCGAGGAGTCGATGACCTCGTGGTCGTAGGCCTTGAGCCGGATGCGGATCTTCTGTCCCGCCATGGCTACTCAGTAGTCCTTTGTCTCGTTTAACGCTCTGGAACCCGGTGTTCCTGTCTTCCGCTCTCCGACCCACGCGGTCGGGTGTGTCGCGCTCTGACTGACACAGATGCCCCTTGTTCGAGCATCCCTTGTCTGGGAGCACGGCCCTTCCGGAACCGCAAGCCGGGGGCGGAAGGCCCACCGGGTGCCTGGTCTGTGCCGTACCTTGCTTCCCGAAAGATTCCCGTACGTCCGCCCCAGCGCTGCCTTACGGCAGTTAGGGCGACGAGTACTGTGGGACTCGCTTTCGGTCCTCCCGGCGGGAGGCGCGCAGCATCAACACTCGACCGAGCAACTCGGACAGTCTGCCATATGGGGCATGGGGCTGGCCAATCGAAGCGGATGACTGTACCCCAGGTCACCAACGGGTACACGCGAAGACGTCCGTGGACAGCCGCCTCCCGAGCGTGACCTGGCTGCGTCCAGGTCAGCCGTTGCCCCCGGCAGTGCCGTCGGATCCCGGCCGCGACCGGCGCCGCCCCTGCCGGACGTAGTTGACCTTCCCGTCGACAGCGGCCGGCTGCGGGTCGTCCTGCGCCGGCGTGCCCGCCGCCGCGGGCGGGGCGGGCGGCACCGGGGGCGCGGACCGCGCGGGAGGAACCGGTGGCACGTCCTGCGGCGGCTGGTAGGGCGGCACCGGAGGCTGCGGCGGCAGGACCGACGCCGTCGGGTACCAGGTCGTGTCGGTCTGCTGCCCCGGAGCCGGATCGCCGACACCGGGCGACGTCGGAAGCGCCGTCGGGGGCTGCGGCAGGCCGCTGTCGAACAGTGTCCCGCTGGTCGCTCTGGCGTAGTCGATGAGCCGTTGCACCTGCCCCTCGACCTGATGGCGCTGCACCACGCCCTGGTCGATCAGCCGCGACAGGTACTCCAGCGCCCCCTGCCGCTGCTCCCGCGCCTGGCCCTGGAGCTCCCGCAGGACCTCCTCGGCCCGGGTCGGATCCTGCGCGAGCAGATACGCGTACTGACCGGCCTCCCCGGCGGCGATGAGCTCACGCGCCGTCGACAGGTTGGCCTGCACGCGTGCCGCGTCCGCCTGGTCCTTCGCCGACTGCACGATCGCGGTGTGCTGCACGTCCAGCAGGGCCTTGCGGTGGTCCGTGGCGGCCCGGCCCAGGTCGATGCGCACATAGACCACGGTGCTCAGACCGAGGTCGGCGCCGAAGGGCGCCCAGCTCCCGCTCGCCAGCTCCGCCTGGATCGCCTCGTCGCAGTGCTGGGCGGCGTCGAGGCCGTAGCGCCGGGTCAGCACCCGCAACCGTGCCAGCAGCGGGGCCCGCAGCATCTTCTCGACGTCCACCACCCGCTTCTCCGCCGCCAGGAAGAAGTCCTCGACCTCCCAGTGGACGTCCACCGAGCAGGTGAAGCTGCCCTGATCACCGCGGCTGGGCAACTGCATCTCGAAGGACGCCTGGTGGCGTCCGCGGGCGATCAGGCAGACCGACACGGGCTGCTTGCCGAACCGGGGTCTGTCCGTGTGCTCGGCGCGCTGCGCGGTGATGATGCTGTGGCCGCCGTTGCGGTAGTGCACCACGGCGGCACGCTGCAGTCCGACGTGCTGGTACGGACCGTCCGGGACGAATTCGCGCAGGAACGGGCCTCGCAGGTCGTCCGGCAGTTCCATGGCGGCCGAACCGGGCTCGTTGCCCGGCCCCTGGTGGGCGTTCTGGCTCATCGGGCTCCTCCTGCCTGGGCCGCCTGCAGCAGGCGGTGAGCGTGCTCCGGTTCCAACGGTTCGTCGGGGTCCTGGGACAGTTCCTTGATCAGCGAGAGCATCCGCTGTCGATCGTCCTCGGTCAGCACCAGCAACGGCAGGAAGCGCATGACGTCGGCCTCCCAGTCCTTGCCCTGGCACTTGCGCAGCCACCTGGCCAGGATGGCGAGCGCGATCCGGTAGGAGCGATCGGTGTTGAGTGCGGTCCACAGCAGCCCGGCGACCTCGGCGGCCAGCTGCGGACGCGTCGCGCAGACCGCCAGGGCCAGCGGCCACTGTTCGCGTCCGCCGAGTTCCCCGGCGGGGTTCCAGACGTCCTCCACGACCAGTTCGGCCAGGAGCAGGGTGCTGGCAAGGCCGAGGTTCTGGTGGGGGCGCCTGCTGTCGCCGAGCCAGGCCCTGATCCTGGCCAGCGGCTCACGGTCGGTGGTGAATCCCGCCAGGTGGGCGACGCTCTCCGCGGCGACGGTCCGCAGTCGCCCGTCCTTCCAGGTGCCGATCCGGCCGAGCCTGTTCAGCGCCTCCCCCACGGTCCTGGTCGCGGTTCCCCGGCTGAGCACGGCGGCGGCCGTCCACCGAAGATTCGCCTGGTCACTGGTGCTCCACTTCTTGACCAGGGAGCGCAGGGCCGCTCCGACCTCCGGGTCCTCCAACACGCCCTGCAGGGCGGTGGCGACGAACAGGCCCCGGCGGGCGTGGTCGGCCTCGGCCATCGGGACGAGCAGCTCCTGGAGGGTGTGGGCGCAGTCCAGCCGGCACAGTTCGCCCGCCGCCACCGCGGCCCTGGTCCACACGTCCTCGCGCCGGTCCTGGCCGAGCGAGTCCAGCCAGCGCAGCACCGGGCCACGCATGTTGTGGTGGTGCTCCCACAGATGCGCGAGCACGGCCGGCGCCAGGGCGGTGCCGAGGAAGTTCACGGTGCGCACCGGGATGTCCGCGCCCGCCACCACCGGCTGCCTGCGCAGTTTCGTCGTGGCGCGGCCCAGGGCGAGCCGGGCTTCCAGTCCGTCGCTGAGCACGGGCCTCCCGGGCACCTGCTCGGGGTCGACGGTCACCGCCAGTTCCCAGGCCAGCAGTTCCGCGGCTTCGGCGGCGACGTTGAACGAACTGCCGCCGAACACCGCGAGCGAGACCCGGAACGCCGCGTCCCGCAGCGCGGGCAGCGTCTCGGCGGCAGGACTGCCGGCGAACCACTCGCGCACCTGCTCGGCGGCGAAACCGCGGCACTCCGCCAGCAACTCCTCCTCGGTCAGCTCTCCGGTGACACACCGTGCGACGAGGCCGGCGAGCCGGGCCGCCTCGGCGGGCAGCAGCACCTCCAGGCCCAGCGCGTCCCGCACCCGGCCGCTGCGCGCCAGCCGCCGGGCCGCCTCCCGGGCACCGGACGGCCCGCCGTCGAGTTCCCCGGCCAGATGGCCGTCGAGCACGGCGTCCTCGGCGGCCGACGTATGCGTGCGGTGGTAGCGGGCCTGTCCCGCTCCGCGGGCGCCCGGTTCGGGCACGGACAGCAGGACCGCGTAGGCGCCACGATCGGCCAGCAGGCGGCAGAGCCGGTCCAGGTGCAGTTCGGGGAGCCGGCCTTCGGCCGGTTCCAGCGCGTAGCCGTGGCCCTCGGCGATGCGGCCGCCCTCGTCGTCGGAGTCCAGGCCGGTGAGGTCCGTTCCGGGGTCGAGACGGGACACCCGGCCCCGGCTCAGGTCGTCGAGCAACGACAGGGCGGCGTACATCCGCCCGCTGCCGGGCTGCCCGCAGAGCACCAGCAGACGGTCCTCGCTCAGCTGCAGCTTGCAGTCGTCGTAGTTCGGCGGAGGGGTGAACCGCCGCCGTAACCGCCGCAGTTCGTCGTCGGGCAGCGGTCCCGCGAGCAGCGACGCACGGGTGGTGTCACCGAACCGGAAGTTGACCGAGTTGATGGTGCCGCCGACGTATGTGCTGGCGTCCCGAAGGAAGACCGACCGGGTCTCCCGGGCGAAGTGCGCGGCGCCCGGCCCCGCGGTGGCCCGTCCGCCCTCCTTGGCCGACGGGTCCGTGTCGGAGCCGCCCAGGATCTCGTCCTCCGCCGGGCCTGCCGCCGCCGGGCTGCCGTCGTCGCGTTGCCCCTGCGGCCTGCCGGGCCGCCCCTGGCCACCCTCCGGGTCCCCGTCCTGCGCGTGCCCTTGTCCGTGGTCCGCCTGGGCCTGCGAGGCGTCCGTGTCGACGCTGCTCATGACCTTCCTCCGGAGCCGTTACCGCCACGGCTGTGATCGAAGGTGATGTCCCCGAACCGGCCCTGGAGCACCTGTGCGGAGTCACTGGCGGTGACGTCCCCGAAGTGGAAGCCGGCGGACTCGTCCCCTCTTCGGGCCGCCGGCGGCCCGGGGTCCTCCTTCGCCGGAGCCGCCCCGGCGCGCCCGGCGGCGGGCGGCGGCGCCCCGAGGCCCGGAACCGTGAACCACGGCTGCTGCTCCCCTTCCTTCAGCCGTACCCGGTACTGGCGGTAGTGCGTCGGATCGATCCACCGCCCGCCGTGCTTGACGACGTCCTGGTAGAGCCGGTCGGTGACGGCCACCAGCAGCGGTGCGTCCGGCACGGCGGCGAGCACGGACTTGGCCTCCTCGCAGTTGCCGATCCGGCAGGCCAGATCGACCGCGGCGCCGGAGAAGCCGTGACCGTCGGGGGTGAACGGGCCCACGTCGAGCCCGGCGCGCAGCCGCAGTGGCCGGCCCAGCTCCCGGTTGACCTGGCGCAGGTTCTGGTGGAGGTACTCGGCCCACTCGCCGACGATCGATCCGGGGCGGCGCGGCTCCACCACGGCGAGGATGCCGTCACCGCGGTCCTCCTGGGCAAGCCGGGCGTCGGCGACGTCCGCCTTGCCGAAGGCGTCCTCGACCACCTGGTAGATCCGCTCCCGCAGGGCCGGGCGATCCGGGTCGGGGGTCGTACCCGAACCCTGGGTGTCCAGGTTGATGATGAATCCGTACTGTGTCCCGCCGTGCATGCTCCGCTCCCCTGTCTCTCGCCGGGCGTCTTCACATCCGGTACCGGCCGTCTGCCGTCACTCTCCCGTCGGACCACGAGCCGCGCTGTAGCCGTTTACACACCCGGCCGCCGTGCGGCGGTGTTCCCCGCGCCGGGAGCGGCGCGGGTGCCGCCGAGCAGCCGCAGGGGCTCCAGGTCGGCGACGGAGATGACCTTCGGTGCGGTGTGGACCAGTCCCTGCTCACGGAGCAGCCGCAGCGCTTTGGCCACCGCCTCGCGGGTCGCGCCGATCGCGGCGGCGATCTCGTGCTGGGACAGGGGAAGCCGGATGACCACGGCGCCGCTCTCCTCACGGCCCGTGCGGTCTGCCAGCTCCACGAGACAGGCGGCGAGCCGTTCGAGGACGGTGGCCGAGGCCAGGGAGCTGCGCTGGCCGTCCGCGCTGCGCAGCCGTTCGCTGAGCTGCGTCATCACCAGGCCGGTCACGAAGGGGCGGGCCGCCATGAAGTGCCGGAATCGGCCGCCCGGCACGGCGAGCGCCCGCACTGTGTCCAGCGCGCTCACGGTGGCGCTGCGGGGACGTCCGTCCAGAGCCGACATCTCACCGACCAGCTCTCCGGCCTGGCGCAGGGCGAGAATGTGACGCCCGCGTTCCGTCGCCCGCCACACCGTGCACCAGCCGCTCAGGATGACGAGGACGAACGTGTTGGACGCGCCTTCACCGAGGAGTTCCTCCTGGGGCTGGTAGACGCGCGGGAGGCCCAGGCTCAGCAGTGACTGGCGATCGGCTTCGCCCAGCTTCTCCAGAAACGCCTGGCGTTCTCCGAACAGCCCCATGTGGCCCCCCACCAGCTCCGCACGTCACACAGCGTAGCTCCTGCATCACCGTTTTTTCAGCCGTCTGGCCCTATCGCGGCCGGGCATTCCGCGACCCCGCGAACGAGCAGGAACAAGCGGGCGTCCGTCTGCCTGTCGGCTCCACGAACACGGCCTTACGGGCCACCCGTGCCGAGATGAACCGATGTTCCGGACCTCCCGCACAGCACCAAACAGCACCGGACAACGTCAGCGTCCGGTTGTCCCACACGCACAGGTAGGGGCACCCGGTGCCGGGTGCCCCTACCTGTGCGTGTGGGGGGAGAGGTGGTCTCGGGGAGGGGGTCAGTCGTTCGAGCGGTCGGCCGTGAGCTTGCCGGAGATCGGGTTCACCCTCCAGTCGCTGCCGGTGCCGTCGGCGGCGGTGGTGTCGACCTCCCAGGCCTTGTCCGCGCTCTCCTCGTCGAGGTCGACCGAGGTCACCGTGCCCTTGGCGGCGGCGGCCTCCGCGGCCTCCACGGCGGTCACGGAGCTGCCCTGGAGAGCGGCCCGGATCTGCGCGGTCTCGGCGGCGTCGTCACCGTCGTCGTCCCGGTCGGCGTAGGTGCCGAGGACCTTGCCGGTGGCGGGGTCGACCTGGACGCTGAACCACTTGTCGCCGGCGGTCAGCACGTCGACGTCCCACACCAGGTTCGTGCCCTCGTCGTCGAGGTCGGCGGAGACGGCCGTACCGGACTTGGCCTTCAGCGCGGTGGTGATCGCCTCGGCGGCCGTGACCTGGCCGGCCTTCGCCTCGGCCGCGTTCTCGGCCTTGTCCTGGGCGTCCTGGTCGGTGTCACGGGCGGCCTGGTCCTCCGCCGTGTCCTGGGCCGTGTCATCGGCGTCGTTCGACACCGACACGCTCTTCTTCGCCGGCGCCTCGTCATCACCCGAGACCGCGATGGCGGTCACGGTGCCGCCGCCGATCAGGGCGACGGCCGCGATGGTGGCGATGACGATGTTGCGCTTCATGGGGTTCCTCCAGTGACGGATGCTGTCGCTTTCGACGTGGACCAATCTGGCCGAGCGACGCTGAAGCCGACCTGAAGCCCCCTGAAGACCGCTTCAGGTTCGGTTTGCCAAGCTCGACGCATGCGTCTGTTGATCGTGGAAGATGAGAAGCGGCTCGCGGTGTCGCTGGCCAAGGGGCTGACCGCCGAGGGCTATGCCGTGGACGTCGTCCACGACGGCACCGAGGGACTGCACCGGGCGAGCGAGGGGTCGTACGACCTCGTGATCCTGGACATCATGCTGCCCGGCATGAACGGCTACCGCGTCTGCGCCGCCCTGCGCGCCGCGGGCCACGACGTGCCGATCCTGATGCTGACCGCCAAGGACGGCGAGTACGACGAGGCCGAGGGCCTCGACACGGGCGCCGACGACTATCTGACCAAGCCGTTCAGCTATGTCGTCCTGGTCGCCCGGGTGAAGGCGCTGCTGCGGCGGCGCGGCCCGGCCGGCGGTGCCTCGCCCGTGCACGAGGTCGGCGAGCTGAAGGTCGACACCGCCGCCCGGCGGGTCTTCCTCGCCGAGGACGAGATCACCCTCACCACCAAGGAGTTCTCCGTCCTGGAACAGCTCGTCCAGCGGGCCGGTGAGGTCGTCTCGAAGGCCGACATCCTGGAGCACGTCTGGGACTTCGCCTACGACGGCGACCCGAACATCGTCGAGGTCTACATCAGCACCCTGCGCCGCAAGCTCGGCCCCACGCTCATCAAGACCGTGCGCGGGGCCGGTTACCGGCTGGAGGTCCGCCCGTGAGGCGCCGACTCGGCTCGGTGCGGGCCCGCGCGACCCTCGCCGCGACCGTCGTCGTGGCCGTCGCCCTGGTGGCCGCGGGCGCCGCCGTGCTGCTCTCGCTGCGGTTCTCCCTCATCGACAAGGCGGACGCGGAGGCCGACTCGGTGGCCCGCAACGCGGCCTCGGCGCTGGCGAACGGGTTCGCGTACGACAAGCTCGTGCTGCCGGACGGCGACGAGAACCCGGTGGAGGTCCTGGACCGGCAGGAGAAGCCCGTCGCGGTCGGCGAGGACGTGGAGGGCATGGACATCACCTCCGTCGCCTCGGACCGGCTGAACTCCGAGACCAACGACGACGCCGACGACTCGGCGGAGGGCGACCGCGAGGCGGAGGACGAGGGGAAGCTCCGCGCCGGTCAGGTCGCCGACGAGACCTGGTACGGCGAGGGCAGCGCGACCGTCGAGGGGGAGACGGCGGACTACCGGTTCGCCGGGGTCGACGTGGTCACCCCGGGCGGTGTGCCGCTCACCGTCTACGCGGGCGCCCCGCTCGCCACCGAGGAGGACGCCGTCGGCACCGCGCTGACGACGATGCTCATCGGGCTGCCGCTGCTGCTGCTGACCGTCAGCGGGGTGACGTACGTCGTCACCGGGCGCGCCCTGCGTCCCGTCGAGGGCATCCGCTCCGAGATGGCCGCCATCACCGCCTCCGAGGACCTCTCCCGGCGCGTACCCGAGCCGGACACGCACGACGAGATCGCCCGGTTGGCGCGGACCACGAACGAGACCCTGGCCGCGCTGGAGACCTCGGTGGAGCGGCAGCGCGCGTTCGTCGCGGACGCCTCGCACGAGCTGCGCAGCCCGATCGCCTCCCTGCGCACCCAGCTCGAAGTGGCCGCCGCGCACCCCGAGTTGCTGGATCTGGAGGGCGCGGTCGAGGACACCGTACGGTTGCAGAGCCTCGCCGCCGACCTGCTGCTGCTGGCCCGGCTGGACGCGGGGGAGCGCCCGCCGCCGGACGCCCGCTTCGACCTGGCGACGGTCGTCCGGGACGAGGTGGCCTCCCGGGAGGGGGTGGTGCTGGAGAGCGTCGGCTCGGTGGAACTGCGCGGCTCGCGCAACCAGATCCACCGTGTCCTCGGCAACCTTCTGGACAACGCCGCCCGCCACGCCGACGACCGCGTCGCGGTCACCCTGCGCACGACCCCCGACTGGGCGGTCCTCCAGGTCACCGACGACGGCGCCGGCGTTCCGCCCGCCGACCGCGAACGCATCTTCGAACGCTTCGTCCGCCTCGACGAGTCCCGCGCGAGGGACGACGGCGGTGCGGGCCTGGGTCTGGCGATCGCCAGGGACATCGCGACCCGCCACGGAGGCACCCTGACGGTCGGCGACGCCCCTGGAGAGGGTGCCCTCTTCGAACTCCGGCTACCCCGACAGGGCCTCTAGATCCGGTCGACCGACGCGCCGAAGACGACGTAGTCGATCAGGCACGGCCAGAAGCCTCCGTCAGCGGACGTCGACGTGGTCCCCGCCGCTCTTCGTCGCGCCGGTCGTGTCGTTGCCGCCGTACGACCAGCGCCATGTCCCGTCGGTGATAGCCGCAGCGCACGGTGTGCGGGTACAGCCCGAGGCCGACCCAGGTCTTCCCTCGCCCCCCGGCCGCGAAGTCACCCACCGTCTCAAGTGACGCCACGAACTCCGTACGCGGCACCTTCAGCGCCAGTCCGACGTCCCACCCCAGGTGGCGCACCCGGTAGACCAGCCCCATCCCCCGGTGCGCACAACGCCTCGCACTTCGTAGAGGTCGGAAGTTCAGGCCCCGGCGGTCCGCCGCACGGTGTCGCGCCACGCGTCCCCGACGAGCAACGCCTCCAGCGCCTCGTCGTACGCCCGGAACCCGGCCTTCAGGTACGCCGGCGTGGGTGACCGCCGGTCGAGGATCCCCGGCAGCTGCGCGACCCGCCACATCCGGAAGACCTGCGCCGGGGTGGTGGTGCCCGTCGCGTCCGCGAGGTCGCACGCGAGCGCGAGTACGTCGACGATCCGTTCCGCGCCCGGGCCGGCCTCTTCCTCTGCCTCCACCCGGGCGGCGACGCCGATCAGGGCGCCCAGGAACTCCGTCAGCTGGAGATCCACCGCCATCCGGCACATCCGCCGGACGACGGGCGGCTCGTCGAGCCGGTCCAGGAACTCCGGGTCGGCCGCGAGGTTCCCGGAGTACAGCGCCAGATACGCCGCGGCGACCTCGTAGTCCCGGAACCAGCCCAGCTCGTCGGCGATGGCCATGGCCTCGTCGTCGAACCGGCAGACCGACCGGATCCCGTCCATGAGCCGCTGGACATCGTCGCGCCGCCGCGCCAGGAACTCCCCCATCGAGACCTCGGCGAGCTCCCATGTTCCGGTGGCGTTCACGGCCCCGGCCAGCACGACTCCGCCGAGCGGTCCGAAGATCCATCGCGCGCGTTCCATGCGGCCACCCTAGGCGGACCGGCTCACGGCTCCCCCACCCCCGAGGCCCCGTCCACCACCTGCCCCACGACGTCCAGGATCCCCCGGCCGAACGCCGTCGGGGCGACGAGCACCCCGAATACCAGCACGAGCGCCACGGTCAGTCTCTCGTCGGCCCGGCTCCGGGCCTCGGTGCGCCGACGCAGCCGCAGGACGATGACGACGGCCAGCAGAACCGCCACGTTGATCGTCAGGATCATCGAGCGAGTCCTTCCCTCTCCCCTCCGGGCCAGCCCGGATCCACAACGGTGAGCGACTCGTACGGTACGCACCCCACCTCGGGTCCGACTCGACCGCCAACTCCCCCACCACCAGGCACCGCCCCGCCACGAACCTGGCTCTTATACCCATCT
>NZ_JABERD010000075.1 GCF_013044505.1 Streptomyces sp. S3(2020) | reverse complement strand
GGGTGGGGTCAGCGACAGCTGGCCGTGGCCGTCCGGAGCAGATCCACGTGCAGCCGCCGCACAAGCAGCAGCGTCTTCATAGAGAGATCATGGGAACGATTCCGGCCATTCGTCAAAGCACTGAACACGCTTTCTCACTGCTTGAGACAACAACTTCGTCACACCCGGTCGACGTGCCGTGTCGAGTTACCATCACAAAACCGGTACCCCACCCCGGACCAGTGAGGCCCTGATGACGACACCACGCGCGACAGCGCTGCGCATGCCCGGCATGCGCCGCCACTGTCCCGGCGCCGCGTGTCGCGGCTGACAGCTGTCCGTCGCCGCCCTCTTCCTCCCCCGCCCGTCCGGTGCTTGTCTCGGTATTCGGACATCCCTTCCAGACGCCTGGAGTTGCTCCCATGACCCTGCTGACGACCTGGTCCGAGTCCGGCCCCGAGACGCTGGTCCGCCGCACCTCGGACCCCGCCGAGATCGCCGAGGCCCTCAAGCCGCTCGGTGTGCGCTACGAGCAGTGGCCGATCCGCGAGGACGTCCCGTTCGACGCCGACAGCGACACGGTGTTCGCCGCGTACGGCCCGGAGATCGACAAGCTGAACGCCGAGGAGGGCTTCACCACCGTCGACGTCCTCGGTCTGCACCCGAGCGAGGACCCGGAGTTCCCGGCGAAGGCCGCGGCCGCGCGCGCGAAGTTCCTCCAGGAGCACACGCACGACGACGATGACGAGGTCCGCTTCTTCGTCTCCGGCTCCGGCATCTTCTATCTGCACGTGAGCGGCGAGGTGCACGCGGTCTTCTGCGAGAAGGGCGACCTGCTGGGCGTGCCGCGCGGCACCACCCACTGGTTCGACATGGGCACCAGCCCGTCGTTCACCGCGATCCGCTTCTTCCACGAGGAGGACGGCTGGATCGGCAACTTCACCGGTTCGACGATCGCCGGCCGCTTCCCGGACTACGACACGATCGCGGCCGGCTACGAGGCAGACAAGGCCGCCGCGTGACGTTGCGGGGCCTGACGTACGACGTGGACGCCGTGGTGCTCGACATCGAGGGCACCACGAGCGCCACGGGCTTCGTCGTCGACGTGCTGTACCCGTACTCGCGCTCCCGTTTCGGCGAGCTGCTGAGCGAGCGGGCCGGCGATCCGGAGGTGGCGCGGGCCGTCGCGCAGGTGCGTACGGAGCTCGGCGATCCGCAGGCCGGTGCGGCCGCGGTGGAGAAGGCCCTGAACGCCTGGCTCGACGCCGACGTCAAGGCCACGCCGCTCAAGACCCTCCAGGGCATCATCTGGTCCGAGGGCTTCGCGCGCGGCGACCTCGTCTCGCACTTCTACGACGACGTCGTACCGCGGCTGCGTGCCTGGCACGGGGCCGGCGCCGGGCTGTACGTCTACTCGTCCGGCTCGGTGGCCGCCCAGCGGGCGTGGTTCACGAACAGCCCGGAGGGCGACCTCACCTCGCTCGTCTCCGGTCTGTACGACACCGAGAACGCGGGACCCAAGCAGGAGCCGGAGTCGTACCGCCGTATCGCGGAGGCGACCGGCGTCGAGCCCTCGCGGCTCCTCTTCCTCTCCGACCGCCCCGGCGAGCTGGACGCGGCCCGCGCGGCCGGCTGGCACGCCGTCGGCATCCGGCGGCCCGGGGAGCCGTACTACGAGCAGGGCGTCGGCGACCACGCCGAGGCGGGGACGTTCGACGAGATCACCATCAGCACCATCGGGAGCACCGTATGACCGCCGAGATCACCGAACTGGACCTGGAGGAGGCGGGGGCGGTCCTCGCCGCCGAGTCCGCGCGCTTCGCCGGCTTCGGCTGGATGCGGGGCACCTCCGGCAACCTGTCCGTCGTGCTCACCCGTGAGCCGCTGCGGCTGGCTGTGACGGCCAGCGGCCACGACAAGGGCGAACTGACGCCCGCGGACGTGGTGCTGGTCGACGGCCAGGGCGCCGCGGTGCGGGGCGGCAAGCCGTCCGCGGAGGCCGAGCTGCACGCGCGGGTCGCCGCGCTGACGGGGGCCGGGGCCGTGGTGCATGTGCACACGGTCGCCTCCGTGGCCATGGGCCGGCGGGAGCCGGGCGGGATCGTCTTCAAGGACGTGGAGATGCTCAAGGGCGTCGGCCAGCCCGCGCACGACGTCGAGGTGACGCTGCCGGTCATCGCCAACAGCCAGGACATGAAGGTGCTCGGGGACCGTCTGGAGGCCGCGCGGGATCCGCGGATGCCGGCGGTGGTGGTCGCGGGGCACGGGCTGTACGTGTGGGGTTCGGATCCCCGTCAGGCCAGGCATCACACCGAAGTCGTGGAGTGGCTGCTGGAGTTGGAGCTCTCGCAGCGCTGAGCACAGGGGAAGAAAAGAGGGGGACCCCCGGCCTCGGGGGTCCCCCTCTTTCCCTACTTCAGGTATTCGCCGGGCAGTTGACCGGACGCCACGTCCAGCACGCCCCGTTCCGTGACCAGTCCGGTCACCAGGCGCCCCGGCGTCACGTCGAACGCCGGGTTGTGACCGCGCGACTCGGCGGGCGCGGTCCGCACCCCGCCCCACTCCAACACCTCGTCCTCGCCGCGGAGTTCGATGTGGATCTCGTCGCCGGTCTTGGTCGACAGGTCCACGGTCGTGGTCGGCGCCGCCACCAGGAACGGGATCCCGGCGTCCGCGCACGCGAGTGCCACGCCCACCGTGCCGACCTTGTTCGCGGTGTCGCCGTTGGCGGCGATGCGGTCCGCGCCGACGATCGCCGCGTCGACCTCGCCGCGCAGGATGGTGCCGGCGGCGGCGCCGTCGGCCTGGACGTAGTGCGGGATGCCTTCCTGGACCAACTCCCAGGCGGTGAGGCGGGATCCCTGGAGCAGGGGGCGGGTCTCGTCGGCGTAGACGACCTCCAGGCGTCCGCGCGCGTGGAGTTCGCGGATGACGCCGAGTGCCGTGCCCCACCCGGCTGTCGCAAGGGCGCCGGTGTTGCAGTGGGTCAGGATGCGCAACGGCCGGTCGACGCCCACCGTTTCGAGCAGCCAGTCGGCGCCGTGGGCGCCCATCGCCCGGTTCGCCTCGACGTCCTCGCGCTGGACGGCGACGGCCTCCGCCAGGACGGCGTCCAGGCCCTCGTCGAAGCGGGTCATCACGCGGTCCACGCACACCATCAGGTTGACGGCGGTGGGCCGGGCCTCCCGGATGCGGGCGACGGCGGCCCGTATCTCGTCCGCCGTCCAGCCCTCGCGCTCGCCCTGCACCAGCGCGAGGGCGACGCCGTACGCGCCGGCCGCGCCGATCGCGGGAGCGCCGCGCACCACGAGCCGCTGGATCGCGTCGACCAGAGTGTCCACATCGCGGACAGCCATCGTCTCGTTGCGATGCGGGAGCAGCGTCTGGTCGATGAGTGCGAGACCGTCTCCGGTCCAGTCGACGGCACGCAATTCCTGGGACATATCGGGACACTCCTGATGTTCCGGTGGTGTCCGGCCACGGTACATGACCTGGGAGAACCATAGTTCGAGACAGTCGGGCAGGTGTCCGGAAACGGATGCTACTGTCCGGCAATCAGTCCGCAGACCGAGACGGAGGAGGAAGCCCGTGCTGCTGACCAAGCGCCGTTTCCTCGACTTCGGCCGGTGTGCCGGTGACGGCTGTCGACGCTGACCCGTCCCCGCTGCAGCGTCCCTCTCTCACTCTCCGCCGCTCACCCTCCTCGCGCTCCCGCCGGAGCCCGCGTCGCCGTACCCGGAAGGTCCCCCGATGTCCCGTAGACACCGCCGCTCCCTGCAGATCGCCGCCGCCACCGCCCTCATGGTCACCGCGGCCACCGCCTGCAACGCCGCCGCGAAGAACGACACCTCCGCCGACTCCGCCAAGAGCGGCGGCAAGACCTTCACCCTCGTCACGCCCGACGCCGTCGGCCAGAACGAGTTCCTGAAGCTCGCCGTCAGCGGCGTCAAGGACGCGGCGAAGCAGCACGACGGCTCGCAGAAGGTCTACGAGTCCACGGACACCGCCTCCCAGCAGCAGAACGTCCAGGCCGCGGTCGACGCCAAGCCGGACGTCATCGTGCTGGTCGGCTTCGAGTTCGCCGACATCGTCGCGCAGCAGGCCGAGAAGAACCCGAAGCAGCAGTTCCTGATCATCGACGCCTGCACCACCAAGACCTTCGAGAACGTCAGCTGCGCGGTCTTCCGCGAGCACGAGGGCGTCTACCTCGCGGGCGCCGAGGCCGGTCTGCTGAGCAAGTCCGGCAAGGTCGGCGCGGTCGACGTCCTCGACACGCCCCAGTTCCGCCGCTACAGCGACCCGTTCGCGGCCGGCGCCAAGAAGGTCGCCGCCAAGACCGAGACGTCCACGCGCTTCGTCGGCGGCCAGTCCCCCTTCGACGACTCGGCGCGCGCCAAGGAGCAGGCAAACACCCTGCTCTCCAAGGGCTACGACCAGATCATGGCGGCCGCCGCGGCCGGCAACTACGGCGTCTTCGAGGCCGCGAAGGCCAAGGGCGCCTACGCGTACGGCGTCGACGTCAACCAGTGCGTCTCGGCGCCGGGCACCGTCGTCGACAACGTGATCAAGCGCACGGACGTCGCCGTGGAGAAGGGCATCGAGTCGGTCCTGGCCGGAAAGACGGGCACCGTCTCCTACGGCCTCAAGGAGGGCGGCATCAGCCTGACCGGCCTGGAGGACGGCGTCGACTCGTCGAAGTGCGTGATCGCCGACCACAAGGACGTCCTGGCGAAGGTCGAGAAGCTGCGCGACCAGATCGTCTCCGGAGAGCTGAAGGTCGATGACCCCGCCGCGAGCTGACGTCGAGAGCCCCGCTGTCGAGCTCCGGGGAATCACCAAGCGGTTCCCCGGCACGCTCGCCAACGACTCCGTGGACCTGAGCGTCCGCCACGGCGAGATCCACGCCCTGATGGGCGAGAACGGCGCGGGCAAGTCCACGCTCATGTCCATCCTGTACGGCATGGAGAGTCCGGATGCCGGGACGATCCGTATCGACGGTCGGGACGTCCGCTTCGGCAGCCCGTCCGACGCGATGGCCGCCGGGCTCGGCATGGTCCACCAGAGCTTCAAGCTGTTCGACTCGCTGACGGTCGCCGAGAACGTCGTCTACGCCGCCGAGCCGCGCCGCTTCGGCCTGGTGGACCGTGCCGCGGCCCGCCGCCGGGTGCGTGAGCTCGCCGAGGAGCACGGCCTCGCCGTGGACCCGGACGCGCGGGTCGGCGAGCTGCCCGTGGGGCTGCGCCAGCGGGTGGAGATCCTCAAGCTGGTGCACCGCGGCGCCCGCACGCTGATCCTCGACGAGCCGACGGCGGTGCTCACCCCGGCCGAGGCCGACGCCCTGTTCGCGGTGCTCAAGTCGCTGGCCGCACAGGGCCGTACGGTGATCCTCGTCACGCACAAGCTCCGCGAGGTGCTGGAGGGCAGCGACCACGTGACCGTCCTGCGCGACGGCCGGGTGGTCGCCCGGCTGGTCACCGCGGAGACCTCCGCCGACGAGATCGCGGCGGCGATGACCGGCCGCGCGGTCGAACTCGACCGTGTCCACGCCGAGGGCACACCCGGTGACGCCGTACTGGACGTGACCGGCCTCACCACCGACGGGGTGCGTGACGCCGGACTCACCGTCCGCGCCGGCGAGATCGTCGGCATCGCGGGCGTCGCGGGCAACGGCCAGAGCGAGCTGGTCGAGGCGCTGGCCGGTCTGCGGCCGACCACCGCGGGACGGGTGACCCTCAAGAACGAGGACATCACCCACGCCTCCGCCACCGAACGCCGCCTCAAGGGCCTGGCGTACGTCCCGGAGGACCGGCACGCGGTCGGTACGGCGCCTGCGGCGTCGGTCGCCGAGAACCTCGCGATGGGCCACCACCGTACGTCCCTGTCCTCCCGCGGCCTGCTGCCGCCGACGGCGGTCCGCGAGCACGCGAAGCGACTGATCGAGCAGTTCGGCGTCAAGGCGTCGAGCCCCGAGGTGCCCGCCTCCGCGCTGTCCGGCGGCAATCTCCAGAAGCTGCTGATCGGCCGCGAACTCGCCCATGACTCACCGCTGTTGCTCGTAGAGCAGCCCACCCGCGGTGTCGACATCGGCGCCATCCAGAACATCCACGACCAGCTGATCGCCTACCGCGACGCCGGTCACGCCGTCCTTCTCGTCTCGGCCGAGCTGAGCGAGATCCGGGGCCTGGCGGACCGGGTGCTGGTCATGTACGAGGGCCGGATCACGGCGTCGTACGACAAGGACGAGGCGGACGAACGGACGCTGGGCCTCGCGATGGCGGGCGCCCAGGTCACGGTGGAGGCCGTCGACTGACATGAACAACCGGATATCCGGAGCCCTGCGCTCCCCCATCACCTTCTCCGTGCTCGCGGGCGTCCTCATCGGCGCGCTCTTCCTGGTCGGCACCGGCGCGGACCCGATCGCGGCGTACGAGGCGGTCCTCACCGGCTCGCTCGGCGCCGACGGCATCGGCGCCACGCTCACCACCGTCACCAGCGTGCTCGGCATGGCCCTCGCACTGGCGATCCCGCTGCGTGCCGGGCTCATCAACCTCGGCGGCGACGGCCAGATGGTCCTCGGCGGCATCACCGCGGCCGTGACCGGCCTGTACTCCCCGCTGCCGGCGCCCCTCACCGTCGTCCTCGCGCTGCTGGCGGGCATGGCGGCGGGCGCCGCGTACGCGCTGCTGGCCGCCCTGTGCGAGAACCACCTCGGTGTCCCGCTCCTGGTCAGCAGCCTGCTGCTGAGCTACCCGGCGGTGTCGCTCGCCTCCTATCTGGCGCGCTACCCGCTCAAGGAGCCCGGGTCCAGCCTGCCGCAGACGCGGGCGATGCCCGACGGGGTGGCGCTGCCCGCCTTCGGTGACTCCACGGTCACCTTCGGACTGGTTCTGGTCGTGCTCGCGGCGGCCGCGTACTGGTTCACGGACCGGCGGACCGCCATCGGGTACGAGATACGCATGACGGGTCTCAACGCGCGCTTCTCCGCGTACGCGGGTGTCGAACGCCGGGGCCTGACCCTGAAGTTGATGTCCGTGTCGGGGGCGATCGCCGGACTCGTGGGCGCCATCGGGGTGTTGAGCTTCCCGTACCGCTTCGTCGACGGCTCGCTCACCGCACCGGGCTACACCTGGACGGGACTCACGGCCGCGCTGCTGGCCGCCGCCGCCCCGTTCGGCACGGTCATCGCCTCGTTCTTCTTCGCCGTCCTCTCGGTCGGCGGTCTCGCGATGGAGCGGACGACCGAGGTGCCGCGGGAACTGACGCAGGTGCTCCAGGCCATCGTGATCGTGTTCCTGGCGGCCCGGTTGCGGTTCCCGCGCCTGGCGCGCCGCAAGGCCGAGGAGGCCGCGTGATGTTCTTCGACTCCGACCTCCTCATGTCCGCGCTGCGGGCGCTGACCCCGATCCTGCTGGCCGCGCTCGGCGGAGCCGTCTGCGAGCGTGCGGGCGTCTTCAACATCGGCCTCGAGGGCATGATGCTGATGGGCTGCTTCACCGCGGTGGCCACCAGCTGGTTCACCGGCAGCCCCTGGCTGGGAGTCCTCGCGGCGGCGCTGGCCGCGGCGGCGTACTCGCTGATCCTGGCGGTCGGGACGGTGACCCTGCGCGGGGACGCGGTGGTTCTCGGCATCGCGATGAACCTGCTGGCCGTGGGCCTGACCAGCTTCCTGCTGCGTACGGTCTTCGGCGTGCAGGGCACCTTCGACGACCCGTCCCTGCTCGGCCTCCCGTTGATCGGCGGCCTCAGCCCGCTCGCCTACCTGTCGTGGGCGGCGGTCGCGGTGGCCGCGGTGATGCTGTCACGGCATGTGTGGGGCCTCAGGCTGCGCGGGGTCGGCGAGGCGCCGGACGCGGCGGCCACGCTCGGGGTGAGCCCGGCGAAGTACAAGTACGCGGCCGTACTGGTCTCCGGTGTGCTGTGCGGTCTCGCCGGAGCCCAACTCGCGCTCGGCAACGTCACGTTGTTCACCGAGAACATGACCGCGGGCCGTGGTTGGATCGCTGTCGTCGCCGTCATGCTCGGTCGCGCCCTGCCGCTGGGTGTGCTGCTCGCCGCGCTCCTCTTCGGCCTCGCCGAGGCAGCCGGCTTCCGCCTCCAGGGTCTCGGCCTGCCGCAGCAGGCGACCGACGCCGCGCCGTACGTCGTCACGCTCGGCGCCCTCTTCCTCACGACGGCGCGCCGTCGCCGTACCCGTCCGTCCACCGGAGCCGCCGTATGACGCAGGACCTGCTTCCCATCACCCGCATACCCCGCACCGGCCTGCCCGCGCACGCGGTCGTCGTCGGCGACCCGGCGCGTGCCGCGGCCGTCGCCGAGCTGCTCGACGGCGCGGAGGAGGTCTCGTACCACCGCGAATACCGTACGTTCAGCGGCAGTTGGAAGGGCCTGCCGGTCGTCGTCGCCTCGCACGGGGTGGGCGGTCCGGGCGCGATCCTGCTCTTCCAGGAGCTCGCGGACGCGGGCGTCCGCACCATCCTGCGGTTCGGTACGGCGGGCGCGATGAAGCCGGGCATCGGCGACGGCGACCTCGTCATCGCGGAGGCGGCCGTCCGCGACGACGGCGTCACCCAGCAGCTGCTGCCGCCGGAGTACCCCGCGGTCTCCTCCCCCGAGGCGGTCATCGCGCTCCAGCGCGCGGCCCGCGCGGCGAACGCCCCGCACCACCGCGGCATCGTCTGGACCCGGGCGGCCTTCCAGCCCGGCCTCCTCCCGCTCTTCTCCTACGACGGTGCCGGCCTCGCCGCCATCGAGATGGAGCTCTCCGCGCTGCTGGTCACGGCGTCGCTGCGCGGCCTGGTCGCGGGCGGCGTCCTCGTCGTCGACGGGGCGAACGCGGACGAGCTGGTGGACGAGGAGGGCGCCAGCGCCTACGACCCGCACCGCGATGTCGTCGCGGCGGGCGTCGAGCGGGGCGCGGTGGTGTCCCTCGAAGCGCTGCGGCTGCTGGCGGAGGAGTACCAGGCGTGAGCATCGATCTGCTGGTCCACGGCGGCGATGTGCTGACCGTGGACGACGAGGGAACCGTCGTACGGGACGGGGCTGTCGCCGTCCACGAGGGCGAGATCGTCGCCGTGGGTCCCGCCGAGGAACTGCGTGCGCGCTTCACGGCCGCCGAGTCCATCGACGCCGCGGGCTGTCTGGTCCTGCCCGGCCTGGTCAACACGCACACCCACCTCGCGATGACCCTGCTGCGCGGTCGCGCCGACGACGTCACCCTGCAAGGCTTCCTGGAGCGGGTGCTCAAGTGGGAGGCCGAGCTGCTGACGCCGCAGAACGTGGCGGCGGCGGTGCGGCTGGCGGTCGCCGAGAGCGTACGGGCGGGGGTGACCTCGGCGCTCGACATGTACTGGTTCCACGAGGCGGCCGAGCAGGCGGCCCGGGAGGCGGGCTGGCGGCTGCACACCGGGCCCACGTTCATGGACGTGCCGGAACCGCCGGACGGTCTCGCCTACGAGCACCGCCTGGAGTGGGCGCGCCGGGATCTGGAGGCCCGTGGCACGGCCCGCCCCGGCACCCGCCCGATCCTCTTCGCGCACTCCACGTACACCCTGAGCCCTGACCAGCTCACCGAGATCTTCGCGCTGGCCCGGGAGTTCGGGGCCCTGCTGCACATCCACGCCTCGGAGAACGCGACCGAGGTCGCCACCGTCGAGGTCAAGTACGGCAAGCGGCCGGTGGAGTTGCTCGATTCGCTCGGTCTGCTCGGCCCGGACGTGCTGCTCGCGCACGCGGTGGATCTGACGGGCCCGGAGATCGCGGCGCTGGCCCGCACCGGGACGTCGGTCGCCCACTGCCCGGTGTCCAACCTGAAGCTGGGCTGCGGGATCGCGCCGGTGCCGCGGCTGCTGAGCGCCGGGGTGACCGTCGGGCTCGGTACGGACGGGGCCGTCAGCTCCAACACGCTGGATGTGCTGGGGGCGGTGCGGCAGGCGGCGCTGGTGCACAAGGCGGGCGGTGACCCGACTGCGGTCGGCGCCGAGCAGGCCGTACGCATGGCGACGATCGAGGGCGCGCGGGCGCTGGGGCTCGGGGAGCAGCTGGGTTCGCTGGAGGCCGGGAAGCGGGCCGACCTCGTCGTGCTCGACCTGGGCGCGCCGCATCTGCGGCCGCTGCACGATCCGTGGTCGACGCTCGCGTACGCGGCGCACTCGGCGGACGTACGGGACACCGTCGTCGACGGGCGGGTCCTCCTGCGGGACCGGGTGCTGACGACGCTCGACGAGCGCGCGGTGATCGCCGGCCTGGAGGCCCTGGTCTGAACTCTTGTCCGAGCGGGGCGTTCAGCACTCCGAGCGGGGCGTTCGGCACTCCGATCGGCAGGTCGGCCCCCATAATGACGTAAGACATCGGATGTCTTGACGGGCATGCGGGAACCACAGGGAGGCCGGCCATGGCAGTCACCGACGAGGCGATCGAGAAGATCAAGGACATGATCGTCTCGGGCGCCCTGCGCCCCGGCGACCGGCTCCCCAAGGAGAGCGAGCTGGCCTCCGAGCTCGGGCTGTCCCGCAACTCCCTGCGGGAGGCGGTGCGTGCCCTGTCGCTGATCCGGATCCTAGACGTGCGGCAGGGCGACGGCACGTATGTGACGAGCCTGGATCCTCAACTCCTCCTGGAGGCGCTGAGCTTCGTCGTCGACTTCCACCGCGACGACACGGTCCTGGAGTTCCTGGCCGTACGCCGCATCCTGGAGCCGGCCGCGACCTCGATGGCGGCGCTGCGGATCAGTGAGCAGCAACTCGACGCGCTGTCGGCCCAGTTGGACAAGCTGGGCGCCGAGCCGTCGGTGGAGGAACTGGTCGCCTGCGACCTCGACTTCCACCGGGGCATCGTGCAGAGCTCCGGCAACTCCGTCCTCTGCTCCCTCCTCGACGGTCTGTCGGGCCCCACGACCCGGGCTCGCATCTGGCGGGGCCTGACCCAGGAGGACGCGGTCAGCCGCACCCTGCACGAGCACCGCATGATCCTCGCCGCGCTCCGGGACCGCGACGCGGAGGCGGCCAGGTCGTGGGCGACGGTGCATATCGCGAGCGTGGAGCAGTGGCTGCGGGCCTCGCTGTGAACTGGCGGACGGCGCCGACGCGGCGGAGGACACCGCGGTGTTCGTGGGCGTCGGCGAGGAAAGCGACGACATCGCGCGGGAGGCCCCACCGCAGGGTGATGCAGCGGCGAGCCGCCGTGCAGCAGGGCCATGCGTCGACCGGGGCTCCGAGGTCCACGGGTGCCATCCGCATGCCCTGGAGCACGAAGCAGAGCACGACGCCGACGATCCCGTCCCCGATCTCCTCCACCCCGCCCGCAGGTGCCACCTCCACCAGATCGGGGTCCACCGCCCGCGCGGCGACCACGGCCGCGGGGTCCTGGACATGCAGAGCCGCCACCAGTGCCCCCGCGGTCCCGTGCCGAACAGGAACAGGTGCACGATCCCGACACGCCGTAGCCGCGCCTCTGGGGCAACTCCGCTCACCCGACGAAGAGTTGCGCACGAGCCCCACGTCGGGCGCCCTGGTCGCCGTACCGCCACACGAGTGAGGGAACAATCCCGCTGGTCATCGGAGCTCTCCAGATCATCCGACGTCTACCCGGGTCACCTGGCCGCTGTAGGGACAGTCGGGCTCGGTGATCCGGTACAGATCCGAGGAATGAGGGGTGTTCCGGGGTGGCTAATGGGGCAGTGATGCGTTCACTCCCCCGTGCAAGGGGGCTGCGGACGCCCCCGTTGGACGCCGTAAGGTTGGGGCGTACGTGAGGGCACGTCGGAAGGAGGCACTGGGTGATCGAGCTCGAGGGGGTACCCGAGCTGATCGACCCGGTCATGGTGGCCGCGTTCGAGGGCTGGAACGATGCCGGCGACGCCGCCTCCACCGCGGTCGCGCATCTGGACAGGGAATGGAAGGGCGAGGTGTTCGCGGCGCTGGACGCCGAGGACTACTACGACTTCCAGGTGAACCGCCCCACGGTGTGGATGGACGGCGGTGTGCGCAAGATCACTTGGCCCACGACCCGACTGTCGGTCGTGCGCGTCGGCGGCGACAAACCGCGTGATCTCGTCCTGGTCCGAGGTATCGAACCGTCCATGCGCTGGCGCTCGTTCTGCAACGAGCTCCTCGGCTTCGCCCACGAGCTGGGCGTGGAGCTGGTCGTGATCCTGGGCGCCCTGCTCGGAGACACTCCGCACACGCGTCCGGTCCCGATCAGCGGGACCACGTCCGACCCGGACCTGGCCCAGCGCATGGACCTGGAGGAGACCAAGTACGAGGGCCCCACGGGCATCGTCGGCGTCCTCCAGGAGGCGTGCACGCACGCGGGCGTACCGGCGGTCAGCCTCTGGGCGGCCGTACCGCACTACGTGTCGCAGCCGCCGAACCCGAAGGCGACGCTGGCGCTGCTGAACCGGCTGGAGGACCTGATCGACGTACGCATCCCGCTGGGCGAGCTGCCCGAGGACGCGCGCGCCTGGCAGGTGGGTGTGGACCAGCTGGCCGCCGAGGACACCGAGGTCGCCGAGTACGTGCAGACGCTGGAGGAGGCCCGGGACACCGCCGAGCTGCCGGAGGCGTCGGGTGAGGCGATCGCCCGCGAGTTCGAGCGGTATCTGCGCAGACGGGACGGCGGCGGGCCGACCCCGCCGGGCGGGCACGCGACCGAGAGCGGCGACGGTACGTCGTATCTGCGGGACAACCCCAGCGGTCGCGCACGGCCGCCGAAGCCGCCGAAGGCGGGCGGCGGCACGGACGACGAGGAGTCGTCGGAGGAGTGAGACGGAGGAGGGCGGTGCGCACCGCCCTCCTCACGGTCACACCTGCGGTACCGCCACCACGTCGTACTCGGTGTCGGGTGCCGGTTCCACGTCGAAGCGGGCGTTGGGCAGATACAGCTTCTCGCCCCAGGCCGCGACGGTCGTCGGGATACGGAAGCGGGAGTCGGTGATCCTGGTGATCGCCGTGCCCTTCGTGCCGGTGGCGTTCAGCCGGAACACATCGATCGCGTTCTGCTGCTGCTGGACGACGTAGAGGATCCTGCCGAGCAGCAACAGGCCGTCCCCGTTAGGGATCTTGGACCCGCCGAGGTCGACCGCGCGGGCGGCTCCGGTGCGCGGGTCGACCCGTTCGAGGGTGCCGCCGTCGGCGAAGGCGTTCACCACGAGCAGGGCGCGGCCGTCGGGGGTGCGCTCGATGCCGTTGGCGGTGAAGTCGTCACCCTGGACCCAGTCGCCGGTCAGCGGGACGGTCTCCACGCCGGCCCTGGTCAGTTTGTAGAGCTGTGGCTGGAACGAGTCGGTGAACCAGGCGGCGCCCGGGGTGAGGATCACATCGTTCACGAAGGTGCCGCCGGTGGCGTACACCTTCTCGATCTCGCCGGAGCGGACGTCCACCGTGCGGATCTCGCCGCTGCCGCCGCCGGCGAGGAACAGCCGGCGGCCTTGGCGGTCGATCTTCAGGCCGACGGTCTGGTGCCCCGCGCCGAGGCCCTTGCTGATCACGGAGCCGCGGCCGGTGGCGAGGCTCGCCCGGTAGACGGCGCCGTCGGCCAGGGAACCGAAGTACCCGAAGGGCCGGGTGCCGATGGCGATGCCCTCGGGCTGGAAGCCGTCGGGCAGCGGGAACCGGTCGGGCCAGGCGCCCTTGGGCTTTTCGGCCGCGTGGGCCGTGCCGCCGAGCAGCGCTGTCCCGGTCAGCGCGGCGGTCGCGGTGAGGAGTCTTCGACGTGCGAAGGAACGGTCTGTGGGTGCCACGGTGCGTCCTTCTGCCAGGGGCCGGCGGAGGGCCGGCCGGACGGTCAACAGACGCCTGCCACCCCATCACACGACAGCCACCCCCGCAGTCTTTGGCCGGATTGTGGCGTGACATCTGTTTCAGGACGGATTGCACACGTTACCCAATTCAACTGTTTCCAAACCAAGTTCACGAAACGAGGGGTGGACGGCGGGCCGCAGGAGTGCTTGGTTGTCCCTCGGAGGCGCACCAACCCGCAACCAGGCACCCGCAAGGACCGAAGGGAGCGGTACCCGATGACGGACCAGGTACAGCCGGCGCAGGGCCCGGGAGCCTCCGGGCCGGGGCCCGACGGCGCGGGATTCACCTATCGAGGGGCCGAGCAGGAACTGATCGTGGTCGCCCGTCCCGAGGCCCGGCTGCGCGCCCGGGCCGAGGACGTCCGGTCGGCGGCGGGCGCCGACGTGTCGGCCCTCAACATGTTCCTCAGCGACGAACAGCTCGCTCTGGAGCCGCTGTTCGGAAGCGAGGAGAGGTTGCAGCAGTCGGCCGCGGCCGACTCCGGGAACGTGCCCGATCTCGCGCTGTTCTACCGGGTGCGCGGCGACCGCAGCCGTGCCCCGGAACTGCGGTCGCGGATCGCCGCGTTGCCGGGCATCGACACGGCGTACGTGAAGCCGCCCGCCGTGCCGGCCGCCGTCGGGCAGGTCGGCGAGGAGAGCGGGCGGCTGAAGGAAGGCGCCCCGGTCACCCCGGACTTCAGCAGCCGGCAGGGCTATCTGCGGCCGGCTCCCGAGGGGGTCGACGCGCACTGGGCCTGGCAGCGGCCCGGCGGGACCGGTCAGGGCGTGACGGTGATCGACGTCGAGGGCTCCTGGCAGCTGGGCCACGAGGACCTGGCGGCCAAGCTGGCCGGTGTCGTGGTCGGCACCCCGCTGACCGACATCGCCTGGCGCAACCACGGCACCGCCGTGATCGGCGTGATCGGCGGCGACCAGGGCGAGCACGGCGTCACCGGCATCGTGCCGGAGGCGACCACCGCGGCCGCGTCCTTCCAGGGCATCGGCACCGCGGCCGCGATCCACGCGGCGGCGGACCGGCTGGGCCCCGGTGACATCGTCCTCGTCGAACTCCACCGGCCCGGACCGCGGTCGGAGTTCGCCGAGCGCGACGACCAGCGCGGCTACGTCGCCCTGGAGTGGTGGCCGGACGACTTCGCGGCCGTCCGCTACGCCACCGCCAAGGGCATCCTCGTCGTGGCGGCCGCCGGCAACGGCGGCGAGTCCCTCGACGACGCGGTCTACGAGCGCCGCCCCGACGAATTCCCCGACTGGTGGCGCAACCCGTTCAACCCGTCCAACCAGTCCTCCGGCGCCGTCCTGGTCGGCGCGGGCGCCCCGCCGCCCGGCACGCACGGCCGCGACCACGGACCGGACCGCTCCAGGCTCGCGTTCTCCAACTACGGTGCCCGCGTGGACGCCCAGGGCTGGGGACGCGAGGTCACGACCACCGGCGGCTTCTGGGACAGGCCCGGCGACCTCCAGGGCGGGCCCGAGGAGATCGCCTGGTACACGGACACGTTCTCCGGGACCTCCTCGGCCTCCCCGATGGTGGTCGGCGCTCTGGCCGCACTCCAGGGCATGCTCCGGGCGGCCGCCCAGGCGCCGCTGTCCCCGGAGCGGGCCCGCGCGGTGCTGCGGGCGACCGGGGCCCCGCAGCAGGACGCGCCGGGCCGGCCCGCGTCCCAGCGGATCGGCAGCCGGCCCGACATCAAGGCGGCGGTGACCCATCTGCTGCCGCACGCGGTCGGCTCCGGCCAGGCCGAGCGGTACTGGGACGAACTCCTGCCGTACCCGCGCGAACTCCCGCCCAGGCTCCGGCTGTTCGTGGCCGGCGGCTGGCGGAACCTGAACCACCCGTCCCCCGAGATCCGCCAGGCGGTGCACTCCGCCTTCGCGGGGGGACGTCCCGACGTCCGCGTGTGGTTCGCGGACGACGAGATCGTCGGCCTGGTCGTCACGGGCTGACGGTCGGCACATCCCAACCATCCAGGGAAGGTGGCACCCGCATGAGCACCACCCCGCAGATGAGCCAACTGGGACAACAGCAGGGACAGCAGTTCCCGAGCACTTCGCCGTACCAGCAGCAACAGCAGCAGCCGTTCGGCCAGCAGGGATACGGTCAGCAGGGCTTCGGCCAGCAGCAACAGCCGTACGGGCAGCAGGGCCAGCAGCCGTTCGGCATGGGCAGCGGCTCGCTGGAGCAGCTCCAGCAGCTCGGCCAGCAGCAGCCGTTCCAGCAACTGCTCCAGCAGCTCGGCCAACAGCAGCCGTTCCAGCAGCAAATGGGCCAGCAGCAGGGCCAGCAACAGCAGGTCGAGCAGCAGGTGCAACAGCAGCTCCAGCAGATCGCCCAGATCGCCGTCCAGTACATCCAGCAGCAGGTCCAGCAGCAGGCGTTGCAGGCCGGCATCGCCACCGGCTACATCGACGTCGTCCAGCCGCTGCCGGGCCAGCCCAGCCTGATCGCCCTGGTGATCAACAACCAGGTGAGGGTCCTGTTCAACCCGAACGCCCAGACCCACGACCAGGTCCAGGAGGCCTTCGCCTTCGGCCACCAGGTCATCGGTATCTGGGACTCGCAGACCCCGCAGATCCTGCGCAGCATCCAGATCCGCAAGCTCTGACGGGCACCGGGTGACACGAAGGGCGCTTCCTTCACGCGAAGGAAGCGCCCTTTGCCTGTGCCCCGCTTACAGGGCTACGCCGAGCAGCGCGTCCACCGCGCGCGACACGAGGCCGGGTGCGCCCTCGTCCGTGCCGCCCTGGTCCTGCTGGGACGCCGCCCAGCGGTCCACGGCGGCGAGCGCGGTGGGGGTGTCGAGGTCGGTGGCGAGGGCCTCGCGGATCTCCTCGACCAGGGCGTCGGCGGCGGGCCCGTCGGGTCGGGAGACGGCCGCACGCCAGGCACCGAGCCGCGCGACGGCGTCCTGGAGCACCTGGTCGGTCCACTCCCAGTCGGCCCGGTAGTGGTGGGCCAGCAGGGCGAGCCGGATCGCGGCCGGGTCGACGCCGTCGTAGCGCAGCTTCGACACGAAGACCAGGTTGCCCTTGGACTTGGACATCTTCTCGCCGTGCAGGGCGACCATGCCGGCGTGGACGTACGCCTTGGCCATGGGGAACTCGCCGGTGAGCACCTGGGCGTGGGAGGCGCCCATCTCGTGGTGCGGGAAGGCGAGGTCGGAGCCGCCGCCCTGGACGTCGAAGCCCATGCCCAGGTGGTCCAGGGCGATGGCGACGCACTCGATGTGCCAGCCGGGCCGGCCGCGGCCCAGCGAGCCGCCGTCCCAGCTGGGCTCGCCCTCACGGGCGGCCAGCCACAGCATCGGGTCGAGCGGGTTCTTCTTGCCCGGACGGTCCGGGTCGCCGCCGCGCTCGGCGGACAGCAGCCGCATGGCGGCGGCGTCGAGGTTCGAGACCTTGCCGAAGTTCGGGTCGGACTCGACGGAGAAGTAGACGTCCCCTTCGAGCTCGTACGCGGCGCCCGCGTCCCGCAGCCGTTCGACGAGCGGGACGATCCCGGGTATCGCCTCGACCGCGCCGATGTAGTGCCGCGGAGGCAGCATCCTGAGGGCGGTCATGTCCTCGCGGAAGAGGGTCGTCTCCTTCTCGGCGAGGGCGGCCCAGTCGACGCTGTCCCGCTGGGCGCGCTCCAGGAGCGGGTCGTCGATGTCGGTGACGTTCTGGACGTAGTGGACCTGGCGCTTGGTGTCGAGCCACACGCGCTGAACGAGGTCGAACGCGTTGTAGGTCGCCGCGTGCCCCATGTGGGTGGCGTCGTACGGCGTGATGCCGCAGACGTAGATACGGGCGACGGGACCGGGGTCGAGGGAGACCAGACCGCCGGTCGCGGTGTCGTGGATCCTCAGGTCGCGGCCCTGACCAGGCAGGGCGGGGACCTCGGAAGCGGGCCAGGCATGCATGTCATGAGCCTAACCGGACGGATGTTCCGTATACGAACCGGACCGGGCCGGATGGCCGGTAAGGCCTTCTTGTGCGCTACCGGCCAGTGTGCTGCTAGACCGGCGGCCAGGGAATGGCCGGCCACTCACCGCTTGGCTCCGGGTGCTTGCCGGTGGACAGCAGGGACTCGACACGCGCGCGCGTGGCGTCGAGTTCGTCGGGCGTGATCAGTTCGGCCAGCCGGGTGCCCAGGTCGCCGGCCAGGGCCTCCTTGAGGGCCTTGAGCACGTCGACGGCGTCCCCCGGCAGCGGCTCGCCCGCCCAGCCCCACAGCAGGGTGCGCAGCTTGTTCTCGGCGTTGAAGGTGACGCCGTGGTCGATGCCGTACAGACGGTCCCCGGCCGGCAGCAGATGGCCGCCCTTGCGGTCCGCGTTGTTGATCACGGCGTCGAGCACGGCGAGGCGTCGCAGCCTCTCGTCGTCGGCGTGCACCAGCAGCGCCGTCTTCCCGTCGCCGACCTCGGCGAACCCGATCGCCTTCCAGCCCGGCCCCGGCTCCTGCGCGTCGAGAAGCGTCAGCAGCTCGGGGCCCGGCTCGGCCTCGATCCACAGCTGGACCATGCCCTCGCCGTAGGGCCCGTCCCGCAGCACGGTGGGCGGTACGAGCCCCCAGCCGGTCGCCTCGGAGACCTCGTACGCGGCGACCTCGCGCTGGGCGAGGGTGCCGTCGGGGAAGTCCCACAGGGGGCGTTCGCCGCGTACGGGCTTGTAGACGCACGCGGCCTCCTGTCCCTCGTGCGAGACGGTGCAGTACAGCACCGCGTTGGAGGCCTCGCGGATCTGTCCGCGCACCGTCAGCTCACCCCGGGTGAGCAGTTCCGCCGTGGTCACGCTCCGCGGCGGTATCCGTTCTGGCGCGGACATACGTGTCCTTCCGGGTCGAGCGGGAGACTGCACAGCGGACACGGCGGCCGACCGGCGTTGACGACATCCAGGGCGCGCTTGGCGAAGGCCCTCGCCTGTACGCCGGTGAGCCGGACCCGCAGCATCGGGGGCCCGTTCTCCTCGTCCTGGAGGAGCCGCTCCTCGGCCTCGGCGAGGTCTTCCTCGGAGTCGGCGTCGAGCTCCACGAGGGCCTGTGCCTCGACGATCATCCGCTGTTCCTCGCCGTCCCAGGCGAGCGCCATGGTGCCGACGCGGAACTCCTCCTCGACGGGGGTGTCCAGCGGGGCGGCGTCGGAGATCTCGGTGGGTGCCATGGCCGGGACGGAGGCGCTGCCGCCGCTGCGGCGCACGACCTCGTCCAGCAACTCGTCCATCCGCTCGGCGAGCGCGGCGACCTGGGTCTTCTCCAGGGCCACGCTGGTCACCCGGGCGCCGGCCGAGGCCTGGAGGAAGAACGTACGGCGCCCGGGCAGTCCGACCGTGCCGGCCACGAAACGCTCCGGTGGGTCATAGAGGAACACCTGACGGGACACGTCCTGTCTCCATTGGAATCGTGGGTACGGCGCTGCTGCGACCGCTTCACCCTACTGCGCCCGACGATCACGGTGCGCCTGCACCACCACCGACCGTGGCGTCGCCCGCGGGAGGCTCCTCGCGGGGTGCGAGCGAGGCGAAATCACCGGTGTCGCCGAGGCGCACGAGAAACGGCCGCAGACGGGTGTAACGGATCACGGTGATGGAACACGGTTCCACGGAGATCCGCTGGAAGAGGTCGAGATGGAGTCCGAGCGCGTCCGCGACGAGCGACTTGATGATGTCGCCGTGCGAGCACATGAGATAGACGGCGTCGGCGCCGTGGTCGCGCTCCACGCGCGCGTTCCACTCGCGTACGGCCTCGGCGGCGCGGGTCTGCATCGCCCGCATCGACTCGCCGCCGGGGAACGCGGCCGCCGACGGGTGGGCCTGGACGACCTCCATCAGCGGCTCGTCCATGAGCTCGGCGAGCTTGCGGCCGGACCAGTCGCCGTAGTGGCACTCGCCGATCCGCTCGTCGGTGTGCGGGTTCAGCTCGGGACGGGCGTCGAGGAGCGGCTGAATCGTTTCCTGGCAGCGCTGGAGCGGGCTGCTGACGACCTCGGAGATCGGCAGCCCGGCGAGCCGCGCGGGCAGTGCGGCGGCCTGCGCGGCCCCGCGTCCGTCCAGGGCGACCCCGGGCGTCCACCCGGCGAGCAGTCCCTCGGTGTTGGCGGTGGATCGTCCGTGGCGGACGAGGATCAACGTGGGCATGCGGCCCAGCGTAGGCGTACGCGCGCGTGCGACGGCCGGCGAGCGGCGGGAGAATACGCACTGTGATCGTCGACTGCGCCATCTACCGCGACGGGCGCCGGACGGAGGGGCCCCAGGACTTCTCCGATGCCCTGGCGCAGTGCCGTCGCGGGGGTGACGCCTTCGTCTGGATCGGCCTGTACGAGCCGACGGGGAACGAGTTCGACCGGGTCACGGAGGAGTTCGGGCTGCATCCGCTGGCCGTCGAGGATGCCCTCAACGCCCATCAGCGGCCCAAGCTGGAGGTGTACGACGACTCGCTGTTCATGGTCCTCAAGCCGGTGGGGTACGAGCCGAAGTGCGACATCGTGACCTCCGGTGAGGTCATGGTCTTCGTCGGCGACTCGTTCGTGGTGACCGTGCGCCATGGCGAGGAGGCGCCTCTCGCGGCCGTGCGGCACCGGCTGGAGGAGGAGCCGGAGATGCTCCGGCACGGGCCCACCGCGGTGCTGTACTCGATCGCCGACGCCGTGGTCGACCACTACGTCGAGGTGGCCGAGGAACTGGGCACCGACCTGGCGGAGCTGGAGACGGAGGTGTTCTCGCCGACCGGCGGGGGCTCTCGGCACACGGCGTCCCGCATCTACGCCTTCAAGCGGCAGATCCTGGAGTTCCGCCGGGCCACCGGGCCACTGGCGCAGCCGCTGGCCCGGCTCGCGGGCGGCGGTCTGTCCGGCGTGCGCGTCCCGTTCGTCCACGAGAAGGCGCAGCCCTTCTTCCGTGACGTGAACGACCACCTCACGCGCGTGAACGAGTCCGTGGAGGGCCTGGACCGGCTGGTGTCGGACATCCTGTCGGCCCATCTGGCGCAGATGAGCGTCCGGCAGAACGACGACATGCGGAAGATCTCCGCCTGGGCGGCCATGGCCGCGATCCCCACGATGATCGCGGGGATCTACGGCATGAACTTCGATCACATGCCGGAGCTGCACTGGGTGTGGTCGTACCCCGCGCTGATCGCGGTCATGGCCGTCCTGGAGGTCCTGGTGTTCCGGCTGTTCAAGCGCCGGGGCTGGCTGTAGGGCTGTTCACCGGGTTCAGGCGAACTCGGGGGCCGAGGTGGCCGGTCCGCCGAGGGCGTCGCGTCGCTCGGGCGTTTTCAGGGAGACCATCCGGCGCCAGCCGGCGGCGCGTTCGTAGGCGTAGACCGCGTGGATGCCCGCCGCGAGGACGGCCGACTTCGCCGTCGGCCAGCCCAGGACGCGGCCCATGTGGGCCATGACCGCGAGGCTGACGTCCCGGTAGACGCGGATCTCGGCGAGTGCGCACTCCCGCAGGGTCCGCTGGATGTCCCGGCCGTGCCCGGCGTGGGCGAAGCGCAGCAACTCCTCGTGGCAGTAGGCGAGGTGGTTGTCCTCGTCGGCCGAGATCATCTTCACCGCGCGGCCCAGGTCCGGGTGGTCGGCGAAGTGCTTGCGCAGCAGTTCCATCTGCTCGGACGCGCGTTGCTCGGTGACGCGGCTGTGGGCGAGGTAGGTCACGATGTCCTGCACGGTCAGTGACTGGTCGGCCTTGAGCTTCTCGTGGGCGAGACCGATGCCGCTGTGCTCCAGGAGCATCGTGTAGTCGGTGTCGGCCGGTACGGGGACGGGTTCGAGGCCGCGCTTCTTCATCAGGGCGTTGAAGATCCGCCCGTGCTTGTCCTCGTCCGCGCCGTGCCGGGTGATCTTGGGGGCGAGGTCGCGCTCGCTGTCCGGGACGAGCGCGGCAATGCGGGCGTTCTCCCAGCCGCCCTGCGACTCCCCGCTGGCCGCGATGGAGCAGAACAGGCGGAAGGACTCGTCGTTGTCGATGATCTCCTGGAACAGACTCTTGGCCGAAAGCATCGTGGACACCTCTCTGCGGGACTCCGCGGCATTCCGCAAAGAACGAGTCAAATGCGGCGCGAGAGGTGCTGCAACAGCTGTGTCGGACAACTCCGCCAAAAGGAGGACCCCGGCGGTCACGACGGAGGCGTAACCACACGGGCGCGAGCGCGTTGTTCTGCGTGACGGCCGTGGCGGGGAAGACCCCCGAGCCCCCACCACGGCCGCAGAAACCTCCGGCGGATCCGGCGTGTGTCACGCCAGGCCGGCGCGCTCCAGGGCCTCGGATCCGGCCCGCAGTGCGGCGATCCGCTCGTCGAGCGTGAAGCCCGCGGGCGCGAGGCTCAGCGTGGTGACGCCGGCCGCCGCGTACTCCTTCATCCGGTCCGCGATGCGGTCCACGGAACCGAGCAGTGCCGTCTTGTCGATCAGGTCGTGCGGGATGGCGGCCGCGGCGCCCTGCTTATCACCGGACAGGTACTTCTCCTGGACCTCGGCGGCCGCCGCCTCGTAGCCCATGCGCTGGGCGAGCTGGTTGTAGAAGTTCTGCTTGGCGCTGCCCATGCCGCCGACGTACAGCGCGGTGTAGGGGCGGAAGGTGTCGGCGAGCGTGGCCACGTCCTTGTCCTCGCCGAGGGCGAGCGGGAGCGTCGGGTGGACGTCGAACCCGTCGAGGGTCTTGCCCGCCTTCTCGCGTCCGGCACGCAGGTGCTTGAGGGTCGTCTCCTCAAGGTGCTCGGCGGACGGGAAGATGAGGAGCGCGCCGTCGGCGATCTCGCCGGTCTGCTCCAGGTTCTTCGGTCCGATCGCGGCGATGTAGAGCGGGATGTGCTCGCGCTCGGGGTGCACGGTCAGCTTGAGCGGCTTGCCGGGGCCGCCGGGCAGCGGCAGCGTCCAGTGCTCGCCGTCGAACGACAGCCGCTCGCGCGTCATCGCCTTGCGGACGATCCCGACGTACTCACGCGTGCGTGCCAGCGGCTTGTCGAACTTGACGCCGTACCAGCCCTCGGAGACCTGCGGCCCGGAGACGCCGAGGCCGAGGCGGAAGCGGCCGCCGGAGAGCGAGTCGAGGGTGGCGGCGGTCATCGCGGTCATCGCCGGCTGACGGGCCGGGATCTGGAAGATGGCCGAGCCGATGTCGATGCGCTCGGTCTGCGCCGCGACCCAGCTGAGCACGGTGGCCGCGTCGGAGCCGTAGGCCTCGGCGGCCCAGCACACGGCGTACCCGAGTCGGTCGGCCTCCTGGGCGACGGCGAGATTGTCCGCGTCCATTCCGGCGCCCCAGTAACCGAGGTTGATGCCGAGCTGCATGGCCGATTCCCCTTACCCATCAGTAACGTCCCTTGTTTCCCGACCTTAGCGCGGGGCGCGCGGATCGGGGCAGCTGGCGGTCGTGTTCTTCCGCCCACATGAACGCGCGTGTCGCTGGGGGAAACTGGTTGTCCACAGGCCCCCACACCACTGGTTCAGGCCAGTAATGTCGGCGTTCATGGAGCAGAGGCATCTCGGCCGCACCGGCCTGCGTGTGTCCCGCATCGGACTCGGAACCCTCACGTGGGGCAGGGACACCGACGAGCACGACGCCGCGGACCTCTTGAAGACGTTCTGGGAAGCCGGCGGCAGCCTCGTCGACACCGCGGACGTGTACGGCGACGGGGAGTCCGAGTATCTGCTCGGACGTCTCATAGAAGGGCTGATCCCGCGCCGGGATCTGGTCATCTCCACCAAGGCGGGCAGCGTGCCCGACCCGGATCGGCGGTTCGACGGCTCGCGCGGCCATCTGCTCTCCGCGCTGGACGCCTCGCTGGCCCGGCTCGGCACGGACTACGTCGATGTGTGGCAGGTCCACTCCTACGACCCGGACACCCCGCTGGAGGAGACCCTCCAGGCGCTCGACCTCGCGGTCAGCAGCGGCCGCGCGCGGTACGCCGGGGTCTCCAACTTCTGCGGCTGGCAGCTCGCCAAGGCCGCGACCTGGCAGCTGGCGGCCCCGGGCACCCGGACCCGGCTGGCCGCGACACAGCTGGAGTACTCCCTGCTCCAGCGCGGCATCGAGCGCGAGGTGCTGCCCGCGGCGCTGGACCTGGGCATCGGCCTGCTGCCGTCGTCCCCGCTGGGCCGCGGGGTCCTGACGGGCAAGTACCGCACCGCCACGCCGGCCGACTCGCGGGGCGCCTCGGAGCATCTCGCCCCCTTCGTCGCGCCCTACCTCGACGACACGGCCGGCCACATCGTGGACGCCGTGCAGACCGCTGCCGACGGGCTCGCGGTGACCCCTCTCCAGGTGGCCCTCGCCTGGGTCCGCGACCGGCCCGGCGTGACCGCGCCGATCGTCGGCGCGCGCAACGCGCAGCAGCTCACGGCGGCATTGTCAGTGGAGGCCCTTAGTCTTCCTGACGAGATCTGCCGGGCGCTCGACGATGTGTCGGCGCCCGTGCACCGCTATCCCGATCACGACTGGAGCACGCTGTGAGCACGGAGCCGGAGCCCACGGAGGAGACCGAGCCGCAATCGCCGGGCACCGCGGAGGACGCGGTCGCCGAGGCCGACGACACCGAGGCGGGGGCGGTGGCCGCAGGTGACGAGGGCGAGACGGCCGCGGACGCCGAGGGCGGCTCGGACGAGGCGTCCGGTGAGGCTTCCGCGTCCGACGGCGAGCAGGGCGAGGCCGCGGCGAAGCTGTCCGAGGCCGCGGCCGAGCTCGCGGCGCAGAAGCTGGAGCGGGAGCGGATCGCCCGGCGGAAGGCCGAGAAGCAGGGACCCGTCGAGGCCGGCACCAAGCTCAGCGGGAAGGCCGCCGATCTGCTGGCCGCCGTACGGGCCGTGGAGAGCGGGGCCAAGCCGGCGGCGACCGTGTTCGCCGAGCCCGAGCCACCGCGCCGGCCCGCGCCGGAGCCCGTACAGCGCCCTCAGCCGGTTTCGGCCGACGTGCCCGCGGCTCCCTCGGCTCCCTCGGCGCAGACCGTCGATTCCGTACGCCGGGTACTGGCCGACGGCGGTGCGCCGGAGGCCCTCGTCCCGCAGGTCGCCGCCGCGCTCGGCGAGGGTGCCGCCGAGCAGCTGCGCGAGGACCCCTGGCAGTTGCTGCGGGTCGCGGGGGTGCGGCCCGAGCAGGCCGACGGGTTCGCGCGGGCGCTGCTCGGCGCGGAGTGCGGTCCCGACGACGAGCGGCGGGGCCGGGCGATGACCGTCTGGCTGCTGGAACAGGCGGCCGTGGCCGGGCACACGGCTCTCGAACTTCCCACGCTCACGACGGCGTTGGGCAAGCAGGGCGTGCCGGATGCCGACGCGGCCGTGCAGAGCACCCTCGCGGAGGCCGAGGCGCTGGCCTTCCAGGACGCCCTCGACCCGCGGGCCCCGGAACCGGAGGAGGGCGAGGAGCGCCCGGTCCGTGTCCTGGTCGGCCTGGAGCGGTACGCGATGGCGGAGGAGAGCCTCGCCGACGGACTGGCCCGGCTGATCAACTCCGTACCGAAGCAGGACGGTTCGGCCGAGGACTGGGAGCGTGCCGCCGACTCGGCCAAGGGCTCCGCCGGTGAACTGATCCGCGCGGTCGCGGGCGGCGGACTGGTCCTTCACACCGGCGGCGAGGCGTCCCTGGCGGAACCGGCGGCCCTGCTCCAGGCGGCCCACGGACTCGGTCTGCGCGCCTGGGCGGCGGCCCACGGCCCCCTGGGACGGGACCGCTTCGCGGCGCTGGCCTCCCGCGACACCGCCACCACCGTCACCGGCCTCCTCTCCGGCGCCGAAGGTCCCGGCCGCGATGCCGACGGCGCGCTCGACCTCGACCTCCTCGTGGTCCTCGACGCTCCGCAGCTGGACGTGGAGAGTGCGGCGCTGCTGACGGAGTCGTTGCCGGACGGGGCGCGGCTGGTGCTGGCCGGGGATCCGGCGGTGCTGGGGTCGGCGGGGCCGGGGCGGGTGTTCAGCGATCTGCTGGCCGCGCGCGTCTGCCCCCAGATCGCCTCCCGGCGGCCGGACCCGGGCCCCCTCGGCGAGCTGGTCTCCGGTATCGGCATCGGCGAGCTGAACCAGGTCGAGGCCCCCGGCAAGGAGGTCGTGATCGTGCCGGCGCGGGACGCGGGCGAGGCCGTGCACCGGACCGTGCAACTGGTCGCGGACTCGGTGCCGCGGGCGATCGGTGTTCCGCCCGAGGAGACCCAGGTGATCACGCCGGGCCATGGCGGCGCGGCGGGCACACGAGCCCTGAACGCGGCCCTCAAGGAGCGCCTCAACCCGGGCCCGGGCCGTTTCGGCGGCTTCGACCCCGGCGACCGCGTCGCCTACTCCCCCGCCCCCGGCCGCTCCCTGCCGGGCCACGTGGTGAAGGCGGACGCGGAGGGACTCCATCTGTCCTGCGCGGGCGAGCCCGTCGTCGTACCGAAGGAGCGTGTCGAGGAGTCCGTACGCCACGGCTGGGCCCTGACCGCCCACCAGGCCGCGGCCGGCCGCTGGCCGGCGGTGGTCGTGGTGCTCCCGGGAGACGCGGCACAAGCCCTCAGCCGCCCGTGGGTCTACACGGCCTTCGGCCGGGCGGAACGCCATCTCTCCGTGGTCCAGGGCGCGGACCAGGCCCTCCCGAGAGCCGTGGCCGAGATCCAGGCGAAGCCCCGCACGACCCGGCTTCCCGTGCTGCTGGGGACGCAGGTACCAGCGTCCGGCTGACCCACCTCGGGGACGCGGGGCTGTATCGATTCGCGGCTCCGCCGCGTGGGCGCGACCAGCCACGACGCAGCCGCACACGCAAGACGGCGGCGGTCACGGAACCCTCCGTGACCGCCGCCGCCCAAGCCCGGCGCACAGCGCGGTGTTACGCGTGCCGCTCCAGATCCTCGTCCTCGTCCAGCTCCGCGTCCAGCTCGTCCAGCTCGTCCTCGACGTCGTCGACGTCGTCGATCTCGTCGTCGAACACCGCGCTGACGTCGAACCGGCACACCACCCGCTGCGGGTCGATCTGCTCGAAGGGCCCCGCCAGCCACTCACCGGGAGCGGCCTGCTCGTCCGCCGCGATCACCCACAGCGTGGAGTCGCCCTCCTCCAGGCCGAACTCCTTGTGCCGTGAGGCGATCTCGTCCGGTTCGAACTCTCCGAACAGGATGTCCAACGCTCCGTGCACCGTGGCGGACGCCTCCGCACCGTCCTCGTAGTCCGCCGCCTCGACCCGCTGGGCCTGCGCCAGCAGCCGCTGCGGCTCCGCCACCGCGTAGTCACGGCGGATCAGCACGCTCACCGCGTGCGGTTCCTCGGGACCGGTGTACGGCGGCACGTCGTCCGTGCCGGGGATCTCGAAGGGAGTGACCTCGTCGTAGCGGTCGTAGAGCAGCTCGTCGTACGCCTCGGCGGCCGCGGCGAGCTCGTTGAACGCCTCGTAGACGGCCGGGTCGTCCTCCCCCGACCGGCGTTCGACCGCGGCCAGGTGGCGGTCGAGTGCGGTCTTGACCGCCTCGGCGGCGGCACGTACCTCGGCAGCGGTGGGCTGCACAGCATCAGACATAGTGCAGACGCTATCCGTACCGGGCCCCAGCCCGCACAATAGATGCGATGCCGGAATACGAATTTGTCGACGTGTACGTACCGCGCGGGGTCTCCCGCAAGGACGCCACACGACTGCTGACCGACCATGCGGAGTACGGACACTGGGAGTTGGACCGCCTGAGCCTGCTGCGTGACGGAAGCCGCAGGGTGCGGCTGCGCCGCAGGATCATCCGCCAGGTTCGTGCCACCTGGTGAGATGACGCGACGGAAACGGAGCGGGCCCCGCCGTTGCGGGGCCCGCTCCGTCATGCGCCGGGTTCGCTACGCGGACGCCCGCGCCTTGCGGTAGAGCACCGCGCCCGCCAGCAGTACGCCCGCCCCGACCGGCAGGGTGAGCCCCAGCGGCAGGTCGCTGCCCGTGTGGGCGAGCTGGGCATCGCCGTACGGCTGGGTGACCGACTGGGTACCGGAGTGGTCGCCGCCCGGTGAGCCCGGCGTCCCGTGAGCCGAGGACGGCGGCGTGCCCGGGGTTCCAGGGGTGCCCGGAGTGGTTCCAGGGGTGCCCGGGGTTCCAGGGGTTCCAGGAGACCCTGGGGTGCCCGGCTCCACAGGGTTGCCCGGCTGGCCCGGACCGCCCGGCTGGCCCGGACCGCCCGGAGGCGTCTGGCCGCCACCACCCGGAGGTGTGCCGGGGTGCCCGCCGCCGGAGCCGCCGCCGTTCGCGCAGTCGTTGCCCGTGGTGGAGTTCCCGATCCCGATGACGTCGACGCTGTTGCCGCAGACGTTCACCGGGACGTGCACCGGGGCCTCGACATGGTTGCCGGAGCCGACGCCCGGCGAACCGCTCGCGTGACCGTCGGACGACGAACCACCGCCGCCGGAGCCACCCCCGTGCCCGCCGCCGTACCCGCCCCCGTACCCGCCGTCGTCGCCGTACCCGCCGGACGATCCGCTCTTGTCGGCGCACTTGTTGCCCATGGCCGGGTTGAGCACCCCGACCACGTCGACGGTGTTGCCGCAGACGTTCACCGGCGCGTGCACCGGCGCCTGCACCGTGTTGCCCGACAGCACGCCGGGCGAGTTCGAGCTCGATCCGTTCGCGGCCGAGTCGGCGTGGGCGGCGCCGCCCGCTGCGGCGATCACCCCGGTCGCGGCCGCCACCGTCATCAGGCCCTTGCGGGTCACCTGTCGCATTCCTGAATTCCCCCTGCCTTTTCGCTTACGACCTGCAATCCTCGTGAAAAGACCGGTCGGCCCCGGAGCGCATGGCGCGCGCTCCGAGGCCGACGGTCGTGTAAACGCCCCTCAGAGGAATGTCCCTCCGGGGGTCGGCGTCACTTGTTGATGCAGGTGTTGCCGAAGGCGGGGTTCAGCACGCCGATCACGGAGACCGTGTTGCCGCAGACGTTCACCGGGATGTGAACGGGCACCTGGACGACGTTGCCGGACAGGACACCCGGGGAGTGCACAGCGGCACCCTGAGCACCCGAGTCGGCGACGGCGAGGCCCGCACCCGCGAGAACCAGGCCACCAGTGGCAGCCGCAGCGGCGACGACCTTCTTGATCATTATTCCTCCTTGTTGGCAAAAGCGATCTCGTGTTGCCGATCGCATCACCTGTAACGAGGAGGGAGTATTGAAGCTACGAGCCTATGAGCGCATTCACCCTTCTCATTCATTTCCGCACGGGCTGTCGAATATCGACGTCAAGGCCCGGCTTACCGGCGTCAGGAAGCGTCGATGAACCGGTCGAGCACCCGTACACCGAACTTGAGCCCCTCCACGGGCACCCGCTCGTCGATGCCGTGGAACATGCCGGCGAAGTCGAGTTCCGGCGGCAGCTGGAGCGGCGCGAAGCCGAAGCAGCGGATACCGAGGTCGTCGAAGGACTTGGCGTCGGTGCCGCCGGAGAGCATGTAGGGCACCGCCTTCGCGATCGGGTCCTCGGCGCTGAGGGCGGTCTGCATGGCGTCGACGAGCCTCCCGTCGAAGTCGGTCTCCAGCGCCTTGTCCCCGTGCACGTCCTCGCGGCGCACGCGCGGGCCGAGGATCCGGTCGAGGTCGGCGAGGAACTCCTGCTCGTAGCCGGGCAGGAAGCGGCCGTCGACGTGGGCGGTGGCCTGGCCGGGGATGACGTTGACCTTGTAGCCGGCGCCGAGCATGGTGGGCGCCGCCGAGTTCCTGAGGGTCGCGCCGACCATCTTGGCGATGCCGCCGAGCTTGGCGAGGGTCTCGTCCATGTTCTCGGGGTCGAGCTCGGTGCCGAGCGCGTCGGAGAGCTCGTCGAGGAAGGACCGCACGGTCTTGGTGACCCGCACCGGCCACTTGTGCCGCCCGAGCCGGCCGACGGCCTCGCACAGCTCGGTGATGGCGTTGTCGTCGTTGGTCATCGAACCGTGGCCCGCGGTGCCGTCCACGGTGAGCCGCATCCAGTGCATGCCCTTCTGGGCGGTCTCGACCAGGTAGAGCCGCAGGTTCTCGTTGACGGTGAAGGAGAACCCACCGACCTCGCCGATCGCCTCGGTGACGCCCTCGAAGAGATCGGGGTGCTTGTCGACGAGATACCGGGCGCCGTACGTGCCGCCCGCCTCCTCGTCGGCGAGGAAGGCGAGGACGATGTCACGCGGGGGCTTGCGGCCGCTGCGCAGCCGGTCACGGACGACCGCGAGGGTCATCGCGTCCATGTCCTTCATGTCGACGGCGCCGCGCCCCCACACACACCCGTCGGCGACCTCGCCGGAGAAGGGGTGGTGGGTCCAGTCCGCCGCGTTGGCCGGGACGACGTCGGTGTGCCCGTGGATGAGCAGCGCCGGCTTGGAGGGGTCCTCGCCCGCGATGCGGGCGACCGTGGAGGCGCGCCCCTGGTGGGACTCGAAGATCTGCGGTTCGAGGCCCACCTCGGCGAGCTTCTCGGCGACGTACTCGGCGGCCTTGCGCTCGCCCGGGCCCGAGTGGTCGCCGTAGTTGCTGGTGTCGATCTGGATCAGCTCTCGGCAGAGGTCCACGACCTCGTCCTCGCCGGTGACGTGCCTGGTCGTGTCCGTCCCGCTCACGGTGGTTCCTCCCGCTGTCACTGCTGGTGGTTCCCCTCATCCTCCCTCCCCGACCGGCCGCGCCCAAGAGCGGACCCGGCCCGTCACACGCCGTTCACGCCGGGACGAGGGGGTGATCGGGGCACTTCGAAAGCCTGGTAATGTTTCCTTTGTCGCCGCGAGGGGAACCCCGCGCGACAGACACCTTGTCCGGGTGGCGGAATGGCAGACGCGCTAGCTTGAGGTGCTAGTGCCCTTTATCGGGCGTGGGGGTTCAAGTCCCCCCTCGGACACCAGCTGAAACCCCTGTTGATCAGGGGTTTTTTGCTTTTCCCGCGCATCTGGTCTTCCCGCGCATCTGCGAAATCTCCCCCGCCGAGTCGGCAACTTCGTGCCCCTCCGCGGTCACCACTCCCTGACAGTGCACCATCCAGCACCCCTTATTCAGGGACGAACAGGGATGAAGCGGATGAGACGAGCACGTGCACCACGGCTGTACGCGGCGATGGCCGGGCTGGGCCTGGCCATCGCGACCGGCGCGGTACTGGTGATGCCGGAGGCCTCGGCGGCCACCGCGGCCGCCACCGGTTACGCGACCCAGAACGGCGGAACCACCGGCGGCGCGGGCGGGACGACCGTGCGGGCCACCACCGGGACGCAGATCCACGCGGCCCTGTGCGGCCGGGCCAGCAGCAGCACCCCGATCGTCATCGAGGTCGAGGGGACGATCAACCACGGCAACACGGCGAAGGTCTCGGGCGACAGCTGCAACACGGCCGCCGGTGTGATCGAGCTGAAGCAGATCAGCAACGTCACCCTGATCGGCGTCGGCAGCGGTGCCGTCTTCGATCAACTGGGCATCCATATCCGCGAGTCGAGCAACATCGTCATCCAGAACGTGACCGTCCAGAACGTCAAGAAGTCGGGCTCGCCGACCTCCAACGGCGGTGACGCCATCGGCATGGAGAGCGATGTCCGCAACGTCTGGGTCGACCATGTCTCGCTCGTCGCGTCCGGCGGCGAGTCGGAGGGCTACGACGGGCTCTTCGACCTCAAGGACAACACCCAGTACGTCACCCTCTCGTACAGCACCCTGCGCAACTCGGGCCGCGGCGGTCTCATCAACTCCAGTGACAGCGACCTGACCAGCAGCTACGTCACGTTCCACCACAACCTGTACGAGAACATCGACTCGCGCGCCCCTCTGCTGCGCGGCGGCACGGCGCACCTCTACAACAACCACTACGTGAGCCTGAACGAGTCCGGCATCAACTCCCGGGCCGGCGCCAAGGCGAAGGTGGACAACAACTACTTCGAGGACTCCAAGGACGTCCTCGGCACCTTCTACACCGACCTGGCCGGGTACTGGCAGGTCAGCGGGAACGTCTTCGACAACGTGACGTGGTCCGCCGCCGGGGACGAGAACAACCCGGCGGGACCCGACCCGGTGTCCAACACCTCGGTGAGCATTCCGTACGCCTACACCCTCGACCAGGCGTCCTGCGTGCCCGCCGTCGTGGCCAGGACGGCGGGCGCGGGCACGGGTCTGGCCGTGTCGGACGGCAGCTGCACGGCCCAGACGCCGACAGCGACACCGACCGCCACGACCACTCCCACGACCACTGCGACACCCACACCGACGGCCACCGGCGGGACCAACCTGAGCATCGGGGCGGGGGCCGACGGTTCGAGCAAGGCCGACGGCACGAGTTACGGCAATGTGCGGGACGGCGACCCGAGCACGTACTGGTCGCCGAACGGCTCGACCGGCTATGTGTCGGTCAAGTGGGGCGCGGCCACCACAGTCTCGAAGGCCGTCATCAAGGAGACCTCGGCCGGCGCGGGAGCCATCGGCTCCTGGCAGCTCCTCGACGCCGACACCGGCGCGGTCCTGGCCTCCGGCAGCGGAGCGGGCACGATCACCTTCCCGCAGACCTCCCTGAAGAAGCTCACCTTCAGCGTCACCAGCTCCAACAGCACTGTCCAGATCGCCGAATTCGAGACGTACGCCCAGTAGAACGCAATGTGGGGCATGTCTCGCCCTGCGTATCGAACCGCAGGTCAGACCATACGAGGCCCGTTCGGGAAGCCACCCGAACGGGCCTCTCCGGTGGCCGTTCAGAGGGCTCGTACCTAGCGTCGTACTAAAATTTCCGGCTTGTTACGGAGCTGGACCCGGACAACCCCAGGCAGACCTGCGGGCCCGCCAGCGCCCCGGAGGCTTCCGGGATCGAGACGCGAGGACCGATGGCAGCCATACACGAGAGCAGCGCTCTCGGCCTGCTCGAGGAAGAGATCCGCGAGCGGTTCGGTGATACGGCACGTTTCTCCGGGGGCCCGGCGGCCTCCGCGCGCACCCTCGTCGACGTCTTCGACGCCTCCGTGCGGTCGTACCCGGACGAGCCCGCTCTGGACGACGGCACGACCTGTCTGACCTACCGTGCGCTGGCCGTTGAGGTCGAGCGGCTGCGCCGCGGGCTCGCGGACGCCGGGGTCGGGCTCGGCGACCGGGTGGGCGTCCGCGTGCCGTCCGGGACCAACGACCTCTACGTCGCGATTCTCGCCGTGCTCGCCGCCGGTGCCGCCTACGTCCCGGTGGACGCCGAGGACCCGGACGAGCGGGCCGAGTTGGTGTTCGGGGAGGCGGACGTACGTGCCGTCGTCGGGGCCGGTCACGAGCTGACCGTGACCGGACGCAGCGAGGTCCTCGCCGCCCGGCCCGGCATCGGGCACGACGCCTGGGTCATCTTCACCTCCGGGTCCACCGGCAAGCCCAAGGGTGTCGCCGTCAGTCACCGCAGTGCCGCCGCGTTCGTGGACGCCGAGGCCGCGCTGTTCCTCACGGACGACCCCATCGGTCCGGCTGACAGGGTCATGGCGGGGCTGTCGGTCGCCTTCGACGCGTCCTGCGAGGAGATGTGGCTGGCGTGGCGGTACGGGGCCTGTCTGGTGCCGGTGCCGCGTGCGCAGGTCAGGAGCGGCGCCGATCTGGGGCCGTGGCTGGTGGAGCAGGAGATCACCGTCGTGTCGACGGTGCCGACGCTCGCCGCGCTCTGGGAGCCGGAGACCCTCAACGACGTACGGCTGCTGATCTTCGGTGGTGAGGCGTGCCCGCCCGAGCTGGCGCAGCGGCTGGTGACCGAGGGGCGCGAGGTCTGGAACACGTACGGGCCGACCGAGGCGACCGTGGTGGCCTGTGCCTCGCTGATGAGCGGCGCGGAGCCGATCCGGATCGGGCTGCCGTTGGACGGCTGGGAGCTGGCCGTCGTCGACGAGGCCGGGGAGCCCGTGCCGATGGGCGCGAGTGGGCAGTTGGTGATCGGCGGGGTCGGTCTGGCCCGGTACCTGGACGCCGAGAAGGACGCGGAGAAGTACGCGCCGCTTCAGTCGCTGGGCTGGGAGCGGGCGTACCGCAGCGGTGACCTCGTCAAGGCGGAGCCGGAGGGGCTGGTCTTCCTCGGGCGGGCCGACGAGCAGATCAAGCTCGGTGGGCGCCGTATCGAGCTCGGTGAGGTCGACGCCGCCCTCCAGGCGCTGCCCGGGGTCGCGGGGGCGGCCGCCGCCGTGCGCACCGCCCGCAGCGGCAATCAGCTCCTCGTCGGGTACGTCGTCACGCAGGACGGCTGGGACCACGCGGCGGCCGTCGGGAAGCTGCGGGCTGAACTGCCCGCGGCGCTGGTGCCGTTGCTGGCGCCGGTCGACGAACTGCCGACGCGCACCAGCGGCAAGGTGGACCGCAACGCCCTGCCCTGGCCCCTGGAGGGTCTGGAAACGGGCGGCCCCGCCGAGCAGTTGTACGGCACCGAGGCGTGGCTCGCCGAGCAGTGGAGCGAGGTGCTCGGCATCCCGGTGTCGAGCGCGCGCGACGACTTCTTCGCGATCGGCGGCAGCAGCCTGGCCGCCGCCCAGCTCACCACTCGGCTGCGCACCCGTTACCCGAGCGCGGCCGTCCTCGACATCTACCAGCAGCCCGTGCTGCGGAAACTGGCGCGGCATCTGGAGGAGTCGGCGCAGGACGACGGGGCCGCGCGGATCGTCGCCCCGGTGCCGGTGCGCGCCCAGGTGGTCCAACTCCTCGCCCTGATCCCCCTGTTCACGGTGCTCGGACTGCGCTGGACCGTGGTGCTGGCCGCGCTGGGCAACGTACTGCCCTATGCGTGGTTGCCGACCGCCTCCTGGTGGCTGGTCGGGGCGGCGGCGCTGGTGCTGTTCAGCCCGCCCGGTCGGCTCGCGATCGCGGCCGGTGGTGCGCGGCTGCTGCTGCGGGGTGTGCAGCCGGGGCGGTACGCGCGCGGTGGCGGGGTGCATCTGCGGCTGTGGGCGGCCGAGCGGCTGGCCGAGTTCAGCGGGGCGACCTCGCTGACCGGGTCGTGGCTGGAGCGGTACGCACGGGCGCTGGGCGCCAAGGTCGCCCCTGATGTCGACCTGCACTCGCTGCCGCCGGTGACCGGCATGCTCAAGCTGGGCCGGGGTGCGGCCGTCGAGTCCGAGGTGGATCTGTCCGGGTGGTGGCTGGACGGCGACCGGCTGGAGATCGGCACGGTCAAGGTGGGCGCGCACGCGGTCGTCGGGACGCGCAGCATCCTCTTCCCGGGCGCGCGGGTCGGCAAGCGGGCCGAGGTGGCGCCGGGTTCGGCGGTCACCGGGCAGGTGCCCACCGGTCAGCGCTGGGCGGGCGCGCCCGCGGTCAAGCTGGGCAAGGCGAAGCGGAACTGGCCCAAGGAGCGGCCGCGCAAGGGCACGTACTGGCGGGTGATGTACGGCCTGACGGGCTTCGCGCTCAGCGCGCTTCCGGTGCTGGCCGGGGTGGCCGCGTTCCTCGTGGGACGCGAGCTCTTCACGCCGGACCAGCCCCTGCGGGGCGCGATGGCCGCCCTGGTACCGGCGACGCTCGCGTTCGGGCTGGCGTACGCGCTGCTGATCCTGGTCGCCGTACGGCTGCTGAGCCTGGGGCTGCGTGAGGGCACGCATCCGACGCACAGCCGGGTCGGCTGGCAGGCCTGGACCGTCACCCAGCTGATGGACCGCTCGCGGGAGGTGCTGTTCCCGCTGTACGCCGGGCTGGTCACGCCGGTGTGGCTGCGGCTGCTCGGGATGCGGATCGGGCGGGGCGCGGAGGTGTCGACCGTGCTCGCGCTGCCGAGCCTGACGACGGTCGGTGAGGGCGCGTTCCTGGCCGACGACACGCTGACCGCGCCGTACGAGCTCGGTGGCGGCTGGATGCGGATCGGGCGGGCGGAGATCGGGCGGCGGGCCTTCCTCGGGAACTCGGGGATGACCGCGCCGGGGCGGTCCGTGCCGGACGGCGGGCTGGTCGGTGTGCTGTCGGCGACGCCGAAGAAGGCGAAGAAGGGCAGCTCGTATCTGGGGCTGCCGCCGGTGAAGCTGCCCCGGGCCGCCGCCGGCGGCGACCAGAGCCGGACGTACGACCCGCCGGCGCGGCTGCTGTGGGCGCGCGGTCTGGTGGAGCTGTGCCGGATCGTGCCGGTGTTCTGCTCGGCGGCGATCGGGGTGCTGACGGTGGCGGCGCTGTGTGCGCTGGGTGTGTGGGCGTGGGCGCTGTCGGGCCTGGTGCTGCTCGCGGCGGGTGCCGTGGCCGCGCTGGTGTCCGTCGTCGCCAAGTGGCTGCTCGTGGGGCGGCACCGCAGTGGGGAGCATCCGCTGTGGAGCGGCTTCGTGTGGCGCAACGAGCTCGCGGACACGTTCGTCGAGGTCGTGGCGGTGCCGTGGCTGGCGGGTTCCGTGCCCGGTACGCCACTGATGACGGCGTGGCTGCGGGGGCTCGGTGCGCGCGTCGGCAAGGGCGTGTGGGTGGAGAGCTACTGGCTGCCGGAGACGGATCTGGTGACCCTGGAGGACGCGGCGACGGTGAACCGGGGCTGCGTGCTCCAGACGCACCTCTTCCACGACCGGATCTTGCGGACGGATACTGTGGTCCTCCGTGAGGGCGCGACGCTGGGTCCTGGCGGGATCGTGCTGCCCGGCAGCACGATCGGGGCCCGGACGACCCTGGGTCCCGCGTCGCTCGTCATGGCAGCGGAGTCCGTCCCCGACGACACCCGTTGGCTCGGCAACCCGATCGAGGCATGGCGTCCCTGAACGCCGGCCACTCGGCACGGGAGAGCGGTGGACCCGAGCGGAGTGGTGGCATGGCACAGGGAGTAGACACAGCGGTGGCGGTTCAGCAGGCGGCGGGTTCGGACCCGTATTTCCCGGAGAACGGTGACGCGCGGTACCGGGTGCACCGGTACGAGCTCGCGCTGGACTACCGTCCGGGCCCGAACCGGCTGTCGGGCACGGTCCGGATCAACGCCATAGCGGGACGGTCGCCGCTGGGCGAGTTCTTCCTGAACCTGGCCGATTTCAAGGTCGGCCGGGTGCGGGTGGACGGTCGGCAGCCGCACTACACGCATCGCGGCGGCAAGCTGCGGATCCGGCCCGCGAAGCCGCTACGGGCCGGGGCCGCGTTCACGGTCGAGGTGCACTGGGCGGGCAATCCCAAGCCGGTGAACAGCCCGTGGGGCGGTCTGGGCTGGGAGGAGCTGGAGGACGGGGCGCTGGTGGCGAGCCAGCCGATCGGGGCGCCGTCCTGGTACCCGTGCAACGACCGGCCGGCGGACAAGGCGTCGTACCAGATCTCGATCACCACGCCGTCCGCGTACTCGGTGGTGGCGGGCGGGCGGCTGCTGACCCGTACGACGAAGGCCTCGACGACGACCTGGGTGTACGAGCAGTCGGCGCCGACGTCCAGCTATCTGGTGGGGCTGTCGATCGGCAAGTACCAGACGGTGCTGCTGGGCGATCCCGGCCTCGGCGGGGTGCCGCAGCACGGGCACATCCCGTCGCATCTGCTTCCCCAGTTCTCCCGGGACTTCGCGCGCCAGCCGCAGATGATGGGCCTGTTCCAGGAGCTGTTCGGCCCGTATCCCTTCGACGAGTACGCGGTCGTGGTGACGGAGGAGGAGCTCGATGTCCCGGTCGAGGCACAGGGGTTGTCGCTGTTCGGCGCCAACCATGTGGACGGGGCGCGGGGTTCGGAGCGGCTGGTCGCGCACGAGCTGGCCCACCAGTGGTTCGGCAACAGCGTGTCCATCGCCGACTGGCGGCACATCTGGCTGAACGAGGGGTTCGCGAAGTACGCCGAGTGGCTGTGGTCGGAGCGGTCGGGCGGGCGGACGGCCCAGCAACTCGCGGGAGCGGCACACCGGTTGCTGTCGTCCCTGCCACAGGACCTCAAGCTCGCCGATCCGGGCCGCAAGTCGATGTTCGACGACCGGCTCTACGAACGGGGCGGCCTCGCCGTGCACGCGGTGCGCTGCGCCATGGGCGACGTGGCCTTCTTCCGTATGCTGCGCGGCTGGGCGGGGCTGCACCGGAGCGGAGCGGTGACCACGACGACGTTCACCGCACACGCCTCCCGCTTCTCGCCCGAGCCGTTGGACGAGGTGTTCCAGGCGTGGGTGTACGGGACGGCGCTGCCGCCGGTGCCGATGCCGGAGACACGGGCGGCCGGCTAGTTCCGGGAGAATGTCGGCCATGAGCACGCGTTCCTGCCCCTGCGGCCTGCCCGAGTCCTACGACAAGTGCTGCGGCCGCTATCACTCCGGCGCCGCCGCCGCGCCGACCGCCGAGGCGCTGATGCGGTCGCGGTACTGCGCGTTCGTCGAGCAGGACGCCGCCTATCTGCTGCGCACCTGGCACCCGAGGACCCGCCCGGCCCGCCTCGACCTCGATGCGGGCATGCGCTGGACCGGGCTGGAGATCCTCGGCACGGGTGACGGGTCGGCGTTCCACTCCGTGGGGACGGTGACCTTCCGGGCCTCGTTCCGGGGCGGGTCGCTGCATGAGCGGAGCCGGTTCGAGCGGGTGGACGGGGCGTGGGTGTACGTGGACGGGGAGTTTCTCGGAGACTGACCGTTCAGGGCGCCCGACGGCCCGTTCAGGGCGCGAGGATGTCCAGCTCCTGCAACGCCCCCACCGTGATCTCCCGGGTCAGGGTCTCCGCGCGGACCGCGTCGCCCGCGCGGACCGCCTCGGCGACCTGGACGTGGAGGGTGACCGCGGCCGGGTCGGGGTCCTCGAACATGATCTCGTGATGGGTGCGGCCGGCGAGGACCTCGGCGACGACGTCTCCCAGGCGGGCGAACATCTCGTTGCCGGAGGCGGTGAGGATCACGCGGTGGAAGGCCATGTCGTGGACGAGATAGCCGTCCAGTTGATGGCCCCGTGAGTGGGCGACCATGCCCAGCGCGCACTCGGTGAGTTCGGCGCACTGCTCCGCCGTGGCGTGCTTCGCGGCCAGGCCCGCCGCGACCGGTTCGAGCGCGGAGCGCAGCACGGTCAGTGACCGCAGCTGCTGGGGGCGGTCGGCGCCGGCCAGGCGCCAGCGGATGACCTGCGGGTCGTAGACGTTCCACTGCGCCTTCGGGCGGACCGTGACGCCGACGCGGCGGCGGGACTCGACCAGGTGCATGGACTCCAGGACGCGGACCGCCTCGCGCATCACCGAGCGGGACACATCGAACTGCTGGGCCAGCTCGTCCGTGCGCAGGACGCTGCCCGGCGGGTACTCGCCCGCGGTGATCGCGGGGCCGAGGGATTCCAGTACTTGGCCGTGCAGCCCCCGGCCCGATGTGCTCATGCACTCAGCGTACGCGTCAGATCACGGACCCAAAAAGTCAGACTTATTTGTCACAGACTCTTGAATTCGTCGTACCTAATGGGTTTCAGTTGCGTCGACATCACGTCAACGAAGACAGGTAGGCAGCGATGAACACCCCCCATGTCGTCGTGGTGATGGGCGTCGCGGGCACCGGCAAGACCACCATCGGTCCGCTGCTCGCCGCCCGTCTCGGCGTCCCGTACGCCGAGGGCGACGACTTCCACCCGCCGGCCAACATCACCAAGATGTCGGCCGGCACCCCGCTCACCGACGACGACCGGTGGCCGTGGCTGGACGCCATCGGCGACTGGGCGGACGGCCGGGCGGGGCTCGGCGGGGTGGTCAGCTGCTCGGCGCTGAAGCGCTCGTACCGCGACCGGCTGCGCACCGCCGCTCCCGGGCTCGTCTTCGTGCACCTCGCGGGCGATCGCGCCCTCATCGAGGACCGCATGTCCCATCGACAGGGGCACTTCATGCCGACCGCGCTCCTCGACTCCCAGTTCGCGACCCTCCAGCCCCTGGAGAGCGACGAGGCGGGTGTCGTCGTGGACGTCACCGGCGGCCCCGAGGAGATCACCGCCAGGGCGGCCAAGGCCCTGACCGAGCTCCCGTAACACCCCCCGCAGCACCTCCGTAGGACCCCCGTAGCACCCTCTCCCCCATCCCCGTACCTGCAAGGGAACCCCCGTGACCAGACTCAGCGTCGAGTTGCTGGCAGCGGATCCGGTCGAGCCCATCACCTCGGCCGGTCACGCTCAGCTGGGCATCGCAGTCCTGGCGGGCATCGCCGTCATCGTCCTGCTCATCACCAAGTTCAAGCTCCACGCGTTCCTGTCGCTGACCATCGGGTCGCTGGCGCTGGGCGCCTTCGCCGGAGCGCCGCTCGACAAGGCCATCACCAGCTTCACGACCGGCCTCGGCACCACCGTCGCCGGTGTGGGTGTGCTGATCGCGCTGGGCGCGGTCCTCGGCAAGATGCTCGCCGACTCCGGCGGCGCCGACCAGATCGTCGACACCATCCTCGCCAAGGCGGGCGGCCGCTCGATGCCGTGGGCGATGGTGCTGATCGCCTCGGTGATCGGTCTGCCGCTGTTCTTCGAGGTCGGCGTCGTGCTGCTGATCCCGGTCGTCCTGATGGTCGCCAAGCGCGGCAACTACTCGCTGATGCGTATCGGCATCCCGGCGCTGGCCGGTCTGTCCGTGATGCACGGCCTGGTCCCGCCGCACCCCGGCCCGCTGGTCGCGATCGACGCGATCGGGGCCGACCTGGGTGTCACGCTGGCGCTCGGTGTGCTCGTCGCCATCCCGACCGTGATCATCGCCGGTCCGCTGTTCTCCCGGTACGCGGCCCGCTGGGTGGACGTCCCGGCGCCCGAGAAGATGATCCCCCAGCGCGTCTCCGAGGACCTGGAGAAGCGTCCCGGCTTCGGCGCCACGCTGATCACGATCATGCTGCCGGTCATCCTGATGCTGTCCAAGGCGCTCGTCGACATCATCATCGACGACAAGGAGAACACCACCCAGCGGGTCTTCGACGTCATCGGTTCGCCGCTGATCGCCCTGCTCGCCTCCGTGCTCCTCGGCATCTTCACGCTGCTGCGGCCCGCGGGCTTCGGCAAGGACCGGGTCTCCGGCCTGGTGGAGAAGGGTCTCGCGCCCATCGCGGGCATCCTCCTCATCGTCGGCGCGGGCGGCGGCTTCAAGCAGACGCTGATCGACACCGGCGTGGGCGCGATGATCCTCGACATCTCCAAGGACTGGTCGATCCCGGCCCTGCTGCTGGCCTGGCTGATCGCGGTCGCGATCCGTCTGGCGACGGGTTCCGCGACGGTGGCCACCGTCTCCGCGGCCGGTCTGGTGGCACCGCTGGCCGCCGACATGTCGACGACCCACGCGGCCCTGCTGGTCCTCGCCATCGGCGCGGGTTCCCTCTTCTTCAGCCATGTCAACGACGCCGGTTTCTGGCTGGTGAAGGAGTACTTCGGCCTGAGTGTCGGCCAGACGCTCAAGACCTGGTCCGTCATGGAGACGATCATCTCGGTGGTCGCGGGCGGTTTCGTCCTGCTGCTCTCCCTCATCATCTAGGGGTACGACGATGAGTCACCCTCTGTTCGACATCAGCGGCAGGACCGCCCTGGTCACGGGCTCCAGCCGGGGCATCGGACTCGCCCTGGCCCGGGGTCTCGCGGAGGCCGGCTGCACGGTGGTCCTCAACGGGCGGGACGGCGAGCGGCTCACCGAGGCCGCCGCCGGACTTCCCGGGGATGTGCGCACGGCCGTGTTCGACGTGACCGACTCCGCCTCGGTGGCCGCCGGGATAGCGGACGTCGAGGAACGGGTCGGCCCGCTCGACATCCTGGTCAACAACGCGGGCATGCAACTGCGGGCCCCGCTCCTGGAGTTCACCGACTCCGACTGGCACCGCATCCTGGACACCAACCTGACCAGCGCGTTCCTGGTCGGCCGGGAGGCGGCCCGGCGGATGACGGAACGCGGCCACGGGAAGATCGTCAACATCTGCTCGCTCCAGAGCGAGGTGGCCCGCCCGGGCATCGCGCCCTACGCGGCCACCAAGGGCGCGCTGAAGATGCTCACCAAGGGCATGTGCGCCGACTGGGGTCCGCACGGCGTCCAGGTCAACGGCCTCGGCCCCGGCTACATCGAGACCGAACTGACCCGGGCCCTCGTCGAGGACGAGGAGTTCAGCTCCTGGGTGCGTCGCCGCACCCCGGCCGGCCGCTGGGGCCGTACGCGGGACCTGGTGGGCGGGGTGCTCTTCCTCGCCTCGCCCGCCGCGGACTTCGTCAGCGGGCAGATCCTGTACGTCGACGGCGGAATGACGAGCGTGCTGTGATGACCCTCGGTTGTGTGATCCATGGGCAAGGCGACCTGCGGGTCGAGGAGTTGGCGGCGCCGTCGCCCGGTCCGGGGCAGGCCCTGGTCGCGGTCCGCTACGGCGGGGTCTGCGGCTCCGATCTGCACTACTGGCGGCACGGCGGGGTCGGGGACTTCCGGCTGAGGGAGCCGATGCTGCTCGGGCACGAGGTGGTCGGCACGGTCCTCTCGTACGGTGACGGAGCGTCAGGTCCCCTTCCCGGTACAGCTGTCGCGGTGCACCCGGCCACGCCCTGCGGGGTGTGTCCGGAGTGCGCCGACGGTCGGCGCAATGTCTGCCGGGACACCCGCTATCTCGGCAGCGCGGCACGCTTTCCGCATGTCCAGGGCGGGTTCGCCGCCCAAGTGGTGGTGCCCGCCGAACAGTTGAGGCCGCTGCCGGACGGTCTCGACCTCCGCCGGGCGGCTCTCGCCGAGCCCCTGTCCGTCGCGTTGCACGCGGTGCGGCGGGCCGGGGAGGTCGCGGGCAGGCATGTGCTCGTCACCGGTGCCGGGCCCATCGGCTGTCTGGTGGTCGCGGCGGCGAAAGCGGCCGGTGCGGCCCGGGTGACGGTGACGGATCTGCTGCCCGCGGCACTGCGGTACGCGGAGATCGCCGGCGCCGACACCGTCGTACGGGCCGACGATCCGGATGATGCCGGGTGGCCGTCCGAGGTGGACGTGGCCGTCGAGGCTTCCGGGGTCGCTGCCGGGCTGGACACCTGTCTGAGGCTGGTGCGGCGCGGGGGTGTGGTCGTGCAGCTCGGGATGCTGCCGCCGGGGCAGTCGCCGTTCGCCGGGAATCTGGTGGTGAGCCGGGAGATCGAGCTGCGGGGGGCGTTCCGTTTCGACGGGGAGTTCGACGCGGCGCTGGATCTGCTCGCGGCCGAGCCGTCGTTCGACGGGCTGGTCAGCGCGGTGGTACCGGTCCGGGCGGCGGAGTCGGCGTTCGCGCTGGCCGCGGACCGGACCGTGTCCTGCAAGGTGCTGCTGGACTTCGAGGGCTGAGCCGGCTTCCCGCGTCGGCAGCCGGACCGGGCTCCTTCGTCGTCCTGCAAGATCCTGCTGGGCTTCGGGGGTTGACTGCGGCTTCCGCTTCGTGAAGCGGAAGCCGTGAGCCCGTTCGCTTGCAAGATCCTGCTCGACTTCGGGACCGAATCGGCTTCCGTCCCGACGCGGTCGGCCCGATGATGGAAGGCCCCTGGGAACGGCATCCCAGGGGCGACCGTGTCGGGGGGCGTCATGGCGGTTTCCCTCGGGATGCGTATCTCGGGGCTGCTCGTCGTCGGAGCGGTGGCGGTGGCCGCCGCGGCCTTCACCGGTGACGGGAGTGACCCGTCGGACAGAGGCGACGGCGGGGCCACGATCGTCACGGTCGGCCCCTCGGGCCGTGCGCCGGCGGGCGGTACCGGCTCACCCGCCCCACCCGTCGTCCCGGCACGGCCCAAGGCCGACGGACATGTGAACAGCCCCACCGCCACTCCCGGGCCGCTGCGGAGCCCGGACGCCTCGCCCACCC
>NZ_JABERD010000074.1 GCF_013044505.1 Streptomyces sp. S3(2020) | reverse complement strand
GGTCATACGGTGCTCCCTTCGGGGGTGGCGGAGGGATCGCCAGGGGGTGCGTGGGTGGCCGCCGCTCGGCGCAGGAAGGGGAGGGACTGTTCGGCGAAGTGCGGGCCCGCGTGGGAGTGGCGGGGCAGTTCGACGACCGTGAGTCCCTGGTAGCCGGTGTCGGCGAGGGCGGCGAGAACGGGAGGGAAGTCGATCTCCCCGTCGCCGAGCGGGAGGTGTTCGTGGACGCCGCGGCGCATGTCCTCGATCTGGACGTGCCGAAGCCAGGGGGCGGCGGCACGGACGCAGGCCGCGGGCGGGAGCGGTTCGAGGCACTGGCAGTGGCCGATGTCGAGGGTCAGGCCGAGGGGTTCGGGGTCGCCGAGTTCCCCGCGCAGCCGGTGGAAGTCGGCGAGGGTGGCGAGGAGGTGGCCGGGTTCGGGCTCGACGGCGAGGGGCACACCCGCGGTGGCGGCGGCGTCGAGGACCGGGGTGAGGCTTTCGGCGAGGCGTTTCCAGGCCGTGTCCTGGTCGGTGCCGGTCGGGGTGATCCCGCTGAAGCAGTGCAGGGCGTGCGCGCCGAGGTCGGCGGCGACCTTGACGGCACGGATCAGGAGGTCGACGCGGCGGGCCCGGTCGTCGGGGTCCGGGTCCAGGAGGGAGGGGCCATGTTTGCGGCGCGGGTCGAGGACATAGCGGGCGCCCGTCTCCACGGTGACGCCCAGGCCCAGCGCGTCCAGCCGTCGGGCGACGCGACCGGTGCGGGCGGCCAGGTCCGGGGCGAGCGGGTCCAGATGCATGTGGTCGAGGGTCAGGCCGAGGCCGTCGTAGCCGAGGTCGGCGAGGAGAGCGAGGGCGTCGTCGAGGCGGAGGTCGGTGAGGCCGTTGGTTCCGTAGCCGAAGCGGAGGGGGGTGACACTGCGGGATCGGGCGGGGGCGGCGGATTCCCGGCCGGTGCGAGGCCCAGCCTCCTCGCGGACGGTGTCATCCGGCCTCGGCGAGACCGGGCGCCTCCCGCGGCTCACCGCTGTTCCCCACGATGCCGGGCGCGGACGACACCGTCCGGAGGCCTCGCCACGCTCCGCTCGTCGGTCCGGGTCCGGGTCCCGGGCCCGCCTCCGGCCGCCTCACCAGTCGGGGAACCGGTCGGGGATCCGGTGTCCCTCGTCCCCGACCGCCGCGCGAGACCGACGAGGGCCCCGTGCTGCTCCCCCAGCGCCGTCGGCGCGCTCCCCACCGGATCCTGGGAGGAGAAGCCCGGTTCGGCGAGCGGGCCCAGGGGCAGCACGTCGTCGGCGGCCGGTGCTTCGGCCCGTTCGGGCAGAGGACAGTCCATCGTGTCGTGGCCGCCGAAGACGAGGGACGACAGGGCTGGCAGAGCCGGCAGGGCCGCGCGGCCGGTGACGACGGTCGTGGCGGCGGAGCCGCGCGCCCCGATCAGCCGGACGTCGACGCGTGCCGAGGAAACGGACGCGGACATGGGCAGCCTCCTTCTCGAACGCGTCGTGTGTGAACCCCCCGAGGGGAACCCCTGTCGAGGGGTGGAAGAGACGGCGGGCGGAGATCCGGCGTCCCCCGCCCGCCGCCGCTCAGCCGCCCTTGACGGGCAGTTCCTTGATCCGGACGTTCCGGAAGGACACCTGGTCGTCGGCTCCGTGGTTCTGGATGCCGAAGTGCCCGTCGATGAGGCTGCGGGCGGGGTCGGTGTTGGTGAAATCGTTGATCTGCACGCCGTTGAGCCGGACGCGCAGCCGTTCGCCCTCCACGCGGATCTCGTACGTGTTCCACTCCCCCGCCGGGTTCAGAGCGCGGTCGCGCTTCTTGAGGTCGGCCGAGCGGAAGCCGTAGACGGACCCGGTCGTCTTCTCGGGCACGTCCGTGGCATCGATCTGGATCTCGTACCCGTTGTTCACGGCCGACCACGGGTCGTCCGAGGGCGGGAAGCCCACGAACACACCGGAGTTGTCGTCGCCGGCCGTCTTCCAGTCGAGCTTCAGCGAGTAGGCGCCGAAGTCCGACGCGGCGTACCAGAGCATCCCCATGCCGCCGGTCGACGTGATCGTGCCGTCGTCGTCCAGGGTGAAGGAGCCCGGGCCGGCCTGCCGCCAGCCGTCCAGCGACTGGGCGGTGCCGTCGAACAGCGGACGGTATCCGTTCTCCGGTCGACAGTCGGCCTGCGCCTCGCCGATCGCATACAGGATGCCGCCGACCAGATGCTGCCGGAAGGCGGGATCCGCGTACGACTCCTTCGTGTGGCCGCCGCCCGTGTAGAAGGCACGGCCGCCCTGGTAGTTCTGGCACCAGGCGATCGGGTGGTCCCCGCTCATCGTGCCGCCGGTGTACGACGACTCGTCGAGCGAGGCGAGGACATGGGCCCGTTCCCGGGGGTTGGAGCGGTAGTTGTACCACTCGTCGGTCCGGTTCCAGGTCTGCCCCAGTGCCGAGGTGGCCGGGTGGGAGCGGTCCTCGACGACGACCGTCGCGGGCTGGATCGCCGGGTGCGACTGGAAGTAGGCGCCGGCGAGGCCGCCGTAGAACGCCCAGTCGTACTCGGTGTCGGCGGCGGCGTGGATGCCGACGTAGCCACCACCCTTGCGGATGTAGCCCTCGAAGGCCTTCTGCTGGGCGGCGTCCAGGACGTCGCCGGTCGTCGACAGGAAGACGACCGCGTCGTAGCGCCGGAGGTTGCCGGCGGTGAAGGCGCCGGCGTCCTCGGTGGCATCGACGGTGAAGCCGCTCGTCCCGCCGAGCTGCTTCAGGGCGGCGACGCCGTCGGGGATGGAGTCGTGCCGGAAGCCGGCCGTCTTGGATAAGACCAGCACCCGTTCTTTGTCGTGCCCGCCCTGTGAGGCGGCGGGCCCTGAGACGCAGCCCAGGAGCACGGCGGCTCCGACAACTGCCGTGGTGAGTCGGCTGGTTGCGCGCATGGCGTACCTCCTGTCAGCCGGTGGCGAAGGTGCCGACCTCGAACGTGCCGACGCCGAACGTGCAGACCTTGAATGTGCGGACCTTGATTGCGCGGACCTTGATTGCGCGGACGCGCAAGGACGGGCGTCGTCTGTGGGTCTCGCTTCTGTCGGTACCGGTGATGCTGTCTTGCCCGTGCACGAATGCCTCCAGGACGGGGTGCGCTGTCAGGCCGGGGAGTTGACAGATCGTCAGTTGCCGAACGCCGCGTCGAAGGAGGCCGACGGCGGCTCGAAGTCGTAGGCCTTGAGGCTCTTCAGTGCCTCGGGGGCGCCCTGGAGCCGGTCCATGCCGGCGTCCTCCCACTCGACCGAGATGGGGCCCTGGTAGTCGATGGAGCGCAGCATCCGGAACACGTCCTCCCAGGGGACGTCGCCGTGTCCGGCGGACACGAAGTCCCAGCCGCGGCGCGGGTCGCCCCAGGGCAGGTGGGAGCCGAGGCGGCCGTTGCGTCCGTCGAGGCGCTTGCGGGCCTCCTTGCAGTCCACGTGGTAGATGCGGTCGCGGAAGTCCCAGAGGAAGCCGACGGGGTCGAGGTCCTGCCAGACGAAGTGGCTGGGGTCGAAGTTGAGGCCGAACGCCCGTCGATGGTCGACCGCGTCCAGGGTGCGGACGGTCGTCCAGTAGTCGTAGGCGATCTCGCTGGGGTGGACCTCGTGCGCGAACCGCACACCCTGCTCGTCGAAGACGTCGAGGATGGGGTTCCAGCGGGTCGCGAAGTCCTCGTAGCCGCGCTCGATCATCGACTCGGGGGCGGGCGGGAACATGGCGACCAGGTGCCAGATCGACGATCCGGTGAAGCCGATGACGGTGTCGACACCGAAGGCGGCCGCGGCCCGCGCGGTGTCCTTGATCCGCTCCGCCGCGCGCCGCCGGACCCCTTCCGGGTCGCCGTCGCCCCATACCTCGCTCGGCAGGATGGCCTGGTGGCGTTCGTCGATGATGGCGTCGCAGACGGCCTGGCCGACGAGGTGGTTGGAGATGGCCCAGCACTTCAGGCCGTACTTCTCCAGGAGTTGGTGGCGCGAGGCGATGTACTTCGGGTCGGCGAGGGCCTTGTCGACCTCGAAGTGGTCGCCCCAACAGGCGAGTTCGAGGCCGTCATAGCCGAAGTCGCGGGCCAGACGGCAGACCTCTTCGAGGGGAAGGTCGGCCCACTGGCCGGTGAAGAGCGTGAATGTGCGCGGCATGTCGGTTCCGCCTCCTCAGACTGCTATGGGTGTGTAGACGGAGTTCTTCTCGGCGCTCTCCTCGACGGCCGCGAGGACACGCTGGACCTGGAGGCCGTCGGTGAAGGACGGTTCGGGGCGGCGGCCCTCGGCGACGGCGTGGACGAGGTCGCGGGCCTGGTGGACGAAGCTGTGCTCGTAGCCGAGGCCGTGGCCCGGCGGCCACCAGGCGTCCAGGTAGGGGTGGTCGGGTTCGGTGACGAGGATGCGGCGGAAGCCGGCGTGCGCGGCGGGCTCGGTGCCGTCGTGGTACGAGAGTTCGTTGAGGCGCTCCAGGTCGAAGGCCAACGAGCCGCGCTCCCCGTTGAGTTCGATGCGCAGGGCGTTCTTGCGGCCGGTGGCGTACCGGGTCGCCTCGAAGGAGGCGAGGGCGCCGGAGGTGAAGCGGCCGGTGAACAGGGCGGCGTCGTCGACGGTGACCTGGCCGGTGCCGGCGGCGGACACGGCGGACAGCCCGCTGGTGGCGCCCACCGGCAGGGGCCGTTCCCGGACGAAGGTCTCCGTGAGGGCGGACACCCCCGCGAGCCGCTCCCCCACCAGGTACTGGGCGAGGTCGATGATGTGCGCCCCGAGATCGCCGAGCGAGCCCGAGCCGGCGTGTTCCTTGCGCAGCCGCCAGGTGAGCGGGAACTCCGGGTCCACCAGCCAGTCCTGAAGGTACGTCACCCGCACATGCCGCAACTGCCCGAGACGGTCCTCGGCGACCATGCTCCGGGCGAGCGCGGTGGCGGGCAGCCGACGGTAGTTGAAGCCGACCATCGACAACTGCCCGCGCCCATACGCCTCTTCGGCCGCCTCGGCCATCGCCGAGGCTTCCTCGACCGTGTTGGCGAGGGGCTTCTCGCACAGCACGTGCTTGCCCGCGGCGAGCGCGGCGACGGCGATCTCGGCGTGGCTGTCGCCGGGTGTGCAGATGTCGACGAGATCGACGTCGTCCCGGGCGATCAGCGCACGCCAGTCGGTCTCGGCCGCCGCCCAGCCGTGCCGGTCGGCCGCGGCCCGCACGGCTGCCGGATCGCGCCCGCAGATCGCGGACAGCACCGGCTGCCTGGGCAGGTCGAAGACGCGGCCCACGGTGCGCCAGCCCTGGGAGTGGGCGGCGCCCATGAAGGCGTAGCCGACCATGCCCACCCTGAGTGGCGGCTTCCCGGCCTCATCTGACTGCTGCGGCTGTGCCATGCGGAATGTCCTCCTCGTCGTCGTGGCGCGGTGGGGGGTGCCTCCCGCCCGACGGGCCTGACCGGCCTGTCGGGCGGAACGCCTCACTTGAAGCCGGTGGACATGTACTGGTCGATGTTGGTCTTGTCGACGACGGCCGAGTAGAGCGTGAGCGACGCCGGGATCTCGAACTCGGCGAGGCCGCCGACGCCCTTGCCCTGGCCCAGGGCGCGGGCGAGGTCGATCGCGGACGCGGCCATGGTCGGCGGGTAGAGGACGGTCGCCTTGAGGACGCCGTCGTCCTTCTTGATGGCCTGGAACGCGGAGAGCGCGCCCGCGCCGCCGACCATCAGGAAGTCGTCGCGCCCGGCCTGCTCGATGGCGCGCAACGCACCCACGCCCTGGTCGTCGTCGTGGTTCCACAGCGCGTCGAACTTCGACTGGGCCTGGAGGAGTTGGGCCATCTTGGCCTGACCCGACTCCACCGTGAACTCGGCCGCCTGGCGGGCCACCTTCTTGATGTTGGGGTAGTTCTTCAGCGCGTCGTCGAAGCCCTTGGTGCGCTGCTGCGTCAGCTCCAGGTTGTCGAGGCCGGCCAGTTCGATGACGCGGGCGTCCGACTTCCCCTTGAGCTTCTCGCCGATGTAGTGCCCGGCGTTGAGGCCCATGCCGTAGTTGTCGCCGCCGATCCAGCAGCGGTACGCCTGCGGGGTGTTGAAGATCCGGTCGAGGTTGACGACCGGGATGCCCGCGCGCATCGCCTGGAGTCCGACCTGGGTGAGGGCCTTGCCGTCGGCGGGCAGCACCACCAGGACGTCGACCTTCTTGTTGATCAGGGTCTCGATCTGACCGATCTGCGCGGCCGTGTCGTTGGAGCCCTCGGTGATCTCCAGGGTGACGTCGGAGTACTTCTTGGCGCGGGACTTGGCGTTGTCGTTGATGGCGTTGAGCCAGCCGTGGTCGGCCTGCGGTCCGGCGAAGCCGATGGTGACGGCCTTGCCCGGCTTGTCGTCGGCGGCCGGCTGGTCGTTCGCGGCGGGCTCGTCGTCCGACTCGTTACTCGTGCAACCCGCGAGGACGGCACCCGCGGATACGGCGGCGGCCCCGAAGAGCAGTCCTCTGCGTGTGGGGAGCTGTGTCATGGCGGTGAACCCTTTCCTCAGGTCGTGCTTGCGGTACGGCGCTGGACCAGCACGGCGGCGACGATGATCGCGCCCTTGGCGATCTGCTGGACGTCGCTCTGCAGGTTGTTGAGGGCGAAGATGTTGGTGATCGTGGTGAAGATCAGGACCCCGAGCACGGAGCCGGTGATGGTGCCGCGGCCGCCGCTGAGCAGGGTGCCGCCGATGATCGCCGCGGCGATGGCGTCCAGCTCGTAGAGGTTGCCGTTGGTGTTCTGGCCCGAGCCGGCGAGCACGATCAGCATGAACGCGGCGATACCGCAGCACAGCCCGGACAGCAGGTACAGGTACAGGCGTTGGCGGCGAACGTCGATACCGGCGAGCCGGGCGGCCTCCGCGTTGCCGCCGACCGCGACGGTGCGGCGGCCGAAGGTGGTGCGGTTGAGCACCAGCCAGCCGATGATCGTGACGACGGCGAAGACCATGACGAGCGGCGGGATCCCGAGGACGTACGCGTCGCGCAGCCCGAGGTCGAGGACGCTGTCGACGGTGACGATCTGTGTCTTGCCGTCGGTGATCTGGAGGGCGAGACCGCGCGCCGAGGCGAGCATGGCGAGCGTCGCGATGAAGGGGACCATCCCGCCGTAGGCGATGAGCAGTCCGTTGACCAGGCCGCAGCCGAGGCCGACGAGGACCGCGGTGAGGAGGATGCCGCCGAAGCCGTACTCCTGGGTGGCGACGGTGGTCGCCCACACGGAGGCGAGGGCGACGATCGCGCCGACGGACAGGTCGATGCCGCCCGACATGATCACGAAGGTCATGCCGACCGTGACGACGCCGATGACCGAGCCCTGGGTGAGGACGAGTTGGAGGTTGCGGGTGTCGAGGAACTCGTCCGGCTTGGTGATCCCGCCGACCACGATCAGGGCGGCGAGGACCCCGAGCAGGGAGAGGGTGCGGACATCGGCTCGGGCCAGCAGGCCGCGCCAGGCGGCGGATCGGTCCACGGGGGCCGTCTTTCCGGTGCCGTCCCGGGGCGGGGAGACGTGCTGCGTCATGACGCCGGGCTTCCTTCCATGACGAGGTCGAGTACGCGGTGTTCGTCGAGCTCGCGGGCGGGGGCTGTGTGCACGACACGGCCCTCGCGCAGTACGAGGACGCGGTCGGCGAGGCCGAGGACTTCGGGCACCTCGCTGGAGACGAGCAGGACGGCCAGGCCTTCGTCGGCCAGTCGACGGACGACTGCATACAGTTCACTGCGGGCACCGACGTCGACGCCGCGGGTCGGCTCGTCGAGGAGCAGCACCCGGCAGCCGCGCAGGAGCCAGCGGGCGAGGACGGCCTTCTGCTGGTTGCCGCCGGACAGGGTGCGGACCGGGGCGGACGGGTTGTCGGGCCGCAGCGACAGCTCGCGGGTCGCCGCCCTTGCCGCACCGAGTTCGGCGCCGCGGTCGATCCAGCCGCCGCGTGAGAAGCGGGACATGGAGGAGACCGAGACGTTGCGGGTGACGGACTCCAGCATCAGCAGGGCCTGCGCCTTGCGTTCCTCGGGGGCGAGGCCGAGTCCGGCGTTGACGGCGGCGCGGACGCTGCCGGGCCTGAGCGGTCGGCCGTCGACCAGGACCTGCCCGGAGGTCGGCTTCCGTGCACCGTATACAGTCTCCAGTATTTCGGATCGGCCGGATCCGACGAGACCGGCCAGTCCGACGATCTCGCCGGGGTGCAGGGTGAGGTCGAAGGGTGCGAACTCGCCCTCCCGGCCGAGGCCGCGGACCTCCAGAACCGGTGTGCCGGTGGGGGGCGAGGCGGGCCGGTCCGGGAACACGTACTCCACGTTCCGTCCCGTCATCAGCGCCACGACCTCACGGGTCGGGGTCGACTCGGCGGGCAGCCCGCCCGCGACGGCCCGTCCGTCCTTGAGCACGGTGACCCGGTCGCCGATCCGCCGGATCTCCTCGAGGCGGTGGGAGATGTAGACGACGGCGACGCCGTCCGCGGTGAGGTCGCCGACGATCCGGAAGAGGTTGTCGACCTCGTCCGGGTCGAGGGCGGCGGACGGTTCGTCCATCACGATGAGCCGTACGTCGTGGGAGAGCGCCCTCGCCATGGAGACGATCTGCTGCTGGGCCGCCGACAACTCGCCCACCAGGCGGGCCGGGTCGATCTCCGGATGCCCGAGTCGCTTGAGCAGCGAGGCGGTCGACGCACGGGCCGCCTTGCCCCGTACGACGAAGCCGACCGCCGTCGGTTCATGGCCGAGGTGGACGTTCTCGGCGACCGACAGGTGCTCCACCAGGTCGAGTTCCTGGTAGATGGTGGCGATGCCGAGGCGCATGGCGGCGATCGGCGAGCGCAGGGTGACCGGCTCGCCGCGCCAGGTGATGGTGCCCTCGTCGGGCTGGTGGGCGCCGGCCAGGACCTTAATGAGGGTCGACTTGCCGGCCCCGTTCTGGCCGAGCAGACAGTGCACTTCACCGGCCTGGACGTCGAGGTCGACGCCGTCGAGAGCCCGGACTCCGGGGAACGACTTGGTGATGCCGGACATGGTGAGCAGCGGAGCTTCTGGTGCCATGTGTGGTTCCCCTCGGCTGGCGTGCGGGCCGTTTCAGGGCAGGGCGAGGCAGCGAGTTGTGCCGGTGAAGTGCGTCGGACCAGTGGCTTGCGAGGACTTGGTGGGCCGCTGTGGACTGGGCAGGCCTCTGCGGGCTTACGCGGGCCGGGTCGAGTGCTGAGGCCAGTTCGGGTGCTGAGGCCGGTTCGAGTGCTGAGGCCGGGTCGGGTTTACGCGGGTGAGAACAGGTGGTCGCTGATCAGTCGGGCCGCGCCGATGACTCCGGCGGTGGGGCCCAACTCCCCCAGAACGATGGGCAGGTTGCCGGTCGCGAGAGGCAGCGACTGGCGGTAGACCTGGGTGCGGATCGCGGCGAGCAGGGTGTGCCCGAGCCCGGTGACACCGCCGCCGATCACCACCAGGCCGGGGTTGAAGAAGCTGACCAGGCCTGCGATGACCTGGCCGGTGCGGTTGCCGCCCTCACGGATGAGGTCGAGGGCGGTGGCGTCGCCGGCGGCGGCCGCGGCGGCGACGTCGATGGCGGTCAGGGTGCCGTTGGCCTCCAGCCGGGCGGCGAGTTCGGCGGAGCGTCCCTGCTGGGCCGCGTCGACGGCGTCCCGGGCGAGGGCCGCACCGCTGAAGTGGGCTTCCAGGCAACCCCGGTTGCCACAGGCACAGGGACGGCCGTCGGGCACGGCCTGGATGTGCCCGATGTCCCCCGCACTGCCCGTCGTACCGCGATAGACCTCACCGCCCACGACGATGCCGCAACCGATACCCGTACCGATCTTGACGCACAGGAAGTCACCCACCGAACGCGCGACACCCGCGTGCTGCTCCCCCATGGCCATCAGGTTCACGTCGTTGTCGACCATGACCGGACAGCCCAGCTCCTGACTGAGCGCCTCCCGGACCGGGAAACCGTCCCAGCCCGGCATGATCGGCGGAGCCACCGGAACACCCTCGGGGAAACGCACCGGCCCGGGGACACCGATACCGGCCCCGTCGAACCCCTCCGCCAACCCCGTCGCCCTCAACTTCGCCGCCATCGACAGCACTTGCTCGAAGACCGCGACCGGACCCTCCCGGACGTCCATGGGCTGGTTGAGATGCCCCAGGACCTCCAACTCCGCGTTCGTCACGGCGACATCGATGGATGTGGCACCGATGTCGACACCGAGGAACCGCAGCGTCGGCGCGAGCCGGATGTTGTGCGACCGCCGGCCGCCCCTGGACGGGGCCAGCCCGTCCGCGACAACCAGCCCCGTCTCCAGCAGGCGGTCCACTTCAACCGCCAGCTTCGAACGGGACAGATCCACCAGATCACCCAGCTGAGCACGGGAGTTGGATCCGTTGTCACGCAGTAGCCGAAGCAGCCGCGCCTGATGCGCGTTCTCAGGTCGAGCAGTCATCCGTCGCACGAACCCTCCTCTCCCCGACTGCACCGTCAGGCTGTTGAAGAGGAACGTAACAACGATTTTCCAGACTGGGAAGTACTTAGGCATGAGTACGGCGCTTCTTTTTCCACACACAGGACAAAGTCCGGATGGGGGGACGCGCGGCGCACGTGCGCGGACATAGCGACGGACGGTAGCGAACAGCACGGCTGTATCTGACATTCACGCGCTCGCGGCCGGCCAACTGCAGGGACGTCGGAGGAGGTCGGCAAAGTCGGCATACTGCGACCTGGACTGCTCTTCCGGGTCGGAAGTTCCGAACGAACGTCATCAAGAAGGGCAGTTGGAGCCCATGCCCGAAACTCTGCTCGGCGGCCCCGACCTGATCTCCGGACGAAGTTGGGCAGCCTGTTGCAGCAGGCTCAGATCCGCACGGCCGCGACCGGCGTCCCCGTGGCCACTCTCAGCGACTGGCTACGGGGCAACCATCTCCCGCGTGAGGCCTCAGAGTTGCTGAAGGTGGTCCGGCAGCTGTCCGAGTGGGCCGCCAAGGCGCCGCCCTCCGCCGCACACTGGAGAGGGCTGCTCGAAGCCGCCTCCCGTCGCGACACCGGCCCGGCCGCGCGGCCCGTGCCGCCGTCGGCGTCCGGGTCGGCCATCGCCGCGCTGGGTGAGCTGCTCACCGCGGCGTTCACCGCGGACGAGGTGACCCTCGATGCCGTGTGCCTGAGCGGGCAGGCCCTGTCCATCGCCATGGGCCGTCCGATCCACGCCGTGCACACCGGCGAGGTGCGGCCACGGAGCGTCACCGTGCGCGTCCTGCTGCCCAGCCGGGACATCCACCTGGCCTTCCCCATCCCCGTCTCGTACACCGATGGCTAGGGAGATCTTCTCAATCAACGCTGGCTCGCTCAACGCAATGCCTACGGACAGGGCCTGCGTTCCGCACTGGTCTCGCTGCGCGACACCCACGGCATCGACATCGCCTTCCGGGCCCTGCCTTTCACTCCGATGGCCAAGCTCTACCTCGTCAACCGCACCGAGGCCCCCCTTCTCTCACTACACGCTGGTGCGCTTGTTCGGCAACGGCAGCACCAGCGACGACACCGCCTTCGTCCACCGACCTCGTCCTCGGCCCCTGAACGGACCTGTCAGCAGCAAGGTGTCGAGCCCTGACGAACCAGGCCGCGCAAGCGGGGCGAGTTCATCGAGGCACTGGTTCCTCGGAGGCGGCGGGTAGCGGTTTTTCAGTCGTCGGGGCCAGTGCTCGGATGGAGGGGGTGGCGACCATGACGAGGGTGGCGAGGAGGATGAGCGTGGCAGCGGCGTAGAGGGTGGTGTGGAGGCCGAGGAGGAGTACGGCGGGCCCGGCAGAGAATTGGGCGAGCGGGAGTGCGAGGTAGGAGCCGAGGTCGTCGTAGGCGTAGACGCGGGCAAGGCGGTCTTCGGGGATCTGCTCGTTGAGGGTCGAGTACCAGGCGACGCCGGCCTGTTCGACGCCTACACCCGCTGCGAAGTTGGCCACGACCAGCACCCAGGTGTACGGGGCGAGTGCGAGCAGCAACGGGATCGTCGCCGTCAGGCTCATCAGCGCGCAGCCGACGAGGATGGCACGCCGGGGCCGCCATCTCAGCGACAGTACGCCGCCGGCGACCGCGCCGAGCGAGCCCGCGGCGACGGCCAGTCCCCAGCCTGTGCGGCCGATTCCGGTGGTGTCGGCGACGGCCGGGCCGAGGACGGTGTACGAGGCGGTGACACCGGCGTTGAGGAAGCAGAAGGCCACCACGATCACCCACACCCAGCTGCGGGACGTGAACTCCTGCCAGCCGACGCGCAGTTCGTACACCAGACCGGCGCTGGGCGCGGGTGGCGCGACCTGGACACGGACCAGCGCGAAGAACACGGCGGCGAGCGCAAAGCTGAGCGCGTCGACGGCCAGGCCCCAGCCCGGGCCGACCGCGGCGACCAGTACGCCGCCCAGCGAGGCGCCCACGATCGTCGCGCTGCTGCCCGCGATCCGGGAGAGCGCGAGGGCTCCGCGGCGCGATTCGGGCGGCACGGTCTGCGGGAGCAGGGCCTGGGCGGCGGGCTGGTAGCAGGAGCTGGACGCCCCGTTGACCGCGGCGAGCGCCATGAGCAGGGGAATGGCGGCGTTATGCGTGAGGACCAGGGCGGCGATCACCGCCTGGCTCACGGCACTGACCACGCTGCTGCCGACCAGCAGCGGGCCGCGCGGCAGCCGGTCCGCCAGTACCCCGCCGTACAGCAGGAAGACGATCCCGGTGAGGGAGTGGGCGCCGACCACCAGTCCGAGCGAGCCGACCGAGCCGGTGGCGTCGAGCACGGCGAAGGCCAGGGCGATCGGCGCCACCCCGTTGCCGAGCAGGTTGGCCGTCGTACCGATGAAGAGGTGACGGAACGGGCGGTGGCGCAGAGGCGCCAAGGCGGCGGACATGCGCCTGATCGTCGAAGCTGGGCGGTGTGCCCGTCAACGGATTACAGGAACGGGGGCCGCTGCCGGCCCTTTCGGGTGTCCGGCCCTGGGCGCGCGCGATGCGAATGCTGTCGGCGACGTCAGAGGGCAGGACGGGGCCGGCGTAGGTCTCGAACCAGTTGCTCGGGTGCGGCTGGTCGGTGGTGACCACCAGTGCCGCGCCGGGAGTCTCGGCGTACTCGACCGCATAGGTCAGGGGCGCCCACACCATTGCCTGGTCGTAGGTCGGCCGTCCGCGAAGTCTCCATCGGTAGGTGGTGCCGTAGACGGTGATGCGCCGCGAGGGTGGCGTGGAGGCCGAGGAGGAGTACGGCGGGTCCGGCGGTGAGGGCATCCGGGTGACTGACCGTGACGAGGGTGAGTAGGGGCAGGTGGGCGGCGGGAATATGGACGGGGAACCCGTCTGGCAAGAGGGAGGCCTCCATGGCTGTACCTGACGGCAGTAACCCGATCGCGCAGGAACCGCGCCGGTTCTACGACGGGGGGATCGACGCTTCACCGGGACAGCCGGAAGTCCTGCCCGACCCCGGCTCCGATGCCCGCATCGAACTCGAGCGGATCGTCGAGGACGGCCGCGAGTGCTTCATGATGCAGCGCCGTATCGCCTACCGCGACCGGCACTTGGGCGAGCTCCTGGTACCCCGGGAGACCGGTACGTTCCACACCGACCTGACCTCGGTGCCCACGTTCCTCACCTGGCTCGTGCCGAAGACCGGCGAGCATCTCCCGGCCACGTTGCTGCACGACGGACTGAGCCACCCGGAGGGCACTCCGGAGTACACCTCGACCGACGGGGAGGTCGTGTGGCGTGCGGAAGCCGACCGTGTACTGCGCGATGCGCTGGCGGACGCCGGCACCGCGCTGATCCGGCGGTGGCTGATCTGGTCGGCGGTAGCGATGGCGACCATGCTGCGCGGTGAGGGAACGAACTGGTCGACGTGGCTCAAGTGGCGCTACCGCCTGATCGTGGGAGTGACGGGTCTGGGAATCCTGGTCCTCGGTACCTGGGCGACCCTCGACCTCTTCGACGTCGAGGTCTCCTGGCTCGGCGGCCTGTGGTGGATGGGCGACCGGCCCTGGTGGGTGGAACTCGTCGGCGGTCTGACGGCGGCGATCGTGTTCTCGGTGGTCTGGTCGGTGACCTGGGGTCGCTTCTGGAGAGCCGGCGCGGTCGTGGGGGTGAGCCTGGCGGTGCTGCTGCATGTCACGGCGGCGCTGCTCATCGTCTCCGCGATGTACCAGGTGATGGAGCGCCTCACGAAGAAGGCTCCGCGGACAGTACATGCGCTGGCATGGCTCGGGCTGCTGGCGGCACTGGCCGGGTTCATCGCGGTGCTGGCCACCGCATGAGGCAGGGCCGCCGGGCCTACGCTCGCGTGAACCCGTGGCTCCGCTCCACCCTCGCGACATGCAGCGTGTAGCTCTGGTACCAGTCGGCCCGCCCGCGCTTCTGCGCCGCGCGGTGCTCGGCGTTGGTCCGCCACTGTGTGAGGGCGTCGGCGTCACGGAAGTAGCTGACGGTGATGCCCAGGCCGCCGGGGGTCTGCGCGTGGTCCATCCCCAGGTATCCGGGGAGGTCCTTGACCAGGTCTTCCAGGCGTGCATTCGTCTCGCTGAAGTCGCTCTGGTCCTCGGTTCGCACCGTGGTGAAGACAGCCACGTAGTAGGGGGGTTCAAAGGCTTCGACGGGCGTGGCAAGTGCTTCGGGGTGACCGGTCACGGCGTCACTGTGAGGAAGGGTGGGCACGACGATCCGGTGTCCTTTCGTGGCGGGGACGCATCGGTCGAGGGATACAGGTCACGCCGTGGCCCGTCGCGCGTACACCTCGATCTCGATCCTCATACGGGGATCGGAGAGACCGCACATGAGCATCGTGGCGGCCGGGCGGACCTGGCCGAAGGCCCGTCGCAGTACGGGCCAGCAGGGCTCGAAGTCGGCCCGGTCAGGCAGCAGATAACGCACGCGCACCACGTCGGCGAAGGCACACTCCGCCTCGGCCAGCGCGGCCTCGATGTTGCGCAGGCACTGCTCGGCCTGCTCCACCACGTCGTCGGAGATCGTCATGGTCGCGTAGTCGAACCCGGTCGTCCCGGACACATGGACCCAGTCGCCGTCGACGACGGCACGGGCATAGCCGATGCGCTCTTCGAACGTCGAACCGCTGAGGATGGAACGTCGCTCCGTCATGCGCCGAACGCTAGGTGAGCAGCACCGATACGTCTAATACAGCCTCAGGTATGAGGTGATATCCCTGAGCGTATGGAACGCCCTGAACTTCCTCTTCAGCAACTGCACGCCTTCGTCGTGCTCGCCGAAGAACTCCACTTCGGCCGCGCCGCCATGCGCCTGGGCATCGCCCAGCCTCCGCTGAGCCAGCAGATCCGGCGTCTGGAACGCACGGTCGGTCACCCGTTGTTCAGCCGCGGACCGGGACCTGTCGCCCTCACCCCGGCAGGCAGGGAACTCCTTCCTGCCGCCCGGCACGCCCTCACCGGCCTCGCGGACGGTCTCGCGGCGGCCCGAGACGTCGGCAGCGGCAGGGTCGGCAGGCTGCGGATCGGCTTCGCCGCCTCCCTCGCCCTGACCGTCCTGCCCGGCCTGCTGCGAACCTTCCGGGAAGGGTTCCCCGCCGCGGAACTGGACATCCAGGAAATGACCACCGCCCCGCAACTCGCCGCTCTGCGCGACAAGTCGATCGACATCGGCCTGTTGCGCGAACCGCCCGCCGACGACACGGAACTCGCGTTCGCCACCGTGCTGACCGAGCCCTTCGTGGCCGTACTGCCGTCCGCGCACCCCTTGGCAGCGCAACGCACCGTCCGCATCGACCAGTTGGCGCACTGGCCCTTCGTGCTTCTGCCGCGCGCGGCCGGCCCGTCGCTGTACGACCAGATCACCAGCCTGTGCGTCACGGCGGGCTTCACGCCCCGGGTGGCGCAGCATGCCGTGGAATGGCAGACCGTCTGCGCCCTGGTGGAGACCGGGCTGGGTGTGTCACTGGCCCCGGAGTGCATCCGCCGTATCCGCCTCAAAGGCGTTGCCTTCCGCAGGCTCGATCCCCACACCACCCGCACCCGAGTCGCCGTCGCCTGGCGGAAGACCGACTCAAACCCCCTGGTCCCACGCCTTCTTACCGCCCTCGACCAAGATCCCCCTCAAGGGTCCGGACCCATGTCACGGGAGCGTCGGGCGCGGCCGCTCTCATGACGGCGGGCGCTCGGTTCTGCCCGCGAGCCAGACCGCGATCCGCTCCTTGAACTCGCGATAGACATCGGGACTGTCGCGCAGAACGATCCCCTCCAGGTGCTGGACGATGTTCTCCGAGCGGTCCGGGTGGCGCACCGCGAACACGTCGACGCCGGTCTCGCCCGTCGAGGCGGTGATGTACACGCTGCTGTCGAGAGCCATCATGGCGAAGCCCGGATGGCCCGCGTGTATGCCGAGGAACGCCGATGCCGCGCCCCGGCCCATGATGTCCCAGGGGTCCAGGAGCCGGACCCGGGTCCAGAGCGCCGGTGAGGCACTGTCGCCGTGCAGGTTCCGCAGGGCGGCCCGGTGGGTGCGGGTGCCCTGCGGAAGCTGGACGAGGAACTCGCGCCGGTCGTCGAGAAGACCCGTGGAGACGGCGAGGTCGTACCAGTCCTCGTTGAGCCGCTCGACGAGCCGTGGGGTGTCGTACCGGTGGGAGAAGCCGCCGGCCACGTCCTCGGCACGGTAACCGACGACGAACGGGATCGTGCCGTCCGGAACGGCGTCCGGGATCACCTCGAGTCCGGCCCGCCGCAGCGGCCGGTACACCTTTCGGCCGCGCTCCTGGGTGCCCACGGCGCACTGTTCTACCAGGGCACCCGCCTCAGCAGGGGTTGACGGTGAGTTTGAAGGCTGTCGTGTTGCGGATGTCCTGGGCGTTGTCGCGCATGCGCAGGCAGTTGATGGTGGCCTCCCCCACGGCCGGGCCCTGGCCCGGTTCGGGGAGTTCGTTGGCCCAGATACCGAAGCCGGACTTGGCGTCCCAGGTGTCGCCGCTCTTGCGGGCGCCGCTGATGGAGATGTCGTTGAAGACGGTGTCCTTCACCGGGTTCTCGGGTTGGCCGCCGGTGTACTTGGTCTGGAACATGATGCCGCTGTAGGTGGGATCGACGATGTCCACGTGGTTGACGCGGATGCCCTGGAAGACCTTCGAGGCCGAGAAGAGCCAGATGGCGGGGAAGGTCTGGTCGCCCCAGAAGTGACCGCCCGCTCTGACGACCGAGACGTTCTCGAAGGTCGTCGGCCCGGTTCCGAAGCCGTTCATCGGGTAGCCGAAGTCGAGCGAGGAGATCGTGATGCCGGAGTAGACGAGCGTGTCCGCGATGTGGATGTTGCGGAAGGTGTTGTCGTAGCCGCCGTAGACGGCGATGCCCGCGGCCCGCCAGGTCAGGGTGGAGGTGAGGTTCTCGTAGACGTTGTTCTTCATGTCGGCGCCGCCGGCGTCGATGGCGGAGAACAGCGCGAAGCTGTCGTCGCCGGTGGCGCGGGCGTCGTTGTTGGTGACGAGGTTGTCGGTGGATCCGTTGGTCATGTTGATGCCGTCGGCGAACATGTCGCGGATCCGCGAGTTCTTGATGGTGACGCGGTCGGTGTTGGCGCCCCAGTAGAGGCACACCATGTGCTCGTTCCAGACGTCGTCGATGGTGATGTCGGTGACGCTCGCGAAGTCGAAGACCTTTCCGGGTCCGTCGATGCGCGAGGTGTAGTTGCCGAAGTAGGTGAAGCCCTTGAAGAGCGAGCCCTTGGCGGTCGCGTCGGCGCGGAAGCCGATGTCGGTGTTGTCCTGGGTGGTCGGGGCGTGGAACTGCGTGTACCAGGGGCCGGCGCCGACGACCTTGACGGCCTTGCCGTAGACCTGGAACTTGCTCGATGTCGCGTAGTCGCCGGGCGGGAGGTAGACGCCGACGAGGGTGCCGGTGGTGTCCATGCGCACCTTGTCGAGGGCGTTCTGCACGTCCTGGTGGGTGAAGCCGGTGGGCACGGTGTACGTCGCGGGGTCGGGGTTGGCGACCGGTGCGACCTGTTCCAGGTTGATGAAGTCGATGGTGTAGGTGCTGGTGTTGGCGGTGTCCTTCTGGAGCCGGATCTTGCTGCCCGCGGGCACGGTCTCGCCGAGCAGGAGGTGTGCCTCGTCGTAGATGTGCCGGGGGGCTCCTGCCGAGGGTGAGTTGCCGGGGGATGCCTCGGCGCCGTACAGCCAGGCGTACTTGGAGGTGAGCGGGACGGCCTTCTTGAAGGTGCCGTCGATGTAGAGGTCGAGGGTGGAGTCGGTTCCGCCGCCGCCCGGTGCGTCCGGGAGGGAGAAGCGGGTCACCAGGGTGTTGGTGGTGGCGCGGGTGGTGAACTCGATGTATTCGCCGGTGGCGTCCAGGCGGACGGCCTTGCGTCCGGAGGCCTCGCCCGCGGGGTCGCCCACGGTGCGGTTGGGGCCGAGGACGGTGGCGCCGCCGCCGGTCGTGCCGTCCTCCGCCTCGTACATGTCGTAGGGCATGTTGGCGCCGCGTCCGACGAACAGGGACTGGGTGGCGGTGTTGTTCTCGCGCTTGACCGGCAGTTCGTTGCTGTCGGCGGCGAGGACGGTCTTGACGGTGTAGGTGCCGTTGGCCGCGGTCCAGGGGCCCAGGGTCACGACGGCGGAGTCGCCGGGGGCGAGGATCCCGTCGTGGGCGCCGGTCAGGGTCCTGACCGTGCTCCCCTGCTTGTCGAGGAGGGTGAGGGTCACGCCGTGGCTGCCCGTGGTGGTGGGCTCGGTGCCCTGGTTCTTCACGGTCGCCTTGAAGGAGACGGTGTCTCCTGCCGAGGGGCTGGACGGGGTCGTGGCGACCGCGGTGGTGATCAGGTCGGAGCCGGCGACCGGCTTCACCACGAGTGCGGTGGGGCGGGTGTAGGTGTTGTCGGTCTCGTTCTGTTCGATCACCACGTCCGTGTCGTCCGCGACGGCGCTGAGCTCGTAGGAGCCCGCGTCCCGGCGGCCGATGGAGGCGCTGACCGTGGTCTGCGCGCCGGCCGCGAGGGCGCCGACGTCGGCGGAGGCGACCTTGGTGTCTCCCAGGCGCACCGCCAGCTTGCTCGCCCCGGCCGCGACGGGGCCGGCGTTGCGGACGGTGGCCGTCACCGTGATGGAGTCGGACTCGACCGGCGCGGCGGGTGCGGTGGTCAGGTCGGTCACGAGCAGGTCGGGGTTGGGGGCGGCGACGCCGATCACCTGGAACTCGGCGAGCTGGCCTGCCGGGGCACCGGAGTTGGCGGTGAACCGGAGCCTGACGTCGGCGGTGCGGGCGTTGACGGGGATCGTGATCGTGTTGCCGCTCGCCGGGTCGAAGGAGTAGCTCTTCGCGGCGACGAGGCCGGTGTACGCGGAGGCGCTCTGCTCCCGGCCGAGGATCTCGATGGTCTGGGTGCGGGCCGACCAGGCGTCGTCGGGGTTCAGTTTCAGGACGAGGCGGTCGACCTCGGCGTTGGCACCGAGTTTGACGGTGAGGGTGTTCGGGTAGCTGCCGCCGGCGCCCTCCCAGTAGGTGGCCGTGCTGTTGTCGTTGGCGTTCGTGGCGACGTAGGTGTGCACTGTGGAGGAGGCGTCGATCGGCTTGCCGACGGCGAGGTTGGAGCCGGTGCCGCCGGTGCCGTTGCGGGTGACGGTGTTGCTGTTGCCGGACTGGTTGCCGACCGCGTCCTTGGCACGGACGTAGTAGGTGACGGTGCTGGTCGCGGGCTGGGTGTCGGTGAATGTCGTGGCGGTGCCGGCGACGCTGTCCCTGAGGGTGTTGTTGGCGTAGATGTCGTAGGCGGTGACGCCGGCATTGTCGCTCGACGCGGTCCAGGTCAGCTTGATCCGGCCGCCGGCGGGCTCGGTGAACGCCAGGTTCGCGGGGGCGGTGGGTGCCTGGGTGTCGCCTGCGTCGCCGATGCGGGTGACGGTATTGCTGTCGCCGGACTGGTTGCCGGCGGCGTCACGGGCGCGGACGCGGTAGGAGACGGTCTGGTCGGGCGGACGGCTGTCGGTGAACGTGGTGACATCGGCCGCGACGCCGGTGAGCAGGGTGCCGTTGGCGTAGATGTCGTAGCCGGTGACGCCGACGTTGTCGGTGGCGGCGGTCCAGGTGAGCTTGATCTGGCCGGTGGCGGGCTGGGTGTACGCCAGGCCGGTGGGGGCGGTCGGGGCCCGGGTGTCGCCGCTGCTCGGGCCGTAGATCTCCAACTCGGAGATCTGGGCGGCGGGTTGCACGGTGTTGGCGGTCACCAGGACGCGGACGTGGCGGGTGGTGGTGGAGTCGAAGGTGATCGTCGCGGTGTTGTCGGCGGCCGCGGTGAAGGCGTAGGCCCGGGAGGCCGAGAGGTCGGTGTAGTCGGTGCCGTTGGTGCTGCCCTGGATCTTGAGGGTCTGGCTGCGGGCGCTCCAGCCGGCGGGCAGCTTCAGGACGACACGGTCGACCGCGAGGGAGGCGCCGAGGTCGGCCTCCAGCCACTGCGGGAAGGCGTTGTTGGCGCTCTCCCAGTAGCTGGCCCGGTTGCCGTCGTTGGCGTTGGGGGCGGTGTACCCCTCGGTGTGGCTGCTGGCCTTGAGGGTCTTGCCTGCCGCGAGGTCGGCGGAGGACTCACCGGCGGCGTGGACTTCGAGTTCGGAGAGCTGGGCCGCCTGCCAGCCGGTGTTGGCGCTGACGGCGACACGGACGTAACGGGCTTGGGTGGCCGCGAAGTCGATGGTGACGGTGTTCGCGGCAGCGGGGCTGAAGGAATAGCCGGCGGAGGCCTTCAGGGTGGCGAAGGTGGTGCCGTCGGCGCTGCCCTGGACGGCGAGCGTCTGGGTGCGGCTCTCCCAGCCGGCGGGCAGTCTCAGGACGACCTCGTCGATGCGCTCGCTGCCGCCGAGGTCGGCCTGGACCCACTGGGGCAGGCCGGCGCCCGCGCTCTCCCAGTACGAACCCTGGTCGCCGTCCGTGATGTTGGCGGCGGCGTACCCGCTGTTGGCACTGCTCGCCGAAGCGGCGTCGCCCAGTGCGATGTCGGGTCCGCCCGCGGCCTGGGCGGTCATCAGGGGGCCGCCCAGGGCCAGCAGGCACGTCACGAGCACGGCGCTCAGCCATCGTGCTCTCCAGGAGGGGGCTCTCTCGGCCGCGGCGTGCGCCGGGACGGGGAGCGGTCCGACGGCCGTCGGACCCGCCGCCGGCCGACCGATACCCAGGCGTCTGCTCGGATGTGTGCGTCTCATGGTGGCCTCTCCGCACTCCGGGCACGGCACGGCGCGGGACTCGTCGCCACAGCTCGGGGCGACGGGGCGGCATGCCGAAAGCCCAGCATGACTTGGTTGAGGGATGGCGCCATTGAGTCGATCTATTGAGCATTTTTGTGACTCACTTGCAACGCTGAGTCGATAGGTTTCTCCGACGTCAAGACTTTGTCAACGGTTCCGTCAGGTTCACGACAGAACACTGTCGCGGAAACGACAACGACACCGGCGCCGTGGGGCGACGCGGCGTCAGACGGTGAGGATCACGCGGCGGGCGGCGGAGCCGTCGAGCCGCGCACCACCAGCTCCGGCTCGAAGAGGAGCTCGCCGGGGTGCGCGGCGGTGCCCTGGATCTGGGTGCAGAGCAGATCGACGGCGGCGCGGCCCATGGCCTCGATGGGCTGGCGCACCGTGGTCAACGGCGGTTCCGTGCACGTCATGAACGCCGAGTCGTCGAAGCCGACGACCGACACCTGCGAGGGAACGGACAGCCCCCGCCGGCGCGCGGCCCTGATGGCGCCGAGCGCGAGCGGGTCGCTCGCGCACACGATGCCGGTGACCCCCGCGTCCAGCAGCCGTGCGGTCGCCGCCTGGCCGCCCTCCAGGGAGAAGATCGACCGCTGCACGAGAGCGTCCTCCCAGACCGTGCCCGCCACCTCGGCGGCCACCCGGGCGGCCGCCAGTTTGCGGCGCGACGGCATGTGGTCCGGGGGGCCGAGGACCAGCCCGATCCTCTCGTGCCCCAGCGAGGCGAGGTGGCGCCACGCCTGCTCGACCGCGACCGCGTCGTCGCACGCCACGCAAGGAAAGTCGAGCCCCTCGATGGCGGCGTTGACCAGCACGACAGGGATCTTCCGCTCCGCCAACTGGTGGTAGTGCTCGTGCGGAGCGTCGGCCTGCGCGAACAGCCCGCCGGCGAAGATGACGCCGGAGACCTGCTGCTGGAGCAGCAGGTCCACGTAGTCGGCTTCCGACACCCCGCCCCGGGTCTGCGTACACAGCACCGGAGTCAGCCCCTGCTGGGCCAGCCCTCCCCCGATGACCTCGGCGAACGCGGGAAAGATCGGGTTCTGCAACTCGGGGAGCACCAGACCGACGAGCCGGGCCCGCTCCCCGCGCAACTGGGTCGGCCGCTCGTACCCGAGGACGTCCAGGGCGGTGAGAACCGACTGCCGGGTCGCATCGGAGACGCCGGGCTTTCCGTTGAGGACACGGCTGACCGTTGCCTCGCTGACCCCAACCTTCTTAGCCACCTGAGCAAGTCGTCGTGTCATGAACGCAAGCCTAACGCAAAACACGCAAGCGAATTGCGGCTAGAGGGTGCCCGCCTGCCCGGCCGACGTTCGACCGGCCGGGCACGCGGAGATCGGCGCGTCAGTCGGCCCGCAGCCACACCGCCGCGTCCGACGGCAGTCTCCCGTCGGCACCCAACGGCCCGCTGGCCAGCAGGACTTCGCCGTGCGCCGGCAGGTCCACGGGGGTCGCTGACAGGTTGGCCACGCAGATCGGTCCTCCGGGGCGGGCGAAGGCCAGCACCCCCTCTTCGGCGGGCAGCCACCGCATCGGCCCGTCGCCGAAGGCGGGCTCGGACCGGCGGATGCGCAGCGCCTCGCGGTAGAGCGTGAGCATCGAGTGCGGGTCGGCGCTCTGGCGGTCGACCGCGTGCTGAGCCCAGTCCTCGGGCTGGGGCAGCCAGGGTGCGGCCCCCGCGCCGAAGCCGTAGGCGGGGGCCTGTGCCTCCCACGGCAGGGGCACTCGGCAGCCGTCGCGGCCGGGGTCGGTGCCGCCGGAGCGGAAGTGCATGGGGTCCTGGATGCGGTCGACGGGGATGTCGGCCTCGGGCAGACCCAGTTCCTCACCCTGGTAGAGGTAGACGGATCCGGGCAGGGCGAGGGTCAGCAGTGCGGCGGCCCGGGCCCGGCGGGTGCCCAGGGCGAGGTCGGTGGGGGTGCCGAAGCGTTTGGCCGCGAAGTCGAACCCGGTGTCCTCGCGGCCGTAGCGGGTGACCGTGCGGGTCACGTCGTGATTGCACAGCACCCAGGTGGCGGGGGCGCCGACCGGGGCGTGCTCGGCGAGGGTGTCGTCGATGGCGCGGCGCAGGCGGCCGGGCTCCCAGGGGCAGGCGAGGAAGGTGAAGTTGAACGCGGTGTGGAGTTCGTCGGGGCGCAGGTAGCGCGCGAAGCGCTCGGTGTCGGGCAGCCACACCTCGCCGACGAAGACGCCGCCGTATGCGTCGGCGACGGCACGCCAGGACCGGTAGATGTCGTGGAGTTCGTCCTGGTCGATGTAGGGGTGGGGGTCCACGCCCTCCTCGAAGTCGGCGAGTGCGGGGTGCTTGGCGAGCAGCGCCGCGGAGTCGACGCGGACGCCGGCGACACCGCGCTCGAACCAGAAGCGCAGGACGTCCTCGTGTTCCTGGCGGACCTCGGGGTGGGACCAGTTGAGGTCGGGCTGCTCGGGGGTGAAGAGGTGCAGGTACCACTCGCCGTCCGGGACGCGGGTCCAGGTGCGCCCGGAGAACTGGGAGGGCCAGTTGTTCGGGGGCAGTTCGCCTTGAACGCCGCGTCCGGGGCGGAAGTGGAAGCGCTCTCGCTCGGGGCTGCCGGGCCCGGCGGCCAGGGCTGCCTGGAACCAGGCGTGCTGGTCGGAGACATGGTTGGGGACGATGTCGACGATGACGCGGATGTCGAGTGCGGCGGCCTCGGCGATCAGCTTCTCGGCCTCGGCGAGGGTGCCGAAGGCGGGGTCGATGGTGCGGTAGTCGGCGACGTCGTAGCCGCCGTCGACGAGGGGTGAGGCGTACCACGGGGTGAACCACACGGCGTCGACGCCGAGTTCGGCGAGGTAGGGCAGTCTCGCCCGGACGCCCGCGAGGTCACCGGTGCCGTCGCCGTCGCCGTCGGCGAAGCTGCGTGGGTACACCTGGTAGATGACGGCGTCGCGCCACCAGTGGTCGGTGCGGGGCGTACGAGGGGCTGCCACAGAGTGTTCCTTTCGGGCAGGAAGAGGTGCTGCTTCGAGGGGATGGGCGGAGCCGCGTTCGCGTCGTGGTCGTCAGCCCTTGAGGCCTCCGGCGGTCAGGCCGCTCATGATGTTGCGCTGGAAGACCAGGAAGATGAGCAGGGTCGGTATCGAGGCGACGGTGAGCGCCGCGATCAGTACGTTGACGGGGACGCCGTTGGACAGTGAGTAGATACCGACGTTGAGGGTCTGCTTGGTGGGGTCGGGCAGGGTGAGCATCGGCCACAGGAAGTCCTTCCAGACTCCGACGACCGCGAAGATCGACACCACGCCGAGGATGGGGCGGGAGATCGGCAGCACGATGGACCGCAGGGTCCGCAGTGGGCCGGCGCCGTCCATGGAGGCGGCGTCGAGCAGTTCTTGCGGAATGGAGTCGAAGAAGCGCTTCAGCAGGAAGATGTTGAAGGCGTTGGTGACGGACGGCAGCCAGATCACCCAGGGCGAGTTCAGCAGATTGCGCTCCACGAGCGGTACGTCGAGCACCGTCAGGTACTGCGGGACGACGAGCACGGTCGCCGGGATCATCAGGGTGGCGAGCATCATGCCCAGGATCGCCTTGCCCAGCACGGGGCGCAGCTTGGACAGCGAGTACGCGGCCGCCACGTCCAGGACGAGTTGGAAGGCGAGGGCGCCGAACGCGTAGTACAGGGTGTTGAAGAGGAGCGAGGAGAGATCCATGACGTCCCAGGCCCGGCTGTAGTTGTCCGGCGTGAAGCTTTCGGGCACCAGGGTGGGCGGGGTTCGGATCACCTCCTGGGTGTCCTTGAACCCGCTGGAGACCAGCCAGTAGAGCGGTCCGAGGAACGTCAGGGTGAAGCCTGCGACGACCACGGCGAAGACGGTCCAGTACAGCGCCTTGCCTTTCGGCCTGGCGAGGGCGGCCGGCGAGACGAGTGTGCGTGTCGACATGGTGGACTCCCCTGGCCTACTTGTCCTCGGCGCGGCTGAGCTTGACGTACAGCGCCGAGAATCCGGCGAGGAGTACGAGGAGCAACAGGCCGAGCGCCGCCGCGGCACCGTAGTTGTTGAAGTTGAAGGCGTACTGGTAGATCAGGTGGACGACGGTGGTCGTGGAGCCTTCGGGGCCGGCGCCGCCGGTGAGGAGGAAGGGTTCGACGAAGACCTGCATCGTCGCGATGATCTGCATGAGCAGCATCAGCGACAGGACGAGCCGGGTCTGCGGGATGGTGACGTGCCAGATCTTGCGGAGCAGGCCCGCCCCGTCGAGTTCCGCCGCCTCGTACAGTTCGCCGGGGACACCCTGGAGCGCGGCGAGGTAGATCAGGGTGGCGCCGCCCATGTTCATCCAGGTCGCGGCGATGACGACGGAGAGCATGGACAGATCGGGGTCCTGGAGCCACTGCTGTTCGGGCAGGCCGAAGAAGCCGAACACCTCGTTGAGGAGTCCGTATCCGGGGTCGTAGAGGTACTTGAAGAGCAGGACCGAGGCGACGGGCGGGAGCATGACGGGCAGGTAGACGAGCAGCCGCAGATAGCCCTGTCCGTGCCGGAACTCGTTGATGACGACGGCGACGACGAACGGCACCGCGAAGCCGAAGACCAGGGCGAGGACGGTGAACAGGAGCGTGTTGCGCCAAGCCTGCCAGAAGGCCGGGTCGTTGAAGACGGTGACGAGGTTGTCGAAGCCGACCCAGGTCGTCTGTCCGCTCTCGGTCTTCTGGAAGGCGAGGAAGAACTCCCGGATCATCGGGTACCAGGAGAACACCAGGAAGCAGAGCACGGCTCCGATGAGGAAGCCGTGGGCTGTCAGGTTGCGCCTGAGGCTGGTGGCGAAGGAGGCGCCGGGGGCCGACGGACCCGGCGCGCGCGGCTCGGGAGGGCGGGGAGGTCCCGCCTTGCTCGGGGTCAGGCTCGGGGCCGACATCGTCGCTCCTCGGTACTGGGCTGCCGTATGTGCTGGCGTATCCGCTGCCGTATCCGCTGTCGGGCGGGGCCGCCCGGGGTGGGCCGCCCCGCCCGGGCCGGTCACTGGTTGGCCAGGACCTGGTTGACCTGCGACTCAGCGGTGGACAGCAGCTTGTCGATGTCGGCGTTCTTGTTGGTGAGGATGCCGGACATCACGTTGTCGAGGACCTTGTAGATCTCCTGGGCCTTCGGCGGCTCGGCCTTGCCCGGAACCGGGTTGTCCATGAACGCCTTGAAGTTGGCGACCGGCATGGTCGCGTTGGCCTGGCGCGCGGCGTCGTCCTTGGTCTTGGACTCGTTCAGCCAGAAGTTGGGCTGCGGCACACCGACGGGGAGCTTGTCGGCCTTGCTCCGCTCCCAGTCGAACTGGCCCTTGCCGACGCTGAGGTTCTTGAAGTCGAGCCAGGCGATCGCGGCCTTGATCTTGTCGCCGGAGATGCCCTTCTTGATCATGTAGTTGTTGCCGCCGGCGAGGGTGCTCTGCTCGCCCGGGATCGGGCCCATTCCGAAGTTCTCGTACTGGGCGCCGAGTTGCTGGACCATGTACGCGATGTCGTCCGGGGCGGCGAGGTACATGCCGAGCTTGTCGGTGGCGATCTGCTTCTGGAGGTCGCCCCACTTCAGCAGCTGGGTCCTGCCCATGCTGTCGTCCGCCCAGCGCATGGCGTGGAGGTTCTCGGCGACCTGCTTGCCGAGGTCGTCGTTGAAGGCGGCCTTCTCGCCGCTCGCGTCGACCATGTTCCCGCCCCGGCTGTACAGCTGGGCGGTGAAGTGCCAGCCGCCGGTGTTGCCGGCGCTGTACTCGCCGAAGCCGGCGATGCCCTCACCGAGCTCGGCGATCTTCTTGGCGGCGGCGCGGACCTCGTCCCAGGTGCGCGGCGGGCTGTCGGGGTCGAGCCCGGCCTGCTCGAACAGCTTGCGGTTGATGAGCAGGCCCATCGTGTAGTTGCTGGTGGGCAGACCGTAGAGCTTGCCGTCCTTCTTGAGCTGGCCGAGCACGTTGGGGTCGATGTCCTTGAGCGCCGGAACCGTCTTGTCATTGACGTACGCGCTGATGTCGGCGCCGCCGTCCTCGGAGAGCACCTGGTCCAGGTCGGTGAAGTAGGTGTAGAAGACGTCCGGTTGCGACTTGGCCTTGAGCATGGCCGTGAACCGCGCCGGCTCCAGACACTGCCCCGGCGTGGAGCGGCCCTCGATGGTGACGTTCGGGTACGTCTTGTTGAACTCGGCGACGTCCTCCTTCCACTCCTTCAGCTCGGCCGCCTTCGCCTTCGGGGGCATGCAGTCGATGGTGATGGTCACCTTCGTCTTGGGATCCAGCGGGGCGGAGGGGTCGCTCGATCCGCTCCCCTCGGAACCGTCGCCGTTGTCGCTGCTGCTGGTGCCGCAGGCGGCCAGGGCGGTCAGGGTGAGCGCGGAGACAACGGCGACCGCGCCGGCGCGGCACGAACGACGGAACCGGGCAACTCTCATGGGTGGGTCCCCTCCAGGCATGACGTGCAGGAGGCCCCACCGACTGTGCGGGTGCGCTGTGGGGCGGGCCACACTCAACCACCACCGATATCTGAACGCAAGATTATGCGTCGATATTGTAATTGCTCGACAATCGAGTGTCGTCTGAGCGTCAGAGATACGTAGAGGACCAGCTGCGGAGGCGCCAGGAGCGTGGCCGCGACAGCGGACGGCAAGAGGAGTCCGAGCTTGACCGGTACGCCATCGATAGCGGGGGCAAACCGGAGGTGGGACGGCTGGGTCACTTTGAGTGCGGGGAGGGGGCCCGTCACGTTGCCTTCACGACGCCGGGAGACCGATCCGCTACCGCAAACTCCGTGAGAGTCTCCGCAAGGATCCGACGAGGAAGCGGAAGACGGTAGTGGTGAGGCCCGTCCGCACCTCAGACGAGGCGTTTCCGTAGAACTACGCAATCCGCTACGGACTTTCGCCGCAGGGGCCCGCGGTGCGCGCGGAGTGTCGGTGGCCTGTGTGACTCTGTGGCGGGCAGCAAGGTCGATTGCCGGTGAGCGGTCTCGAAGCAGGCGGGGGAAGTCATGGGAAGTGCACGTACGTTCTTCATTCCGGCCGCTGCCGTGGCAGCGCTGCTCACCGTCTCAGGGTGTTCCGAGGACGAGCCGACCGCCCGGTCCTCCCCGTCCGAGAAGGCTTCCCCGTCCGAGCTCGCTCACTACACCGCTGCCCCCGACCCGACCACACCGACGCAGAGCCCGACGACGGCCGCGCCCACGGAGTGCGTGAAGACCACCGGCATGAGCGTCGAAGAGCTGACGACCTATCTCAAGGAACTGCCCAACAGCAGCGGCGCGTACCAGTCCCAGGGCTTGACCCTGGACTCCTCCGGCATCAACTTCACCCCGGAGGCGATCCAACGGCCGTGCAAGGCAGTCAAGGTGAAGCTCGCCCGCTACTGGGTCGAGTTCGAGAAGACGAGGGAGGAGACCGCCGTCAGCCCTGCCTCCTACGAGTACCGGTACACGCCGATCAGCGTCACCTCCCTCAAGGCCGGCCCGAAGGACGGCAGAGTCCCCGACACCGCCCCGCCCGGGGGCTCCGACTGCCAGGGCTCCCTCTCGGTGCTCTACGTCAGCGAAGACATCTCGCTGCGATACCTGCCGTCCGACTTGGAGCTGACCGACACGACCGCCCCCGTCCCCGTCGACGTTCCCGGGGACGGGGTGCTGTCCGCGCTCTACGTCCCGCCCATCAGCCTGGTGTCCTGCTGATCGCCGATTCGAGCCCTGCACGTGCCCTCCGGCGTCGCGCACGTCCGACATTCGGCGACGCACCTTGACGGAGCGGTCACAGTCGGCCTGGCGTACAGGACCTCGTCGCTCTCGGAGTCGGCCACCTCCCAGCCGAGCAAGTCGGCGATCCTCACTGCGAGTTCCCGGAGGGCGTCATAGGCCGAGCGGCCGCCGGCCGAGGAGCAGATCAGCTCCACCATGTTGACTCGCCGCGGCACCCGCCCTGTATGGGCGGCGTAGTTGCCGGCGCCGTCACACGCGGCGATGGTCACGTGGAGCCAGTCGAAGCCTTCGGCGGCCGTGTAGAAGGCCAGGTCGGTCCTCCGCAGGCCGGGCACGGAGTCCAGGTACTCGCGCAGCACGCATGACGGAACGCTCTCGCCGTGAAGACAGTCCGAGCGGACGACCAGATACCTGTACACACCCGCATCCTCGCATCCACCCCGACAAGGCAGGCCGGGTCAGGCGCCGCCCCCCCGAAACCGCCTCCGGAATCGCCGCCGTGCATGTCCACCCCCCGCGCCAGGCCGCCGGGTTCTGGTCAGGCAGGGCGCTGACTCGCCGTGGCGCCCGATCCTCGCGCGTACGGCCATCTCGGCGGCGTACCGCCCCTGTTGTGCCGGCGCGTTCTCCCAGGAGGCACCGAGCCACCAGGCTGTCTCGTCAGGGTCCGCAGCAGCCGGCCGACGACGATCCACACCCCTCGCTCATGTCGGCCGCCCCGTTCCCCGCCCGGCGACCCCCGACAGCTCCGCTCGGCTCGTGAGGCGGTCCCCTCGGAGGTCCTCCAACCGGGCGTCGGGCTGGCGTACTTGTCGGTTCTTCCTCACTCGGAACGCGGCCGACTTGTCGCCGGCAGATTCGGGTTCGGGGGCGCCGGACCCGTGGTCAGGCGCCGGTGATGTGGTCGGGCACGGAGCGGACAGGGCACGCGCCGACGTGTGTCGCGGAGTCGACGCCGTACGGGTAACTGGTGGTCGGCACGGCCTGGTTGTCGCTGTCGGGATCGCCCGACGACGGGGTGAAGGTGACGTCCAGGCGGGTGAGCCCCCGGAAGTTGAGGCTGCGCTGCCACTGCGGGGCGGGGCCGTCGAGCCGTAGGCCGGGGAGCCGGGTCAGGAGTGCTTCCAGGACGATCGCGCCTTCCAGCCGGGCCAGGGCCGCGCCGAGGCAGAAGTGCGGACCGTGCCCGAATGCCATGTGCCGTCCGCCGGGCCGTTCGAAGTCCAGCACATGGGGATCGGGAAACGCGGCCGGATCCCGGTTCGCGGCGCCGCCCACCAGGAGCACCGTCTGTCCTTCGGCGATGGTGCGCCCCGCCAGGTCCAGTTCGTGGCGTGCGCGGCGCAGCATCAGCTGTACCGGGGCGTCGTAGCGCAGGAGTTCCTCGACCGCGGCGGGCATCAGTTCGGGCCGGCCGCGCAGTTGATCGGCCGCGTGCGGGTGGCGGAGCAGGGCGAGGGTGGCGTTGCCGATGAAGTGGGTGGTGGTCTCGTGGCCGGCGATCAGGAGCAGGGCGCAGTTGGCGAGGAGTTCGTCGAGGTCCTGGTCGGTGTTCTCGGCCTGTGTGCTCACCAGGGCGCGCAGGGGGTGAGAGGCCGGCGGGGCGTCGTGGTGGGTGAGGAGTGCGCGGAAGTAGGCGAGCATGTCGGTCATGCTCTGTGAGGCCTCGCGGTTGCGGTCGGCGTCCAGCCGGGAGTTGCCGATGGCTTCGGCGACCGGCTCGGACCAGGCGGCGAGAGCGGGGCGGTTCTGCTCCGGTACGTCGAGGAGGTCGCAGATGATGGTGAGGGGCAGGGGCCTGGCGAGGTCCGCGACGATGTCCATCCGCCCGGTCGGCGCCGCCTCGGCGATGATCCGGTCGACGGCCTCGACGATCCGGCCGCGGAGCGTCTCCACCGCCCGGGGAGTGAAGGCCTTGCTGATCAGGCTCCGCAGCCTGGGGTGGTCGGGGGCGTCGTTGTAGAGCATCTGCCGACTCAGGACCGTGGCCAGCGGCCGCAGTTCCTCGGAGACGTCCTCGATGTCGGGATAGCGCACCGAGGACAGCCCCGGGTCACCCGCCGCCTTGCTGACCACGGCATGCCCGGTCGCGACCCACGCGCGCAGACTGCGGTCCCAGAACAGGTCGTCGGCGCTCCGCAGCTCATCGTAGAAGTCGTAGAGACGCTCTTGGACTTGAGGCCGAAAGGCCCGCAACAGCGAGGTGGGAGTGCTCATCGGCCCAGGCTAGACGGTCCGTGGATGCGGGGCCTGGCCAAGAAGTCCCCAGCTCAGGAGTTGGGTAGGCGATTGCGTACTTTCACCGAAGCCCTCGCACCGAGCATGCGGAAGCGTGACCACCGGACCCTGGATGCCTCCGGGGTGACCGAGCGGAGAGAACGCGGGTGAACGGTGCGAGTACGGTGCGCTGCGGCGGCTGTGTGGGTGCCCCGGATGACGGCCAAGGCTCTGAGCGACGCCCGGTCCCAGTCCGCCGTCCCCGTCGATGCGGGTCTCAGCGAGCTTCAGATGTCCGAGGAGACGGCAGGTATGCCTGCTTCCGAAGGCGCTTGAGAACAGCGGCGAGGAAGTGTGCGGAGTACGAGAACGGCGGGTGTCAGGCCGTCGCGCCGTCATGTGTGGTTGGGGGGGTCTATGAGGCGCCGTCGTGAGCAGTCATGTCTGCTGACAGTTGCGCTCTTGTTGAAGTGGTACGTGGTCGGATATCTCCTCCTGGTTCCGGTCGTCGTTCCCGGGTTCATGGCGGCGCAGTCGCCTCCGCAGCACGTCGACGGAGCTGCGCGACCGGTGCTGGCGGGGATATCCCTGCTGACCGCGGTCGTCGTGGCCTGGGCGGCCGGCCGCGGCCAGTCCTTCCGATGGTGGCTGCCGCTCGCCCGTGCTGCCGTGCTCCTCGGTCTCTGCGCGGCGGCGGTGGCGTTGACCCGGTCCCAGCTGGAGCCGGGGGCGCTGCGCGCCACGATGGAGGAGCCCGCGGACCCGTATGCGAAGTGGATGGTCACCTCGATGCTGGAGATCCCGGCCGCGGGGCTCACGGCCATGGTGTTCTTCCTCGTCGTGCGGTGGTGGGGCCGGCAGGCCGCAGACAGTCCCGGCAGGCCGAGGCGGCCGCGGCCGCCGAGCCGGCCGACCCTGCCGGAGCCGGGCGAGATATGGCTGGCCATGGTCCCCTACCGTGAAGGGACCGGGGAGGAGTCCCAGCACTACTGCGTCGTGGTGAGCTGCCACGAGGACCATGCCGGCGTCCTCCAGATCACCAGCCAGAACAAGGACGCGCGACGCGACCACATCCGGATCCCCAACGACGGCTGGGACGAGGTCTCCGGCAAGGACCACTGGATGGAAATCGACGTCCCCCTGCGAGAGGTGCCGTACGAGAAGTTCCTGACGGTCAGTCCCCAGGGCCGGTGCCCCGCGACGACGTGGGGGCAGATCCAGGCAGCGCACCCCACGCAGTTGGCGCGCCGGCCGGACCATCCGGCCCCGGCCACGGTTCCGGAGCCGCTGACGGGATGGAGGAAGCTGACCCGCCGGCACGTACGCTCCGGCTCAACGCCTTGAGGTGAACGGGCCGGGGCCGCGACAGGCCCGCCGATCCCCGTACCGGCCGCCAATACCTGAAGAGCCGCCGAGACGGGAAGCGCGCCATGCCGTGAAACCACGCAACCGGCTACCTAACCTTCGTCCCCGGCGCCATCAGGACCCCTGATCGCCGTGGACGTCGGCTACGGTCCGGGCCATGACGGGAACAGTCGACGACCTCTTTCACGCGGTCAGCCCTGCGCACGGTGCTCGGCCTCTGGAGCAGGTCGCGAGGATACGCGCCCTGCTGGCCGAGGGCGCCGAGGTGTCGGCGCCCGACGAGCAGGGCGCCACCCCCTTGCACCGGGCGGTCCAGGCCCCCTACCGGGACAGGGACCCGCTGCCCTCACTGGAAATGGTGCGCGCTCTGCTGGAGTCGGGGGCGGACGTGCACGCCCGCGACCGGACCGGCGTCACGCCCGCCGCCCGGGCCGTCCTCCTCAACAACACCGCACCGCAAGCCGCCGTCGACCGCTCGGTCGCGATACTGGAGCTCCTCGTCGAGCACGGCGCCCGCCTCGACGGACCCCGCGGGGATGTCATGGGCGGGTCGTTCGCGCACCACAGCACCACCGCCACCCCGGTCTACGCCTTCCTGCTCGACCATGGCGCTCCGACGACCGACACCGACAGCCTCGGCAACACACCCCTGCACGCCACCGTGAGCTCGGCCCAGCCCCCATTGGTGGAACTCCTGCTCCAGCACGGCGCCGACACCGCCGCCGTCAACCAACTCGGACAGACACCCCTGGGCATCGCGCTGCGCCTGGACCAGCGCAACGACCATCAACGACGCGCCCGATCACAGATCGTGCCCATGCTGGAGAAAGCAGGGGCACCCGCACACGTCCGCTACCCCTTCACCGAGGGCGGACCACGGCCCATCGACATGCAGGCCGTACGCCGGGCCGCAGCGGAACTCCGTACCGACGACGAGGACAACCCCAGCCTGCGGCGGCACGTCGACGAGACGTACGACAGCTACCAGCACTTCATCGACACGCTGAAGCGCGACTGCGGCCCTGACGGTTTCGTATGGCTCCTGGAGCTCTGCCGGAGAGTCCTGGGCGACACGGGCACAACCAGGACCCTGGTGAGCGAGCAGGAGCTCCGCGCTCCCTTCTTCCACCACGGCGACCTCGTCGTAGAGGGAAACCTTCAGGTGATGCGCTCCTTCGTCGTCACCGGCTCCCTGACCGTCGAGGGCTGCCTGGCGGACTCGCGCCCGGCCTCGGGCATCGTCATCGGCGGGGACCTGACGGCCAAGGCGCTGTACACCGAAGGCGACATGCACGTCAGCGGCGACATCGAGGCGGACATCGTCTACGGCTACTACAACGACCACACCCTTGAGGCACGCACCATCCGGGGACGCCTCGTCATCGCGGACGACCACGATGTACAGGCCCCTGTGGAAGCCGAGCACCACTTCGACATCGACGACTACCGACAGGGGTACGGCGAGGGTGTCCAGGAGTACCTGCGCACCCTCCTCGTGGACGAGGTGTTCACCAAGAGCGACGGCGACGACGAAGCCCAGTTGAACCCGGGCGCACTCTTCTCCCGCCTGTGGGAAGGCGAAGCCGTCTTCCGTCCCACGGACCGACCGGCCGTCGAGACGGGGTCGGCGAACGATCGGTGAGCTCAGATGGGCTCAGGTGACCTCGGTGGTCCCCGTCGTCCCGGTCGTCGTGTCGCCCAGCTCCGATCTGGTCTGGAGGACGGCGAGGGCGGCCCGCGAAGTGACGCCGGTCTTGCGGTAGATGCGGCCGAGGTGGGACTCGACCGTGCGGGGGCTGAGGAAGAGCTGGGCGGCGATGGCGGGGGTGGTCAGGCCCGCGGCGACCAGCGCGGCGATCTCGCGTTCGCGGGCGGAGAGGCCCGGGAGCGGAGGCTGGGCCGGGGGCACGGTGTGCACGAGGGGGTGGATCATGTCGGCCAGGCCCGTCAGTTGCCGCGCGCCGCCGGTCACGGCGAGCCGCCGTGCACGGGTCCACATGGCGCGGGCGCGGTCCGGATCACCGGCGGCGGCCAGGGGTGCGCCGAGCAGCAGGCTGAACGCCTCCCACAGCACCGCTCCCCCGCGGACCGTCTTGTCCACAGCCTCATCGAACAGTGCGACGGCCGCTGCCGTGTCGCCGCCGGCGGACAGACAGTGGGCGGTGCTGCGCAGCGCCGAGGCCTGCTGCGAGGGGAGGTCCAGCAGTTCGGCCTCCTTACGGGCCCGCTCCGCCCAGATCGCGGCGGCGTCCGTGTCGCCGGTCAGGATGGCGGAGGTGACGAGGATCTCCAGGATGAGCGGGCGCATGGACGGATGGAGCGCGTCCAGATCGTCGCCTCCGCCACCACGAAGGATCGCGGCCCTGGCGCGCTGCGGATCACCCGCGTGCATCGCCGCCTGGGCGAGCACGCACCAGGCGATGGACGCCCACCAGTTGGTACGCGTCCCTGCCGCGGCGACGGCTTCCTCGGCCACCACCAGTGCGGCCCGGTCGCCGAGCGGGAGGGCGAACAACTGCGTGTACGCCTTGTTGGTGAGGACGAAGGCCAGCAGTTCGTCGCTGCCGACGCCACGGGCGATCGTCTCGGCCTCGTCCGCGAGTTCCATGGCCGAGTCCAGGCGCAGGGTCTGGATATGGACGTACGCCTTGCACAGCAGCAGGTGCGGCAGGACGTAGAGCTGGCCGCCGCGCCGGGCGATGGCCAGGCCGCGGTCGGCGTGCCGTTCGGCGTCGGCGTACCGCTCCAGGAAGGCCTCGGCCCAGCCGAGCCGGGCCAGGGGCTCGCACAGACCCGCGAGGTCGTGGTCGGTCAGGGCGTCGACCAGCGCGGCGCCCCGGTCGGTGGCCTCCCGCGCGGCACCCATGTTGCCTTCGTACGTCTCCCCGAGGGCCGCGATCGAGAGGGCGCCCGCCTGGGCGACCTCGTCGCCCAGGGACCGGGCCAGGTCGAGGGTGGCGGCCACGTCGGCGCGCAGCTGGGGGTAGGCGGTGTCGTGCGGCGCGGACGAGCTCAGTTCGAGGCCGAGTTCCACCGTGTCGGCGTCGGACGGGCCCGGTGACCGGGAGAGCTCGCGGCGCAGCAGGGCGACCGCCTCGGCGTACCGCCCCAGGTGACGCTCCATCACCGCGCACAGTGTCACGGCGGAGGCCCGCACGCTTCCTGACGCCCCCGCCTCGTCGGGCGGTGACATGGCGATCACCTCGTGCAGCAGGTCCCGGCTCTCCCGCAGCCCTCCGCACACGCCCAGGGCACGGGCCCGGCGCAGCATCAGATCGCGGCGCAGCGTGTCGTGCTGCGGCTGGTCGGGCAGGTGGGAGAGGGCGACGCCCAGCCAATGGGCGCTGCTCGCGGGTGCGGTGGCGGCGGAGCGCTCGGCAGCTTCGGACAGTAAGGCGACGGCCTGCGGGTCCCAGCCGGTCAGTGACTGTTCGACGTGGTGGGCGCGTTCGCTGGCGGGAGCACCTGCGGCGGCCAGCGCGGCGGCGGCGAGACGGTGCATACGCACGCGTTCCAGGGGCTGGATGCTTTCGTGTACGACAGCCCGTAGCACTGGGTGGCGCAGTGCCCAGCGTCCTCCCGCCCCGGGCCGCAGCAGATCACGTTCGGCCAGTGCTCCCAGGTCCGCGTCGACGTCGGCCTCGTCCCGGCCGCTCACCACGGCCAGCAGGGAAGCGCTGCCACGGTCGCCGAGAACGGCCACCGCCTCGGCGGTACGGCGCTGCGCAGTGGTCAGCGGGGTCAGTTCGTCCAGGAGGACGGAGCCGAGCCCGGTCGAGTGCGGCGGTGTGTCCTGCCCGGCGTTCCGTCCTGTCTGTCCGGCCTGGAGGAGGGCGAGGAAGTACAGGGGGTTGCCGTCGCTGGCGGCGTACAGTTCGGCGGCCCGGCCGGGTTCCATGCCGGGTGCCAGTCCGGGGGCGAGGACTTCGACGCACGCCTGTTCGGCGAGGGGGCCGAGGTTCAACCGCAGCACCGTACCCATGTCGATGCCCCGGGTGAGCGCGGCGTCCAGGGAGGCCGTGGTCTGACGGTTGCGGCGGGCCACGACGATCACGACGGGGGCGTTCGGGGGATGGCGGACGACGTGGTCGAGGAGTTCCAGGGACGCGGGGTCCGCCCAGTGCAGGTCGTCCAACGCCACGACCAGCCCGCGACCGTAACCGAGGCCGGGGTCGGTGCCCGGGCCAGGGCCGGTGCCGCTCCGGGCGATCCGTACGAGCAGCTTCGCGATGGAGCGTTGCAGCCCGAACCGGTCGCCGCGCGCGTTCTCGGCACCCGGATCCGTCAACTCCATGTCGTGGTCGGCGAGTGCGTCGCTGAACGGCTGGTAGGGGATGTGCTGTTCGTACTCGCTGGCCCGGCCGCGCAGTACCGTCATCCCCCGGGCCTGCGCCCGTCGGCAAAACTCGGTCATCAACCGGCTCTTGCCGATGCCCGCGGTCCCGGCGAGGTCCACGACGGAACAACCGCCGTCCCCCTCCAGTGTCCGGTCGAGCACCGCGTCCAGAAGTTCCAGCTCTGTCGCCCGGCTCACCAGCGGAGTCACATCGCCACCTAACCTCCCCATGGCCCCACGGCCCTCGGGGACATTCCTGTGACGATCTTACGTAAGCCGTACCCGGCGGGATCGAGCAGGCCGCCGTCGCGACAGGTCGTAATTCGCTTGCGCCGGCGACGAGTCGACGCTGCACTGTCGCCGGACACCGCACGTTGTGGTGCCGGTATTCGAGGAGGCAGCGCCGCCGATGGAGATTCGTTCCACGACTGACGACGACTTCGACGTCTTCGTCGACACGCTCCATACCGCGTTCGGGATGTTCCCGGAAACCCCGGTCGACGGCGGCGGACTCTGGTGGTCGGCGCTGGAGACGGACCGCTGTCTGCTCGCCCTGACGCCGGACGGGCGGCCTGTCGGCACCGCCGGCACGTACCCCTTCGAACTCACGCTGCCCGGTGGGACCCTCGTCCCGGTGTCCGGGCTGACCGCCGTCGGCGTCCTGCCTTCGCACCGACGCCAGGGCGCACTCAGCGCGATGATGCGGCATCAGCTCTCCGGGACGCGGGCCGGTGGGGAGTTCCTGTCCGTGCTGCTGTCCTCCGAGGCCACGATCTACGGCCGGTTCGGCTACGGGCCTGCGACCGGCACGGCGCAGCTGAAGGTGGAGCGCCACCGGGCCGCGCTCACCCTCCCCCGGGCACCCGGAACGGCCGACGCCCAGACGACCGGCTCGGTGGAGGTGCTGCGGCGCGCCGAGTGCGGCGAGATCCTGGAAGAGGTCTACGACCGGTACCGCCGCGCCCAGCCCGGCGCGCTGTCCCGGCCGCACCGCTGGTGGGCGTTGCGCGCGGGGCAGCCGCCGATCTCGCCGGCGCAGCGTCACATCGCCGTTCACCGGGACGCCGACGGCGTCCCGGACGGGTACGCCAGCTACTCGGTCGACTCCGGCACCCTGACGGTCGACGAGACCATCGCCACCGACGACGCCGTCTTCACGGCCCTGGCCCGGTTCGTCCTCGGACATGACCTGGTCTCGGAGGTGGTGTTCAAGCACGTCCCGCCCGAGCACCCGCTGCGCTGGCAGCTCGCGGACCTCCGCGCCGGCCAGGTGAGCGGCCAGATGGACTGGCTCTGGGTGCGGATCCTGGACATCCCCGGTGCCCTGACCGCGCGCGGCTGGTTCATGGACGGCGAACTCGTCCTCGACGTCGCCGACCCGTTCCTCGCCGAACACGGCCGCTACCTGCTGACCGTCCGGGACGGCAAGGCCGACTGCGTCCCCACGGACCGCGAGCCCGACCTGTCCCTGGACGTGCGCGACCTGGGCTCGGTCTATCTCGGCGGGACCGCCCCGAGCACGCTCGTCCGTGCCGGACACATCCGAGCCCACCACCCGGGCGCGGCCGCTCTCGCCGACGCTCTCTTCCGCGGCGACCGCTCCCCGCACTGCCTGCACTGGTTCTGAACCGCACGCTCGCCGAGCCCGGGCCCCACGCGACCTGCCGTGGGGCCCGGAGGCACAACCTCCGCGTCTGAGATCTGGAGGTGGAGCCACAACCTCCGTACCTCACCCTCCTATTCGGTACGCAGCGCCGTGGCGGTCCGGGCTCGTGCGGCCCAGCCGGCGGGCAGGAGCGCACCCAGCGTGGCGATGAGCAGGCCGCCGAGGGTGAGTGGGAGCAGTTCGGCCGCGTGGTAGACGGCGGTGACGGATCCGGGGAGGCGAAGCCCCACGCTGTCGCCCATCGCGGGGATGACCCAGCCGTGCAGGGCCACGCCGAGCGGTACGCCCAGCGCGCCCGCGACCAGTCCGGTCACGACGACCGAGGTGAGGACCATGGCGACGGTCTGTCGGGGAGTCATGCCGAGCGCCTTGTGGACGCCGATCTCCCGGACGCGCTCGCGGGTGTCGAGGAGCACTCCGTTCAGTACGCCCAGCGCGGCGACGGCGACGAGCATCAGGGTGAGGATCGCGGACAGCGCGTTGAGGGTGACGACCATGTCGCTGCCGGAGTTGAGCCCGCCGGCCCGGGCGGTGACCCCGAGGGGCGCCAGGTTCTTGTTCAACGTGTCGACGTAGGCGGTGACGTCGGTGCCCGGGGTGACCGCGATGTGATGGCTCGTCTGTGTCAGGTCGGGGTGTGCGGGGGTGAGGGTCGAGGCGTCGGTGAAGACCTGCATGCCGTCGTTGCGGGTGTCGAAGACCTCCCCGACGATCCGGACCGTGACCGGTTCGGCCAGGCCGTTGAGGGTGATGGTGTCGCCGACGCGGGTGCTGGTGGCGGCCAGGAGGGGGGTGGGGACCACGGCCTCGCCGGTGCGCTCGATCCAGCGGCCGGAGACCATGGTGTAGCCGCCCCAGGAGGCGTCGCCGGTGAAGGTGTTCACTTCGATGGTGCCGGTCAGGCCGGACACGGTCGCCCGTACCGTGGCAGCCCTGTAGTACTTCCCGGTTCCGGAGGCGGCCTTGACGGCCGCGGCGACCGAGGCGACCGAGGAGACCGCGGTGGGATCGGCCTCGGGCTGCTTCTCGGAGCCTGGGCCCTGGGGCCCGAAGTCCGGCATGGGCGCGGGGATGACGACATCAGCCGCGTCGTGGGCCCTTGCTGTCATCACTTGACCGAGCGAGGCGCCCATCCCCACGGTGAACGTGACGGCGATGGCGCCGAACAGGACGGCGGTACCCATGGCCACCGCGCGGGCGGGCCGTGCGAAAGGCCGCGCCAGGCCCAGCGCCACGGGTTGCGGCAGCGGCAGCCGTCCGGCGAGCCGGGCCGCCCACCGTCCGCGCCCCGCCGACGCCGTACGCCCTACGGCGAGCGCGTCGACAGTCCTCATGCGCCCGGCCCGCAGGGCACTTGCCCACGCGGTCGCCGCCACCAGGCCGAGCACTCCCGCGATCACCGTCAGGTCGACCCAGGGAGCGACGGTCAGGGAGGAACTGCTGTACACCTCCTGGGCCTCGGCCAGCACGGGCACGGCGAGCAGGTGCCCGGCGAGGACTCCGAGGACCGCGCCGACGGCGGCCGGGATCAGCGCCTGGCCGACATAAGCCCGTACGACCTGGGCCGGGGTGAAGCCGACGGCTTTGAGGACTCCGATACGGCGCGTTCCCGTGCCGACGGCCGACGCGACGACGTTGCCGACGATGAGCACCGACATGACCAGCCCCAGGGCGCCGAAGGCCATGAGGAAGGGAACGTAGAGGGCGGTGTCGCGTTCGACGGTCTTCTTGACGGTGAGCCAGGACTGTTCGCCGACGGCCGCTCCCGGCGGCAGGGACCGGGTCACGGCCTTGCCGCCCGCGGTGATCTGCGCGGCGGTGCCGGCGTCGGTGAAGCGGTAGAGCATCTGCCGGCCGCCGCTGCCGGGCGCGGTGAGCGCGGGCATCTGGGAGGGCAGTACCCATGCGTCGGCGGTCTGCGTGACCGAGCGGGCCTCGCCCACCACCGTCAGCGTCGGGTCACCGGGCAGGTCGGGGAAGGTGACCTTCGTGCCCAGGGTCGCGAAGAGCGCGGAGCCGGCGGACAGCACGATCTCGCCGGAGCGCGTGGGCCACCGTCCGTGGAGCAGTGTCAGTTCGTCCACGTCCTCGCCGGGACCGTCCCGGCCGACCACGGTCATCGGCCAGCCGGGGCCCCCGAACCCGTCCGACCGCGGGGTGAGCGTCGCCGTGGGGAACGGCCCGGCGGCGGCGCTCACCCCTTCGGTGTCCTTGGACGTCGACAGCTGTCCGGCGCTGACCCCGTCCGCGTCGAACTGCATGGACAGATGCGCGCCGCGCTGTGCCGCGAACGCGTCCTCGAAAGGCGCGCCGGAGACCGCGAGCAGGGTTCCGCCGAGGACGGAGGCGGCCACCGCCATCATCGTGGCGAGCCCGATCACCAGCGTCTGCACCCGGCGTCGTGCGACCCCCGTGCGCACCACCTTGGCGAGCGCGCTCATCGGACGGCCTCCGGGGTGACGGCCCGCGACCCGGTGTCCTGCGTGATCCGGCCATCGGCGATGCGGACCGTGCGGTCGGTGCAGGACCGGGCCAGTGCCAGGTCGTGGGTGACGACGACGAGGGTCTGGCCCTCGGCGTTGAGACCGGTGAGCAGTTCGCTGACGTCCTGTCCGGCGGCCGTGTCCAGGGCCCCGGTCGGCTCGTCGGCCAGGAGCAGCGCGGGCCGGTTCATCAACGCCCGGGCGACCGCGACGCGTTGCCGTTCGCCACCGGACAGACGTGCCGGGTAGGCGCGGGCCTGCCGGTCGATGCCCAGCAGTTCCAGGAGTTCCGCCGCCCTGCGGCCCGCCTCGCCCCGTGACATACCGGTCAGGCGGGCGGGCAGCACGACGTTGTCGGTGACGGTCAGATCGTCGAGCAGGTTGAAGAACTGGAAGACCATGCCGATCTTCGACCGCCGATACAGCGCCGCACCGGCTTCGCCGAGCCGGTCCACCCGCACTCCGTCCACGGTGACGGTCCCCTCGTCGGGCCGGTCCAGGCCCGCGATCAGGTTCAGCAGCGTGGACTTGCCGCTGCCGGAGGGGCCAAGGATCGCGACGGCCTCGCCGGGTCGCACGGTCAGCGATGCCTCGTGCAGAGCGGGCGGACCGTCGTCGTATCGGCGGCTCACCTCGCGCAGTTCGATCACCGGCATGGTCATGAAGGGCTCCTCGGGTAACGGAAGTTGGCTGCGTGAACGCTAGGAGCGGGCCCCGCAGGCACGCGTCGCCCGCTCGAACCCCTTGCCGTACCGAGCTGGGATGAGCCCCGGAAACGTCATCCCTGCGATGTAGGCGGGTGATGTATCCGGTACGGCGGAAATGACCACGGGGGCGGACTCCGCGGGTCCGCGCGGCGGCGAAAATGATCCGGTGACGGACGGACGTACGACGCTGGAGCGGATGCGGGGAGCCGCCCGCCGTACGGTCCGCGACGCCTGGGTTCCCAGCGGTCCGCCGCTGCGGCCCACGTGGCGGGCCTGGCAGTTCGACATGCTGGTCGCGCTCGTGTTCGGAATCTCCACCGTCTACTACGCCATCGACAACGTCGACGTCGTGGTGGTGCGGGAGATCGCACCCGGCGTGGGGTACACCATGGAGCGTCCGTCCGGGCCCGGCGGGCTGGCCTTCATGGTGACCCTCGCGGTCGTCGCCTCGGGTGCCCTCGCGCTGCGCCGCCGTTGTCCGCTGGCCGTGCTGTGTGTCGTGACGGCGGCGACACTGGCGACACCGCAGAGCGTGCTGCGGCTGACCTTCTACGCGTTCATCGTCGCCGTCTACAGCGCAGCCGTGTACAGCCCGTACCGGGTGGCGACCCTGGTGACGCTGCCGGTGTCGGTCGTCCTGGTCGGCACCTCGGGGAACTCGGTGACGCCGATCGTCCCCAACGACTACATCGCCCTGCTGATCCTGGTCCCGATGGCCGTGGCCGCGATCGGCCTGCGTACATGGAAACTCCGGACCGGCGAGGGCCGTACCCGGATCTCCGCCCTGGAACGCGAACGGGCCGAGGAGTTGCGCCGGGCCGTCGAGCACGAGCGGGCCAGGATCGCCCGCGAACTGCACGACGTCGTCACGCACAACGTGAGCGTGATGATCATCCAGGCGGGTGCGGCCCGCAAGATCATGAAGATCTCGCCCGAGGAGGCCGGTGAGGCGCTGCTCGCCGTCGAGGCGGGTGGGCGGGCGGCCATGACCGAACTGCGCCACGTCATGGGACTGCTCACCATGAACGACGAGGACGAGGGGACGTCCAGCGGAGCGGACCCGGCCGACGCGGCGGCGGAGCTGACCCCTCAACCCGGCCTGGACCAGCTGGAATCGCTGGTGGGGCGGGTACGGGACACCGGACTGCCCGTCGACCTGACCGTGACAGGGCCGTCCCGTCCGCTCCCGCCCGGCCTCGAACTCGCCGCCTATCGCGTGGTCCAGGAAGCCCTGACCAACACGGTGAAGCACGCGTCCGGCGCCAGCGCCGCCGTGACCGTCGACTACGGCCCGGACCGGCTCCGGGTGGAAGTCACCGACACCGGTGGGCGTTCCAGCGGGGCCGTCGGAAGCGGCCGCGGGCTGATCGGGCTGCGCGAGCGCCTCGCCGTCCACGACGGAACCCTCACCACCGGCCGCCGTCTGACCGGCGGGTACCGTGTGGAAGCCCTGATCCCCCTGGAGGGACCGTGACCGAGCCGCTGCGCGTCCTCCTCGCCGACGACCAGACCCTGGTCCGCACCGGCTTCCGGTTGATCCTCCGCGCCGACGGCATCGACGTGGTCGCCGAGGCCACCAACGGGAGCGAAGCCGTCGACGCCGTCCGCCGTACCCGGCCCGACGTGGTCCTGATGGACATCCGGATGCCCGAGATGGACGGCCTGGAGGCCACCCGCCGCATCCTCACCGGGGCCGCCGACACGCCCCGCGTCATCATCCTCACCACGTTCGACCTCGACCGGTACGTCTACGCGGCCCTGTCCGCCGGGGCCAGCGGCTTCCTCCTCAAGGACGTCACCCCCGAGCAGTTGACCGCGGCCGTCCGCACGGTCCGTACCGGCGACGCCCTCCTCGCGCCCACCATCACCCGCCGTCTCGTCCAGCGGTTCGCGCATCAGGGCAGCGACACCACCACCCTCCACCGCGACCTGGCCTCGCTCACCCCACGCGAACTCGAAGTCCTGGGCCTGCTGGCCCGCGGCCTGAGCAACGCCGAACTCGCCACCCGCCTCCATCTGGCCGAGGCGACCGTCAAGACACACGTCGCCCGCATCCTCGCCAAACTCGGACTCCGTGACCGCGTCCAGGCCGTCATCGTCGCCTACGAGACAGGTCTGGTCAGCGTCGGTGCGGGCGGGGTCGCCGAGCAGCCGTAGGCCGACGGGGCCACATCGTCCCTTGCCACCCCAGGAGGAAGAGTGCCGGAAATGAGAATATTCTTCTTATATGCACCCTACGCGTGCCCGGCCCATCGCCTTGGCGATCATCCTCGGCCTCGTGGCAGTGCTCGGGATCGTCTGGCTGGTCAGATCCGCCACCATTGACGGACAGAACGCCGCTGACGAAGGACCGGTCAGCTCGGTGGCCGGCTCGAACGGCACCGATACCGACCCCAACGCCGACCCGAACGCCGACCGCGGCACAGGCGCCGGCACCAGCACCGACCCCGATGCCGGCACCAGTCGCCCGACTGACGGAGGCTCCAGCTCCCCGTCCACCTCGCAGGGCACATCGACCGGGGGAAACAGCACGCCGGGCGGCGAGACCGGCAACAGCGGTCGACGATCCATTCACGTCAACGGTGTGCATCTCGACGGCAACCGCAACGGACCCGGCTGCCTGACCATCATCAACAAGACGGCCACCGCCGGGACCGTCACCAGTGTCTCCTTCACCGTGACCGCCGGCCCGGCCACCCCGGCGGTCCGTTCCGACGACGCCGCCCATTGTTCGCCGACCGGTGACCCCGCGTGCCGCGGGGTCAAACTGACCGAGGGTTACCAGTGCGTGACGGGAGCCGTCCTCCCCGCGGACGCCCCAGCGGGTGTGTACACGGTCACCGCGGTAGTCCACTTCACCTACGTGTGCGACAACACCGAGAACTCCCCGTGCAACGAGGTGTCGGACTGGGGTGGTTCGCCACCGACGGCACAGAATCCGGTGACGGTCAGTGGTTCGAGTTCCAACAACGTTCCCCAACTGACGATGACTGTCGGAGGGGCAGCGGAGGACGACTCTGCGGAGGAGATCTCCCCGCCCTCCGACGACCCGCCCGCCCGCCACACCTCCCTCGCACCCACGCCACCCCCACCCC
>NZ_JABERD010000073.1 GCF_013044505.1 Streptomyces sp. S3(2020) | reverse complement strand
TGCGCCGCTAGGTGTCAGTTGCCGCGAGTCGCCGTGCGCTGGTGGCCTGAGCGTGCGGTGCTGGTACGGGGGAGGGGTGAGTGGGGTGCGCGGGGGGGGGGGGGGGAGGGGGGGGCGGGACATCGGAGGGCGGTGCCAGGTGGGGAGTGGCGGGGGGCGGCGAGCGCAGAAGTGGTGTCCGCTTTGGGGGGGGCGCACGGGTCCGGGGTTGGGGGGGGGGAAGCGGGCGGCCCACCCATGTCGGATACGATTTCTTGGTTCGCAAAGCACCGAGAATTCCGACCTGGGAGCAGCCCCCGATGGCTCGACACCTCATCACCAGCGCCCTTCCGTACATCAACGGGATCAAGCACCTGGGCAACATGGTGGGGTCCATGCTCCCGGCGGACGTGTACTCCCGGTACCTCCGCCAGCGCGGCCACGACGTCCTCTACATCTGCGCGACCGACGAGCACGGCACCCCCGCCGAGCTCGCCGCGAAGGAGGCAGGGCTCAGCGTCGCCGAGTTCTGCGCCCAGGCGCACGACGCCCAGAAGGCGGTCTACGACGGCTTCGCGCTGGCGTTCGACTACTTCGGCCGCAGCTCCAGCGAGCAGAACGTCGAGATCACCCAGCACTTCGCGCGCCGCCTCAACGAGAACGGCTTCATCGAGGAGCGGGCGATCCGCCAGGTGTACTCCCCCACCGACGGCCGCTTCCTCCCGGACCGCTATGTCGAGGGCACCTGCCCCCACTGCGGCTACGACAAGGCCCGCGGCGACCAGTGCGAGAACTGCACCCGCGTCCTGGACCCCACGGACCTGATCAACCCGCGCTCGGCGATCTCCGGCAGCACCGACCTCGAAGTGCGCGAGACGAAGCACCTCTTCCTCCTCCAGTCGAAGCTCCAGCACGAGGTCGAGGAGTGGGTCTCCCGCCACGAGGACGAGTGGCCCCAGCTGGCCTCCTCCATCGCCCGCAAGTGGCTGACCGAGGGCCTGCACGACCGCGCGATCACCCGTGACCTGGACTGGGGCGTCCCGGTCCCGGCGGACACGTGGCCGGAGCTGGCGGCCGAGGGCAAGGTCTTCTACGTCTGGTTCGACGCCCCGATCGAGTACATCGGCGCGACGAAGGAGTGGTCGGACCTGGACCCGGAGAACCGGGACTGGAAGTCGTGGTGGTACGAGTCCGACGCGGGCGAGAACCCGGTCCGCTACACCGAGTTCATGGCGAAGGACAACGTCCCCTTCCACACGGTGATGTTCCCGGCGACGGAGCTCGGCGTCCGCGAGCCCTGGAAGAAGGTCGACTACGTCAAGGCCTTCAACTGGCTGACGTACTACGGCGGCAAGTTCTCGACCTCGCAGAAGCGGGGCGTCTTCACGGACCAGGCTCTGGAGATCCTCCCGGCGGACTACTGGCGCTACTTCCTGATCGCCAACGCCCCCGAATCGGACGACTCGTCCTTCACGTGGGAGCACTTCACGGCGACGGTCAACAAGGACCTGGCCGACACCCTCGGCAACTTCGTCAACCGCGTCCTGTCCTTCTCCAAGAAGCGCTTCGGCGAGGACGTCCCCGCGGGCGGCGAGCCCGGCGAGGCCGAGACCAAGCTGGGCGAGCAGATCGCCGAGCTCCTGGCCGAGTACGAGAACCAGATGGAAGCCCTCCAGTTCCGCAAGGCCGCGGCAGCGCTCCGCGCCCTGTGGTCCGCCGGCAACTCCTACCTGGAGGAGAAGGCCCCCTGGCTGGAGATCAAGACCGACCCGGAAGCCGCCGCCCTCACCCTCCGCACGGCGATGAACCTGATCCACCTCTACGCGGTGGTCTCGGAACCTTTCATCCCGGCCACCTCGACGGCGATGCGCCAGGCCTTCGCCCTGAAGGACGACACGGCGACCTGGATCTCCGAGTCCGACGCCAAGTCCCTCACCGCCGTCCCCGCCGGCACCCCCTTCACCGTCCCCCCGGTCCTCTTCGCCAAGCTGACGGACGAGGACCTGGAGACCTACAAGGAGCGCTTCGGGGGCAAGGCTACGGCGTAGGTCCGTACAAACTGAACAGCGGGAAGGGCAGGGGCGGGCGGTTCAGGCCACCAGCCCCGCCGCCTCCACCCGCTCGGCCCGCGCGGACTTCCCGACCCACCCCACGGCAGCCATCGAGAGCATGTTGAAGCCGAAGTACAAGCCTGCGGCGAGTGAGGGTGAGGGATGCCACCACAGACCCGTACGGTGCAGGAACAGGTAGGTCGTCAGGTAGGTCAGCCCCGCGTACTTGATGATGTATACCTGGCCGGCGAGCACTGTGAGCAGGATCTGGTGGGCAACGAGAAACAGGACCACATAGATCCACAGCGGATTCGCGGTAGCCGCGAGCCATCCGGCCATACCGAAGGTCGGCACGGTGACAAGTACGAACAGGGCTGCCCGCCAGACCGCTTCGGCTGTCGCCTTGCGACGCAGCGTCGCCTTTGATCTCGCCGCTCCTGAACTCCAGTGGAGCTGGCTGGGCCAGCCGAAGACGCCGACGGGGACGTTCTTCTCCGCGTCCTGGGCGGCGTTGTAAGCAGTCAGCACCAATACGTTGTCGCGACTGTGGAAGACGACTCCCGGGGGCATCCGCGCCAACCCCCTCCGCACCCGGAGGACGATGCGGATGATCTGTAGGTGTCCGAACGCGAGGAGAGCCAGAAGTACTGTCACCGCAACCCATACAACGCAGCTGATCAGCGCACTGATGGCGAGGTGTTTGAGGATGTTCAGCATGGCTGGGGTACACCCGTCCGTTCATATGTCGTCGGCTATGTCACTGTCCGGAAGCCGACCTGGGGACCCGTGGGAAGCCGATCGGGACCGGTCGGAAAGAGTTCCGGGACGGATCGGACCGGAGATCAGCTGAAGAGGTCGTCGATGAAGTCGGCGAAGCCGCCCTGACCCCCCGATCCTGAGCCGGGTGGCCCCATGGCCGACTCCGCGCCCGCGAGGTGGGAGTGCCTGCCGTGACCCCCGCCGCGGTGCCGGTCCGGATCGTCGTCGTAACCGGAGTCGCCGAGGCCACCGCCCGACCGCGGGGCAGCACCGCGGGCCGTGTCCTGGAGCCAGCGCCAGACGCGTTCCACGAGGTCCGGACCCTCGGTCGCGGCCGCCGCACCCGCTCCGGCCGCGAACAGCCATGTCAGTACAGCCTTCGCACCTGCCTTCTGCGGCGGTGCCGTGACCCGCCCGGCGAGCGACATCGCCGTCAGGCATGCGCCGCCTCCCTTCGGATCGGCCAGATCCTCCAGAAGGGCCAGCACTCCCTGGGCGAACGGCTTCTCCGCTAGCGTGCGGCCGAAGTTCTCAGGAGCGACGGACTTTCCCCGTACGCCCAGCTCGCGGACCTGTCGCACCAGCATCGCCACTCGTGGCGCGGTGAGTTCGGCGAGGTGGTCCTGCCAGTCGTCAGGCAGGTCCGGGGTCACGACCACCGGCCACAGGGCGAACACCGCGAGGTCGAGCATCAGTTGCTCGGGGAGCGGATCGCTCGGAACGCTCGACGCCAGTCCGAGATACTGCACCGCACCCGCCGCAAGCAGGCGGCGCAGCTGGTTCTTGCCGTCCCCTCGGCCTGCGGAACCATCCAACTCATGGCCCAGTCGCTCCAGTTGGCGCCTGTGCCCGGCGGCTTCACGCCGCCCTGATGGGCCCTCCCCCGACCGCACGATGGTTCCGTAGTCCTCGGCCAGCCGCGCGATCCACAGCCGGAGGTCGGGCAGGGCGAGCGGGGCCGGGAAACCGGTGCCGTAGTGGTGGTGCACGATGTGCTGGGTGCCCTGGCCCACTTGGTAGACCTGTCCGTGCCCCGCCGCCTGGGCCTCCATACGGATCCGCTCAGCGGAGGGTGCCCCGTCGTCGGGGTGGCGCGGACTCATGCGCCACAGTGTGAGCCGAGTCGATGATCGATTGCAGCCGATTCGCCACAGCACTACCGCACTTGTGTCATCTTGGTCGAGGTCGCCGGGAGTATCCGCTCCCAGACGGCGGGTCGTGGGACGGAGGCGGTGCCCTATGTCGGTCACGGTACGACGCACTGTGGTGGCGCTGTCGTCGGTGGCTTCCTTCACCTTGGTGGTGTGGGTGGTACGGGTCATTCCCTGGAGCTGGCTGCCCGACGACGGCGGCGAGCGCCTGGCCCTGGGCACTGGGGTGGGGGCCGTGGTGGCAACCCTGGTGCCGTTCGTCCTGTCCTCGTGGACCCCACCGGACACTCCGGCGGCGCACAGTCAGCCGCAACGCATCACCCAGATCGCCGACGCCGCAGACAACGCCGTCATCGAGCAGTCGGGAGGAGCAGGCACCCCCAGCCCGACCACGCCCGCAGCCTCCCTCGTCCAACGCGCGAGGGGCCGGGGCCGCTCCCGCATCCGGCAGACCAGGTAAGCACGCACGGCCACGCCATGAGCACCTTTCGCTGCGCCTCCAGACAGGCGAAAACAAGGTAGAAGCAATCTACGTAGATTGCTTCTACCCAAAGCCTCAGCACCGGAGACACCGCATCCCGACGCCCCACGCTCCGGTCCGGCCTGCGCTCCCTGCATCCGCACACCCATCGCGCGCGGCTCCAGATCGCTTCTCGCGCCGAGCACGAGCCTGGCATTCCCGCCCGTTGCACGGAGCGGCCTGCCACGCCCGTTGGTTCGCAGCAGACTGGCTGTTGGCTCCTGAAAACAGCCTACGTACCGGTGGGCCCGGAGAATGGACGTGTTGTCTCAGCACCTTCCTCCTCCGAGCCCTCGACCTCTACTTCAGAACGCCCGCCCCCGCAGTAGTCCCCAGCGAAGTCGGCAGCCCCTTCACCGCCGAAGTCGACGTCTCCAGGCCCGCCGTCAGCGTCGGCGTCCAGTTCACCGTCGTCTTCAGGTCCTTCGACGACGCCGCGTTGTACGCCGCCACCAGGTCCGTCACGGTCCCGTTGACCAGGTTGCCGGAGCCCTTGATCGAACCCGTGCCGTCGCCGCTCAGGAGCTTGGCGACCTTCACGCTCGACGGGACCTTCCAGTAGTTGTTCTCCGCCACCACCTGGGCCTTGGCGCGGGAGTTGATGCTGTACTGCACCGTGTAGCCGTTCAGCGGGGTCACGTCGTAGTAGTTGTTGTAGATGTGGACCTGGCCGACGCGGGACAGCGGGGCGCGCTGGGTGATGCCCTTGTAGATGTTGTGGTGGATCGAGACGCGCAGCTTGCCGGAGGGCTCGCTGTCGCTGCTGCCGATCAGCGTCGTCTTGTCGTGGTTGGAGAAGACGTTGCGGGAGACGGTCACCAGGTCGGAGCTCTTCGTGATGTCGAGCGCGCCGTCGTGGATCTGGTACTCGCGGCCGTAGTAGTCGGGGTTCGCGGAGTCCAGGTGGGGCGCGTCGGTGAAGGTGTTGTGGTCCGCCCAGACGTGGGTCGCTCCGCGCAGCGTCACCGAGTCGTAGTTGGAGTTCCAGTTGCCGTCGTCACCGTCGGTCGGGTCCCACTGCGGGAAGCAGTCCTCGGTGGCGGCGAAGGTGAGGTTGCGGACGACGACGTTGTCCACGTTCTGGATCTGGAGCATGGCACCGGTCAGACCGGCCTTCGTACCCGGTACGCCGACGATCGACGTGTTCGCGGGGACCTTGAGGACGATGTTCTTCGCCTGCTTGGTCTGGGCGGCGGCGCGGGCCTTCTCCTGGGTGCCGGAGGGGAGCTTGGAGCGGCCGTACGTCGACGGGTCGTACGCCTTGAGATAGGCGGAGAGCGAGTAGCCCGTGCCCGACGCGTAGTCCGCGCACGTCAGCTTCTTGCCGGCGTCATCGGTGTTGGCGTCGATCGTGCCCTTGACCTTGATGATCCGGGGCGTGGTGTCGGAGGCCGAGCCCAGCGCCTTGACCAGCTGGGCGCGGGTGGAGACCGTGAAGGTGTGCGCGGCGTCGGCCTTCGTGCCACCGGTCGTGCCCGTCCCCGAGGCGGCCCAGCCGTCCTTGGCGGCGAGGGTCTCGTGGTACAGGTCGACGGTCCCGGCGTTCGCGTTGAGCACGAGCGCGCCCGCGCCGACACCGGCCGCGACCACGGCGGCGGAGACGACGAGAGTGCGGCGCTTGCGGAGGGACCGGCGGTGTGCGGGAGCAGCCACGGAGGAGTCCTTACGTACTCGGGAGGGTAGTTCCGACTCTTCTGTGGTCGTGGAGATCCAAAAGGTTGCCGTAAAAATTTCGGCCGATCAGTGCTCAACTGATGGATGGGGGGCGGAATTTGCCAGAGAAGCTACGTATGGTTTGCGCCATGGCAGTACCTGGGATCATCCCGATCGCCTACGAGCCGCATGGCCGTACCGAGGCGATCGGGCGTTACGCGGAGGGGCAGTTCCTGGGGTCGGTCTCGTATGCCTTCCCCAAGGGGTTCCAGCTGGACAGCGGCTGGGAGGAACACAAGCGCCTCTACGCCGCGCTGCACACCTTCGACGCGGAGGGCAACCACCGCGACTCGCGGATCTGGTGTGCCGGCACCTGGGCGGAGCAGCAGCGCGACGGTGCGGTGCTCGGGCGGGCGCGGGCCCATCTCGCCACGCTGCTGCGCAGTCTGCCCCGGCGCACGTACACCGACATCGCCGTGCGGCCCTTCCAACTCGTCGTCGACGGTGTCCTGTTCGGGCTGGTCACCGGGGAGGACGAGGACGAGCTCTGGGCGGAGCTGTACCCGGACAATCTGGGCTTCGGGCCACCCTGGGACGGGAGTTACGACACCTGATCTAGGCACAGGCCCCCACAAGGCGCTATACATGCCCGAAGATCACTAGTGGGGGGTTTCATCCATGGCACTTTTCGGCAACGCGCACACCATCGATCCGGCACAGGCGGCTTCGGACTTCGCCAAGCTGCTGGGCGCCGGTGAGGGTGTGCAGGCGGCGTACCAGCTGGTGCGCGACGTCATCATGTTCACCGACCGTCGGCTGATCCTGGTCGACAAGCAGGGCATCACCGGCAAGAAGGTCGAGTACCACTCGATCCCGTACCGCAGCATCACGCACTTCGCGGTGGAGACGGCCGGCACCTTCGACCTCGACGCCGAGCTGAAGATCTGGGTCTCCGGCAACTCCGTCCCGATCCAGAAGACCTTCACCAAGGGCGTGGACATCTACGAGGTGCAGGCGATCCTCACCCAGTACGTCGCGCGCTAGCACTACCTGCGCGGGCCGCCCCCGAAGCCTCCTTCGGGGGCGTCGCCCGCTGTCACGGTGGCGATCTCGTCGGCCCCGTCGAGGTCGCCCGCCGTGTACATCCCGCCGGTCTCGTCGCCCGAGGCCTTGCCGCCGGAGTAGATCCGGTACTCCGAGCCGCTCTTGACGGCCTTCGAGGAGTAGACGACGTTCTGGATCGCCTTCGAGGTGACGTACGAGGCGACCACCTCGCCGTCGGAGTCGACGACGTGCAGGGTCGTCCCCGCCGCCACCGTCGAGTCGAGCGTCACCGACAGCCACCCCTGCCCGGACTCCTCGTCCGGCGCCACGGCCATCCCCGCGCTGCCCGCGGCCAGCAGCACCCCGCCGCCGACGGTGAAGCTGCCGTTGACGTCGAGCGCCCCGTTGCCGCCCATCTCCGGGCCGTTGACGACGAGCGTGCCGCCGGTGATCTCGGCGGTGCCGTTGGAGTCGAAGCCGTCGCCGTCCGCGTCGATGACGAGGGTGCCGCCGGTGACCTGCAGGCTGAAGTCACCCACGGACTCGCCACCGCCACCGCCACCACCACCGCCACCCGCGCCGGGGCCGCCGCCACCCGGGCCACCCCCCTGACCGCCGTCCTGACCGCCTCCCTGGTCGTCGGAACTCGTCGTACTCCCCGACGCGTTGACCCCGTCGTCGCCCGAGGTCACCTTCGTCGAGCCGCCCGCGACGGTGATGTCCTTGCCCTCAAGCCCCTCGTTCGAGCGCGTCACCGCCACCGTGCCCCCGCTGATCACCAGGTCGCCCTCGGCGTGCACCCCGTCGTCCCCGGCCGCGACGGTCACCTCGGCCCCGGCCAGGTGCACGGCCGCGTCGCTGTGCAGCCCGTCGGCGGAGGCGTCGACCTCGACGGTGCCCTTCTCCAGGACCGTGATCACCCCGGACTTCAGGGCGTGCGCGGAGGAGTCGTCGGTGGCCTTCGCGGTGACGTCGAGCGTGCCGCCGGTGACGACCAGGTCGGTGGCCGCGTCGACGCCGTCGCCGGCGGCCGTCACCTGGACCGTCCCTGCCGTCAGGGCGATGTAACCCGCCGTCTTGTCCTCGGTGTTGTCGGCCTTCAGCCCGTCGCCCTGGGCGCTCACCTTCACCGAGCCGCCCTTGACGACGAGGTAGTCCTTGCCGCGTACGCCGTCGTCGGCGGCCTCGACCGTAACCGTGCCGGACGCGATGACCAGGCCGTCCTTGCCGGCGATCCCGTCGTTGCCGTTCCCGTGCACGGTGAGCGAGCCCTCGCCCCCGACGGTCAGGTCCCCGGCGCTGAAGAGAGCGGCGTTGGCGTCCTCGTCCTCCGCGTAGGAGTCGGCGTCGGAGAGGGTGTTGGCGCTGCCGTCGGCGAGGACGACCACCAGCTCCTCGACCTCGGTCGCCGCGATCGCCGCACCGGAGGAGCTGGAGATGTCGACCCCGTCGAGGATCAACGTCACCTTCTGGCCGGGCGCGTCGACGAGGACCTGCCCGTCGGAGAGCTTGCCGCTGAGGCGGTACGTGCCGCCCTCGGTGAGGGTGACGGTCTTCCCGTCGAGCGCGACGTCCTCGGCACCGGACTCGTCCCAGTCCCCTTCGTGCGCCTCCTTGTCGGCGGCGAGCACGGCGGCGGCCTTCTGGGAGCCGTCGACGGAAGCGGCGGCCGAGGACGAGCTCCCGCCGGTCTCCTCCTCCGAGTCCGAGGAGGAGGACGACGAGCACCCGGCCAGCGCCGCGGCGCCGAGTACGGCGGAGGCGAGGGCACCCGTGATCTTCGTACGCAGGCGTGTTCTCATGCGAGGCTCCCGTCGAGCGCGTTCGGAAAGTGGCGGCGCAGCACCGGCAGCCACCGGTTGGCGGGCAGTTCGGGGCGCAGGGCGGCGAGTCCGGTGCCGTATTTGGACACCGGCAGGGGACGGTGGCGCAGGGACCACAGCAGCCGGTCCGCACCGCAGCCGGCCCGGCCGGCCTTGGTCTCGACGATCGCCCGGTCGGGGGTGCGCAGTTGGGTCACACCGTCCGGGAGGGACCAGGTCAGGCCGGTGTCCACGGTGAGGCGGCTGTCGGTGGCGGGCAGGAAGAGCGTGGTGCGGCGGTACGCCGTGGTCAGGGTGGGCTCCAGCCGCAGGTGCCGGATGTCGATGCCGGCCCCGGCGAGCACGTCGTCGGCGTAGGCGCGGGCCTCGGCGGACAGCCGGTGCGGATCACCGTCGTACGGCATGCGGTCCTTGACCGTGATGCCGCGCGGGCCGCGCGTCTTGACCTCGACGAAGCGCTCCCCGGGGTCCAGATAGGTGCGCAGGCGCAGCTTGAAGCGGCGTCTGCGCTGCCGGGCGGCGCCGAGGTAGCCGTGCAGGCCGGGGGTGTCGAAGTACAGGGACCGGTAGCCGAACCGCCGTTCGCCGTCGATCTCCAGGACCCGTACCTCCTCGTCCAGGCCGCCGAACAGGATCGGCAGGTCGACCAGCGGCAGGACGTACTTGCGGTCGAGGCGGGTCAGCAGCGGCGGGAGCGCGTCGAGACCGACCGGGCGCAGCAGGCCTACCGCCGTGTGGACGGAGTCGAGCGCGGTCACGCCCGGATGTCCTGTTCGGCGGGGGTGCCGGCCTCCTGCGGGACCGGGGTGCCGGAGGCGATGTAGCGGACCTCGACCTGGGTGGTGTCGTTGACGAGGTCGACGCTGCGCACGGTCAGGTTGACCACCCGGCCGCCGAGCAGGACTTCGAGGTGGGCGCGCAGGGCGTCGTCGTCGGTGTAGGCGGAGTCCAGGCGCAGGCTGCGCTGGCGGTGGCGGGGGAAGAGGCGGGGGTGGTCGCCGAGGTACATCACGGCGACGATCAGGGCCGTCATCGCGGCGGTCAGCGGGTTGGCCTCGGCGGGCAGGCCGCCGAGCAGGCCGATGGCCAGGGCGGAGAAGTAGTACGCGATCTCGTGCTGGGCGATCTCGTACGACCGCAGCCGGATGATCGACAGCACACCGAACAGGCCCATCCCGAGCCCGATGCCCACGGACGCCGAGCTCAGTGTCATCGCGACGGCGAGCACGCCGACGTTGACGCCGAGGAAGGAGGCGACCAGGTCGCGGCGGTGGTGGCGCGGGAAGTAGACGCCGAAGACGAGCACCGAGACTGCGGCGAGGTCGGAGGCGACAAGTACCAGCTGGTGAACGGCTGTTGACGTCATGGGAGAACATTCGGGGAACGGCCTGTGAAGTCCCTTTGAGAAGCGTTAAGCGACTTTAAGAAGTCTTGGTAATATCCGGCCACTTGTGCGAGGGCAGGGGCCCTCGTGGCGGGAGGGGACAACACACGTGGGCAGACACGCCCTGAGACGGGGCGGTCTCGCCGCTGCCGTCTCCTCGCTCGCGGTCGCCGTCGCGGCCGCATCCGTCGTCGTCCTGTCGGAGGGCGGCGACTCGGCGGAGGCGGCGGAGACCGCCGGCACCACCGCGGTCACGCTGACCGACCCGAGCGACACCACACCTCGTACCGATCGGCCGTACGTCAGCGGCGACAGCGGCTTCCTGCACTGGCAGACGGGCCGGACCGGGCTCCAGTGGACGGACTACACGACGGGCGTCAGCACCACGGTCGAGAACGCCGCCGGTGTCTACACACCCGTCGGCAACTGCAAGTACCTGGGCTGGGACTGCTACCCCGCCTGGTACGGCTCGGACAGCGACCTGGTCGCCCTGCCGACGTCCACGGGCGACGAGTTCGCCACCCTGTGGGACCCGGCGACGGCGACCTCCAAGAAGGTGAGCTGGAGCAGCGGCCTGGGGGACTACCGGGCACTGGCCGGGAACACGATCGTCACCACCTACGGCCTGCTCGACAAGGTCGACGGCGCGTGGAAGACCCGCAGACTGACCGGTGACACACCGAGTGTGGGGGCGGGGGAGCTCCTCGGCGCGGACGCCTCCGGTCTGTTCGCGCAGAACAGCACCTTCGGAACGCTCCACTACATCGACATCGAGTCGGCCGTGAGCACCGCGGTCTTCCCCGAGGCCGGCACCAGCCCTGAGTACGTGATGAGCGCGGACCGCATCGGCTGGTACCAGAACGCCGAACTGCACCTTCAGTCCCGCTCCGACCTCACCGCCGCCGAGCAGGTCGTCACCCTGCCCTCGGACCCGGGCACCCTCGACGGCGACCCGGTCCTGGTCGGCGACTGGCTGCTGCTGCCGCTGTCCTCCAGCGCGCTCGGCTCCAAGCTCCTCGCGGTGAACGTCGACGACCCCTCGGTGCAGCAGACCCTGCTGACGAGCGCCGAGGAGTACACCCTGGCGGCCGGCGACGGCACCGCGCTGGTCACCGGTGGCACCGACGCCACCGACTGGTGGGTGCGGCGGGTGAGCCAGGCCGCGGACGGCACGCTGAAGCTGGAGAAGGTCCAGCAGTCCCCGGCGGTGGAGAACGCCAAGACGGGTATCGCGCTCAGCCGCGGCAGCCTGCGGGTCGCCGAGTCCGACCGTACGACCTCGGTACGCGCCCTCACCACGAACGGCTCCACCGAGCTGACGGCGTCCGCGGCGACGGCCGACGCCTCGGTGTCCTCGACCGCGGTATGCCCGTACGCCGACACCACCTGCGTGCAGCTGTGGGGGAACCTCGACGGCGAGGACGTCTATCTGCGCACGGCTTCCGGCGAGGACCAGCTGGCGAGCATCGGCTACAACCCGCTGGAGTTCGGCACCACCGGCGGTTCGGTCGTCGACGTCTCCGACAGCTACGCGGTCTACGACTCCGGTGGTACGACGCCGACGCAGTACGTCGGCGAGTTCGGCCAGGGCCAGCAGCTCAAGCGCAGCGTCCGCGCCGCCGCCCTCAACGGCTCCACCCTGTGGAGCGCCACGACGACCGCCGGCAAGCTCACCTCGTACGGCATCCCGCTGGAGAAGACGCTCTCCACGGTGACCGTCCCGGGCCTGGCCTGTGTGCCGAGCGAGCTCCAGGCGGCGGGCCGCTGGGTGTACTGGGCGTGCGGGACGGAGTCGGCAGGGGTGTACGACACCAAGGCCGGTACGTCGACGGCGGTCACCCCCGGTGACGTCCTCCTGGGCGACGGCTTCACGGTCCGCCACGACCACACCACGGGCACCCTGGTGCTGACCGAGGCCGCCACCGGCACCATCCGCACGATCGCCTCCGGTCTGCCCGACAAGGGCCTGACCGTGGACCGCCGTTACCGCTGGACGGTCGACGAGTACACGGGTCTGGTCGCCTGGTTCGACGACTACGAGCGCACCCGCGTCACCACCACCGGCGTCACCCCGTCCACCGTGACGGCCTTCGATTGGTCGCCCGACTACTACGTGTCCCCGGGGGACACCTTCGTCAGCGACTGGGTGCTGTCCCGCCCGGTCACCTCCTGGTCGCTCACCTTCACCTCGGTGCAGAGCGGCGCGACCGGCAAGGCCACCCGCACGTTCACCGGCGGCGCGACCGCGGCCCGGGTGGAGGTGTCCTGGAACGGCAGGACGGAGAGCGGGAGTTGGTTCCCCAACGGTGAGCTCAGGTGGACCCTGAAGGCGACCGGCCTCGGGACCGCCACGAGCGGCACGGTGTCCTCCGGTGAGGTCTTCCTGTCGGACGGGGCGGCCGTGCGCCACGACCACGTCAGCGTCGACGGCCCCGACGGCCGCGGCGACCTGCTCACCCTCAGCTCCTCCGGCGGGCTGACCTTCCACCAGGGCACGGGCGGCGGCAAGTTCAGCGAGAAGTTCACCGGCACCGGCTGGGCGACGTCCGTCAAGGCCATCCCCTTCGGCGACCTGAGCGGCGACCGCTGCAACGACGTCCTCGTCCGCTACGGCTCGGGCGCCCTGCGCCTGTACAAGCCGGGCTGCGGCGCGAAGCTGAAGCCCTCGACGTCCTACACGACCCTCGCGACCAGCGGCTGGACCCAGTACGACGTCCTGACCTCGCCGGGTGACGTGAGCGGCGACGGCCGTCCCGACCTGATCGCCCGGAACTCCTCCACCGGCACGGTGTACCTCTACAAGGGCACCAGCACCGGCAAGCTGTCGTCGCGCGTGAAGCTCTACGACAACTGGAAGGGCTACAAGAAGATCGTCGGCGCCGGAGACCTCGACGGCGACGGCATCGGCGACCTGCTGGCCCAGGACAAGTCCAACGTCCTGTACCGCTACGACGGCAAGGGCAACGGCACCTTCGAGGCCCGCGTGAAGCTGTTCTCGAACTGGGGCGGCTCTTACAACGCGGTCGTCGGCGTCGGTGACATCACGGACGACGGCAAGGCCGACCTCGTGTCCCGCGACACCAGCGGCAACCTGTACCGCAACAGCGGTGACGGGAAGGGGTCGTTCGGCGGCCGCACGAAGATCGCGTCGGGATTCGGGAGCTACAAGTCCCTTTCCTGAACAAGGAGTTCACAGGTTGAGGCGCCCGGGGTCCATCAGGCCCCGGGCGCCTTTACACTTCCCGCGAAGATTCAGGAGGGGGATCTGATGCGCAAGTGGTTCGTGATCGCGGGTGCGGTCGGGGGAATGCTGCTGCCGGCCGTACCGGCGACGGCCGTGCACGGCGCGGTGCCGGGGGACTTCAACGGCGACGGCTACAAGGACGCGGTGCTGCCCGCGCCGGGGGCGAACGTGTCCGGCAAGGAGGCGGCGGGCGCGGTGGTCGTGCTGTACGGCTCGAAGTCGGGCCTGGCCGCGAGCCGCCGGAAGACGATCACGCAGAACACGTCGGGGGTGCCGGGCACGGCGGAGGCGTACGACCGGTTCGGCGAGGCGACCGCGACGGCGGACCTGAACCGGGACGGGTACGCGGACCTGCTGGTGGGGTCGCCGCAGGAGGACACGTCGAAGGGCGCCGACTCCGGTGCGGTGACCGTGCTCTGGGGGAGCGCGAACGGGCTGACGAGCGGGACGGACCTGCCGACACCGGCGGCCGACCCGGGCCACTACGGGCTGGACATCGCCGCCCTCGGCACCGGGGCCGGGGCGAAGACCCGGGTGGCGGTGGCCGGTTGGGACGCGTCCGTGTACTTCAGCGGGCCGTTCAGCCGCAACGGCGGCTTCGGGTCCGTCACCTACAACGACGACACCCCCTCCACCGGCTCCGTCGCCCTCGGCGACCTCGACGGCGACAAGGTTCCCGATCCGGCCTCCGCGACCGTCCGCCTGGGCGACGGCAGCGGCGGCGACGTGTTCGCGAACCCCGCCTACGGCAACGAACTCCAGGGCGACGGCCTCATCGTGGCCACCGGCGACATCGACGGCGACGGATACGCCGACCTCGTGGCAGGCGACCCGGACGAGCCCGAAGTGGCCGGCACGGACGGCGCGTTGGGCGGCCGGATCCTGGTCTGGTACGGCTCGGCGACCGGCATCTCGACCGACACCGCCCCGGTGCGGATCACGCAGAACACCGCCGGAGTCCCCGGCAGCAGCGAGAAGGGCGACAACTTCGGCGGCGCGCTGGCCGTCGCCGACCTCAACCGGGACGGCCTCGCGGACATCGTCGTCGGCACCCCGTACGAGGACCTCGCCAAGAACCGCGCCGGCCAGGTCACCGTGATCCCCGGCCGCGCCTCCGGCGCCCTGGGCACCGGCTCGTACTCCTTCTCCCAGGACACGGCGTCCGTCCCGGGCGCCGCCGAGACCGACGACCTGTTCGGTACGACGGTCTCGGTCGGCGACGTGAACAAGGACGGCAGGCCGGAGCTGTTCGTCGGCGCGTCCGGCGAGAACAACGCCACGGGCGCGGTGTGGGTGTTCCCCGGCGGCCCGTCCCGCCCGACGGCCTCGGGCAGCAAGCTGTTCACGGCCTCGTCGGTGGGGCTCACCCAGCAGTTCGGTACGACGCTCGGCGGCCTCGGTCTGCTCTCGGCGATCTGACCGCTCAGGCGACCGCCAGCGCCGGGTTCCACCAGGGCGAGCTGTACCAGCCCCCGGGGACCCGGCGCCCGGCGACGATCCCGCCCGCGTAGTAGTACGGCGTCACTCCGTCCCGCCAGCGGTTGGAGACCGTGTACGTCCGCTCGTCCAGGATGACCCGCCCGTCCCGCGCGGTGACCGCGGGCGTGCCCAGGCCGGGCAGGACGGGGCCGGGGTCCAGGCGGAGCGCGGTGCGGGCGGCGCGGACGTAGTGCAGTCCCTCGACGGCGGTCCGCGCGGCCGTGTCGTACCGCCCGGCGGCGAGCTCCTCCTTCGCGGCGCGGTACCGCTCGGTCGCGTCGGCGAGGGCCTGCACGGCCGCCTTGTCCCCGGCCGCGTCGATCCCCGCCGGCCCGGCCCCGAGCCGCTCGACCCACCGCTCGGCCTCGACACGGGCACCGGACTCGGACTCGGACTCGGGCCGGGGCCCGGGCTCGGGAATAGCAGGCGACAGGGGCACGGCCACCGGCACGACAGGCTCCGCCCGACCGCCCTGCCTCCGCTGTACGGCGACCGCGGCGGCCGCTCCGACGATCAGCAACAGTGCGAGTACGACGTAACCCATCGCTTCCTCCAGCGCTTGCGGTGTCCCACGGGGCGGGGCGGGGCGACCCGACCCCGTATGTCCTCATGAGACCCCGGGCCGCTGTGCGGATGCGTCGAGCCCTCTGTTCGGCTCCTGTGAGAAAACCATGGCGGCTGTCGCTGTCGAAAAAGGGCGCCCGGGACATGGCCGTCCCGGGCGCCCTCGTGCGTGTGCGCGGTCGTTACGAGGTGCCCTCGTTCGTCGCGTCGGGGTCGACGCCCATCGTGATGGAGCCGACGACGCCCTTGGCGATGTTCTTCTTGTTGTACTTCAGCTTGAGCAGGCCGCCCGTGGTGCCGCTCTGGTCGTAGATGGTGTCCGTGTCGAGCGTGGTGCGCTCGGTCGTCGAGGTCGAGTACGGCTCGACCTCGGCGGAGGCGAGCACGGACGTCTCGTCGAAGAAGAACTGGCCGGTGTGGCAGGTGTTGCCGCCCTCGTAACCGGCGTCCGTCCACTCGCCGCCCACGTGCACCTTGGTGTGGATGTGCACGGTGCGGCCCCGGTACCAGCCCGGGAAGATGGTCTTGAAGGTGACCTTGCCGTGCTTGTCCGTCCGCCACGTGCCGCGCAGGTAGCGCTCGTCGTCGGTGGGCTCCTCGTGACCGCCACCGCCGGTACCGCCGGAGGGCGCGCCGGACGGCGGCTCACCGGTGGGCGTACCCGAGGGGGTGTCGGTGGGCGCGTCGGTCGGGGCCGTGCCGCCACCGCCGGTCGACAGGCTCTCGTAGCCCGAGTAGATGCCCAGCGCGTCGCAGTGCCAGACGTCGACGGCGGCGTTGCGGATCGGCTTGCAGGTCTCGGAGTCGATCACCTTGAGGTCCAGGACGAGCGGGATGCCCTCCTTGTCCTCGGTGATGTCACGGCGGATCTTGTCGGCGTCGATGTAGTACGGCCCCTCGGTGGTCTCCGAGGTGAGCTTGTAGCAGACCTCGGAGGAGGTGCTGCTCGCGGAGGCGGCGGCGGTGCCCTTCTTCTCGCCCGCGAAGGCGCCCGAGGCGAGGGTGGCGCCCGCGCCCACGGCCACGGCGGCACCCGCGCCCGCCACGACGACCTTGCGACGCGTCAGGTCCCGCTTGTGCTTCGGCTCGTTGTCCTGCTGGTTTCCCGTCATGGACAACGAACGTAGGTAAGAAGGCTGTCAGGACAGTGGGACCGCACTGTGATCATTTCACAGGCTAAAGCCAGGTAAGCCTTACCTGCGCTTCAGCAGAGGGCCCCTGGCCCGCGCCATGCGGGGCCCTCTGCGTGATCAGCCCGTCAGCCCGTCAGCTCGCGCTCGCGGACGGTGACGCACTCGCCGCCGGCGGGGTGTCCTGCCCAGAGTTCGTCGCCTCCGGGTCCACGCCGACCGTGATCGACCCGTGGACGCCCTTGGCGATGTCGTCCTTGCGGTACTTGAGCTTCAGCAGCCCGCCCTGGACGCCGCTGCCGTCGTAGATCGTGTCCTCGTCGAGGGTGGTGCGCTCGGCGGTGTTGGAGGCGTACGGCTCCAGCGTCGTCGTCGCGATGACCGACTCCTCGTCGAAGAAGAACTGGCCGGTGTGGCAGGTGTTGCCGCCCTCGTAACCGGCGTCCGTCCACTCGCCGTTGACATGCACCTTGGTGTGGATGTGGACGGTGCGGCCCCGGTACCAGCCGGGGAAGACCGTCTTGAAGGTGACGAACCCGTGCCGGTCCGTCCGCCAGGTGCCGCGCAGATAGCGGGTGTCGTCGGTGGGCTCCTGATGGCCGCCGCCACCGCCCGGGGGAGGGCCGGTCGGAGCATCGGTGGGGGTGCCGGTCGGCGTGTCCGTGGGGGTACCCGTGGGAGCCGGACCGCCACCGCCGCCGCTGCCCATGTCCTCGTACCCGGAGTAGACGCCCACCGCGTCGCAGTGCCAGATGTCCACGGCCGCGTTCCGCACCGGCCGGCAGGTCTCGTTGTCGATCACCCTGATCCTGAGGGCGAACGGAATGCCCGGCCGGTCCTCGGTGACATCCCGGCGGATCTTGTCCGCGTCGATGTAGTACGGGCCCTCGGTGGTCTCCGAGGTCAGCACATAGCATTCCTCGGCCGCCGGCGCCGGTGGCCGTCTCTTCTCCCCCGCCCTGGCGTTCGCCGCGTACGCGCTGCCGCCCAGGCCCGCCGCCGCGACCGCTCCGGCGCCCACCGCGACGACCTTACGGCGCGTCACATCCCGTACGTCTGCTGCTTCTTGAGGCTGGTGATTCGCTGTCATGCGGCTGGAAGCTAGGTAAGAAGCCTGTCAACGAGCTAGGAAAACAGCCCCTTTTCCTGGCGCATGCAAAAGGGACCTGAAATCGACGGGCGATTTCAGGTCCCTTTGCGGTCACGCTATTCCTGAGTCTTGCCTTACTTCGGCTGCGGCTTGCGCACCGACAGGTGCAGCTCCTTCAGCCGCGCCTCCTCCAGCTCCGTCGGCGCGCCCATCATCAGGTCCTGGGCGTTGCCGTTGAGCGGGAAGGCGATGGTCTCGCGGATGTTCGGCTCGTCGGCGAGCAGCATGACGATGCGGTCGACGCCGGGCGCGATCCCGCCGTGCGGCGGGGCGCCGAAGCGGAACGCGCGCAGCATGCCGGCGAACTTCTCCTCGACGGTCTCGCGGTCGTAGCCCGCGATCTCGAAGGCCTTCAGCATGATCTCGGGCTCGTGGTTCCGGATCGCGCCGGAGGACAGCTCGACGCCGTTGCAGACGATGTCGTACTGCCAGCCGAGGATGTCCAGCGGGTCCTGGGTCTCCAGGGCCTCAAGACCGCCCTGCGGCATGGAGAACGGGTTGTGCGAGAAGTCGATCGCGCCCGTGTCCTCGTCCTTCTCGTACATCGGGAAGTCGACGATCCAGCAGAACCGGAAGACGCCCTCCTCGAAGTGCCCGGCGCGCTTGGCGGCCTCGACCCGCACCGCGCCCATGATCTTCGAGACCTCGTCGAACTCGCCCGCGCCGAAGAACACGGCGTGCCCGGCGGCCAGCGACAGGCGCTTGGTCAGCTCGGCGACGTTCTCCTCGGTGAGGAACTTCGCGATCGGCCCGGACAGCGAACCGTCCTCGGCGACCCGCACCCAGGCCAGGCCCTTGGCGCCCTGCGAGACGGCGTAGTCGCCGAGCTGGTCGAAGAACTTACGGGGCTGACCCGCGACGTCCGGCACCGCCAGCGCCCGCACGTGCTTGCCCGCGAACGCCTTGAACTCCGAGCCCTCGAAGACATCGGTGATGTCGACGAGCTCCAGCTGGGCCCTGAGGTCCGGCTTGTCGGAGCCGTACTTCAGCATCGACTCGCGGAACGGGATCCGCGGGAACGGCGAGGTCACATGACGCCCGTTGCCGAACTCCTCGAACAGCTCGGTCATGAGCTTCTCGATCGGCTGGAAGACGTCCTCCTGCTCGACGAAGCTCATCTCGACGTCGAGCTGGTAGAACTCGCCCGGCGAACGGTCCGCGCGGGCGTCCTCGTCACGGAAACAGGGCGCGATCTGGAAGTACCGGTCGAAGCCGGAGATCATCAGCAGCTGCTTGAACTGCTGCGGCGCCTGGGGGAGGGCGTAGAACCTGCCCGGGTTCAGACGCGACGGCACGACGAAGTCACGCGCGCCCTCGGGGGAGGTGGCGGACAGGATCGGCGTGGCCATCTCGTTGAAGCCGAGGGCCGTCATCTTGTGACGAATGGCGCTGATCACCGACGTACGCAGCAGGATGTTCTTGTGCATCCGCTCGCGGCGCAGGTCCAGGAAGCGGTACTCAAGACGCCGCTCCTCGTTGACCCCGTCCTCGGTGTTGATCGTGAACGGCAGCGGGGCGGCCGCACCGAGCAGCTCGACCTCCGAGACCTCGACCTCGACCTCACCGGTCGGCAGGTCGGCGTTCACGTTGTCGGTTCCACGTGAAACAACGCGACCGTCGATCCGGACCGTGGACTCCTTGGAGACCTTGTCCAGGGCCTCGTACGCGGGCGTACCCGGCCGGGCGACGAGCTGCGTGATGCCGTAGTGGTCGCGCAGATCGATGAAGAGGATGCCGCCCAGGTCGCGCCGATTGTGCAGCCAGCCACTCAGCCGGACGTCGGTGCCGACGTCAGAGGCGCGGAGCTCGCCGCAGGTGTGGGACCTGTACCGATGCATCGTCGTTCATCGTCCTTACATCTTGGGCTGTGCCGAGGGTCACTCCCCGACCAGGAACGGGCCATGGTGCCCGGACCTGCCAAGGGTACCGGCCACCCCAAGATCGCCTCCCCACCATTGTTCGCGCCCTCTCCCCTCCGCCATCGGTGGCAGCCCCCGATCACCTCTCCCTACAGTGGGGCAATGCGCACTGGTGAGCCCCTGCCCGCCGTGGGGGACGTCCTCGCCGCCCTCGCGACCGGCCTGTGGCACTGGGACACCGCAACGGGCCAGGTCACCGTGGATGCCGAGGCCGCACGGCTGCTCGGGCTGCCCGCTGCCCCGACCACACTCACGGAGGTCCAGGCACGCGCGCGCATGCACGCCGTCGACTGGAACGAGATCACCGGCGTCATCCAGCTCGCCGTCGCCGAGGGCACCCTCGCCGAAGTCCGCATCCGGATCATGGACGAACAGAACCGGGTGGTGCGGGTCGTCCGCAGCCGCTCGAATCCCTCCTACGACGCCGAGCGCCGCGCCTTCGTCCTGATCGGCACCCTCCAGGAGGTCACCGAGCCGTCCCCCGGCACCCCGGCCGCCCGCAGCGCGGTCGCGGTCACCGGCGACTGGCGGCGCTCCAGAGAGGCCTTCCTCCTGGACGCGGGCCGCGCCCTGGCCGAGGCCCGCTCCACGGAGGAGGTCCTCCGGGTCGCCGCCGGCCTGTCGATGCCGGGTTTCTCCCCGGACGGCCTCGCGGTCTTCGGCGTCGAGGGCGACCGCCTGAAGATCATCGGCCACCACGGCCAGCAGCCCGGCGACGAGGGCCCCTTCTCCCACATGGCCCTGGAGACGGACTACCCGGCGGCAGAGGTGGTCCGCACCGGCCGCGCGGTGTATTTGTCCACCCCCGAGCAGTACCGGGGCCGCTACCCGGTCACCTGGCCCCTCGCGGCCCACTTCGGCCGCCAGTCCTGGGCCTTCCTCCCCCTCACGGTCGCGGGCCGCACGATGGGCGCGTGGATGGCGGCCTTCGCCTACCCGGTCGCCTTCACCCCCGACGAGCGATCCGTCCTCACGACGGTCGCCCGGATGCTCGCCCAGGCGCTGTCCCGCGCGGAGGCGGCGGAATCCGCCAGGGAGCTCACCGACGGCCTCCAGCGCTCCATGCTCCCCAAGCTCGGCCCCGAGATACCGGGCATGAGCGTGGCGGCCCGCTACGTCCCCACCGGCGGCGGCCTCCAGGTGGGCGGCGACTGGTACGACATGATCCCGCTGCCCGGGGGCACCTCCCGGACGGAGACCGGGGGAGGACGCTTCGCCCTGGTCATCGGCGACGTACAGGGCCACGACGTCCACGCGGCCGGCCTGATGGGCCAGCTCCGCATAGCCCTGCGGGCCTACGCCTCGGAGGGCCACCGCCCCGACGCGGTCCTGTCCCGCGCCTCCCGCTTCCTGCACGGCATGACGTACGACGCCGACGACCCCACCGACCAGCGCTTCGCGACCTGCCTCTACGTCGAGGTCGACCCCGCCACCGGCCGCCTCGACATCGCCCGCGCCGGCCACCCCGACCCCGCGATCCGCATGGCGGACGGCACGGTCCTGGTCCGCCGCACCGACGGCGGCCTCCCCCTCGGCATCGACCCCGACGCCGACTACCCCACGACCCGCCTCACCCTCGAACCCGGCGAGACGATGATGGTCTGCACCGACGGTCTGATCGAGACCGGCGGCCACGACCTGGAGACGGGCTGGCAGCGGGTCCGCCAGATCCTCGAAGAACACAAGGGCGACCTGGAGGAACTCGCGGACGCCCTGGTCCAGGCGGTGCACGGCCCCTCCTCCCACCACACCACGGGCCCCCTGGCGGACCGCCGCGAGGACGACATAGCGGTGCTGCTGCTGTGCCGCGAGGGAGAGGGCTGCGGCTGCGGCGACACCGTCGTGACGACACCGCAGATCCGCCGCACCATGCTGTCGGTGGCCCAGGCCGAACCGGAACGCGTGGCGGTCGCCCGCCAGCAACTCAGGGAACTGCTCCACGACTGGCGCTCGCAGGACCAGATCGACTCGGCGGTCCTCCTCCTCTCCGAGACGCTGACGAACGTCCTGGTCCACACCGACGCGGACGCGCTGCTCCTGGCAGAGGTACGCGGCGAACAGGGCACCCGCCGTCTGCACGTGGAGGTCACCGACACCAGCGACGACCTCCCCCACGTACGCCGCCCCGGCGAACTGGCCTCGTCGGGCCGCGGGCTGATGCTGATCGAACTCCTCGCCGACACCTGGGGGGTGGACCCGCGGGGCGAGGGCAAGAGCATCTGGTTCGAGCTCTACGAGTCGACGGCGGAAGCCCCGGAATAGAGCTCCCGCAACTCGTGCGCGACCCCGAACGCGGCAGCGGTGAGCGGCACGGCGAGCAGCATCCCGAGAATCCCGGCCACCGAAGCCCCCGCGGTGATCGCCACCATGACCACGGCGGGATGCATCTGCACGGTCCGGCTCTGGATCATCGGCTGCAGCACATGCCCTTCGAGCACCTGCACGGCCATCACGATCCCCAGCGCCCACAGAGCGATGACGAACCCCCGGTCGGCAAGCGCGACCAGCACGGCGACGGCCCCGGAGATGAAGGCACCGAGGTAGGGGATATAGGCCCCGACGAAGACGAGCGCCCCCAGCCCCACAGCCCCCGGCACATCGAGAACGAGCAGCCCGACAGTGATGCACAGGGCATCGATGAACGCGATGATCGTCGTCCCCCGCATGAACCCCTCGACCGCCTCGAAGGCCCGCCGCGCCATGGCCTCGACGACATCGGCGGACGACCGGGGAGCGAGGGAGCGCAGCATCCCGACGGCCCGATGCGAATCCCGCAGAAAGAAGAAGACGAGCAGCAGCGCGAGCACAGCCATGGCGATGGCCTCACCGACGACGCTCACCCCGCTGATCACCCCGGAAGCGGCCGTCCCCCCGAACTTCCCGAGCAGTTCCTTCGCATTGGAGGCAAGGTCGTCGAGCGAGGTCCCCGCCGCCCCGAAGTGCTCGGCGAGATCCTGAGCCGCGGTCTTGAGCGAGGCGATGATCTGATCCCCGGTATCGATAAGAGCCGCGACAACGATATAGACGGCCCCACCGACGACACCGACGACGGCAACACAGGTGAGCCCGGCAGCAAGCGACCGATTGACCCTCCCCTTGACGAGCCACCGGTGAAGAGGCCCCAGCAGCGCAGTCCCCAACAGCGCGAGCAGCACAGGCACCACAGCGGTCCGAAACTCCACGGCCAACCGGATCCCGACATACACGACCCCGGCGACCAACAGAATGACGACACACCACGCAGCCAGCCGCCGAACGGGACCGGGAAGCAACAGCGGAGACGCGGACACCCTCCCATCTGGCCATACGCCAGATCCGGTGTCGCGCCGGAACGTCCAAACGAGTCCGCAGATCATGCAGAATCGATATCCATGTCCACCTTTCGGGCGAACATCCTTAATACGAACGCGAGTTGCCCCTCCACCTCCAAGCCATCGCCACCATCCAGCGCGACGGCTCCCACTCCCTGGAACCGGCTCCAGCGAAGACAGGCCCGAAGCCGCACCTCGAACTTGCGGCTTCGGGCCTCCTCGCAACCCAGCGAACCTCGGCAGCCCTTACAGGCCACCCTCCGACATCCCGTGCACCGCGGGCACCGTCCCCAGCCGGCCCTTCTGGAAGTCCTCGAACGCCTGCTTGAGCTCGTCCTGGGTGTTCATCACGAACGGCCCGTAGTGCGCCATCGGCTCACGGATCGGCTGTCCGCCCAGGAGCACGACCTCCATGTCCGGCGTGTGCGAGTCCTGCTTCTCGTCCGCGCGGACGGTCAGGGACCCGCCGGCACCGAAGACCGCCGTCTGACCCAGGTGGATCGGACGCCGCTCGGCACCCACCGATCCCCGGCCGGCGAGGACGTACGCCAGCCCGTTGAAGTCCTCCCGCCACGGCAGCGTGAGCTCCGCACCCGGCGCCAGCGTCGCGTGGACCATCGTGATCGGCGTGTGCGTGACGCCGGGACCGGCGTGCCCGTCGAGGTCACCGGCGATCACCCGCAGCAGCGCACCCCCGTCCGGCGTCGTCAGCAGCTGGACGTTGCCGCCGCGGATGTCCTGGTAGCGCGGGGCCATCATCTTGTCCTTGGCGGGCAGGTTCACCCACAGCTGGAGGCCGTGGAAGAGGCCGCCCGACATGACCAGGGACTCCGGCGGGGCCTCGATGTGGAGCAGGCCCGAGCCGGCCGTCATCCACTGCGTGTCGCCGTTGGTGATGGTGCCGCCGCCACCCTGGCTGTCCTGGTGGTCGAAGACGCCGTCGATGATGTAGGTGACGGTCTCGAAGCCGCGGTGCGGGTGCCAGGGCGTCCCCTTGGGTTCCCCGGGCGCATAGTCGACCTCGCCCATCTGATCCATCATGATGAACGGATCCAGATGCCGGTAATGAATCCCGGCGAACGCACGCCGCACCGGAAATCCCTCACCCTCGAAACCGCTCGGCGCGGTCGTGACACCGAGCACGGGACGGGCCACGGCGTCGGCCGGGGCGGCCACGCGGGGCAGCGTCAGCGGGTTCTCTACGGTCACTGCGGGCATGTCGGTACCTCCTTGTGCGTCCAGTTTAGTTGAGCGTTGAACTTCCTGCCACCCTGAACAGACAAAACCCGGAGGGCATTCCCTCCGGGTCTCCCGTTGCCGAAGCCGGCCGCTAGGGGCCCCTAGCCGCCGTACATCCGCCGCATCGCGAACTCGACCATCTGCTCCACGGCCTTCGCGTCGAAGACCATCCGGTGCTCGCCCTCCATGTCGAGGACGAAGCCGTAGCCGGTCGGCAGCAGGTCGATCACCTCCGCGCCGGTGATCACGAAGTACTTGGACTCCTTGCCCGCGTACCTCCGCAGTTCCTTCAGCGAGGTGAACATCGGGATCACGGGCTGCTGGGTGTTGTGCAGGGCGAGGAAACCGGGGTTGTCGCCGCGCGGGCAGTACACCTTCGACGTGGCGAAGACCTGCTGGAAGTCCTCCGCCGCCAACTGGCCCGTCGTGAAGGCGCGCACCGCGTCCGCGAGGGACGGCGGGGACGGCTCGGGATACAGCGGCGGCTGCTGGCCGTACCCGCCCGGCATCTGCTGCTGCGGCGCGGCGTACTGCTGCTGCGTACCCGCGCTCTGGTCGTAGCCGTACATGGGCGCAAGCGTACCGAGCGGGGCGGGGCGAGTGAGGCGGTACCGGGGTGCGGGCTTCCACGGGGAGTTCACAGGCGGGGCTCTGGTTTCGCACAGTGGACACCCATAGCGTCCGCCACATCAAAGAAAGCGCCATAGAAGTGCAAAGCACAGGCAAGGGGAGAGGGTCATGAGCGGACACCACCACCACGACGACACCGAGGTCCACGAGCACGACCGGGGGCTGTCCTACGACCTTCCCGTCCTCGCCCGCCGCCGGATGATCCGGCTGCTCGCCGGGGCGAGCCTGGTGCCGCTGGTCGGCTGTTCGTCCGACGACGGCGACAGCGCCTCCTCGGCCTCCTCCAGCGGAAGCTCGTCCGGTGGCAGCTCCTCCGGAAGCACCTCCTCCGGCTCCGCCGAGTGTTCCGTCATCCCCAACGAGACCGCCGGCCCCTACCCCGGTGACGGCTCGAACGGTGTGAACGTCCTCAAGGAGAGCGGTGTCGTCCGCAGCGACATCACCAAGAGCTTCGGCGACTCCGCGGGCGGCACCGCCGAGGGCGTGCCGCTGACCATCACGCTGACGGTCGTGGACGCCGCGTCCGGCTGCGGTACGCCGAAGGAGGGCGCGGCCGTGTACCTGTGGCACTGCGACCGGGACGGCAACTACTCCCTGTACTCGGAGGGCGTCACGGAGGAGAACTACCTGCGCGGTGTCCAGGAGACCGACGACAAGGGCCAGGTCACCTTCAAGAGCATCTTCCCGGCTTGCTACACGGGCCGCTGGCCGCACATCCACTTCGAGGTCTACGGCAGCCTGGAGGACGCCACGGCGGCGACCTCGATCACCAACACCTCGCAGCTCGCGTTCCCCAAGGACGTCTGCGACACGGTGTACGCGACGGACGGGTACAGCCGCAGCGTGTCCAACCTCGGCCAGCTCTCGCTGGAGACGGACAACATCTTCAGTGACGGCTACGACCAGCAGCTGGCGACGGTGAAGGGCAGTGTGGACGCGGGGTACACCGCCACCCTCACCGTTCCGGTGTGAACCGTCACAGATGGCCGGATCAGGGTTGCGGTTTATTACTGGCGGGTAGCATCATCGTATCGAAGCTACTTGTTGGTACGTGAACTAGCGCGAGGATCCAGTGCCTCGCCCGTCTCTCTACGGGAGCCGTCGCCATGGGGCACTACAAGTCGAATCTCCGCGACATCGAGTTCAACCTCTTCGAGGTCCTCGGCCGCGACAAGCTGTACGGCACGGGTCCGTTCGAGGAGATGGACGTCGAGACCGCGAAGAGCATCCTCGACGAGCTGACGCGCCTCGCGGAGAACGAGCTGGCGGAGTCCTTCGCGGACGCCGACCGCAACCCGCCGGTCTTCGACCCGGAGACCAACACCGCGCCGGTCCCCGCGTCCTTCAAGAAGAGCTACAAGGCGTTCATGGACTCCGAGTACTGGCGGCTCGGCGTACCCGAGGCGATCGGCGGCACCACCGCCCCGCCGTCCCTGATCTGGTCGTACGCGGAGCTGATCCTGGGCGCGAACCCGGCCGTGTGGATGTACTCCTCCGGCCCGGCGTTCGCCGGGATCCTCTACGACGAGGGCAATGACGTACAGAAGAACATCGCCCAGATCGCCGTGGAGAAGACCTGGGGTTCGACCATGGTGCTGACCGAGCCCGACGCGGGTTCGGACGTCGGCGCCGGCCGCACCAAGGCGATCCAGCAGGAGGACGGCTCCTGGCACATCGAGGGCGTCAAGCGCTTCATCACGTCCGGTGAGCACGACATGGAGGAGAACATCCTCCACTACGTCCTCGCCCGCCCCGAGGGCCACGGCCCCGGCACCAAGGGCCTGTCCCTCTTCATGGTCCCGAAGTACCTGTTCGACTTCGAGACCGGCGAGCTGGGCGAGCGCAACGGCGCCTACGCCACCAACGTCGAGCACAAGATGGGCCTGAAGGCCTCCAACACCTGCGAGATGACCTTCGGCGACCGGCACCCCGCCAAGGGCTGGCTGATCGGTGACAAGCACGACGGCATCCGCCAGATGTTCCGCATCATCGAGTTCGCGCGGATGATGGTCGGCACGAAGGCCATCTCGACGCTGTCGACCGGCTACCTCAACGCCCTGGAGTACGCCAAGGAGCGCGTCCAGGGCTCCGACCTGGCCGCCTTCGGCGACAAGGCCGCGCCCAAGGTCACCATCACCCACCACCCCGACGTGCGCCGCTCGCTGATGACGCAGAAGGCGTACGCGGAGGGCATGCGCGCCCTCGTCCTCTACACCGCCTCGATCCAGGACGCGATCGCCGTCAAGGAGGCCGCCGGCGAGGACGCCAAGGCCGAGCACGCGCTGAACGACCTGCTCCTGCCGATCGTGAAGGGCTACGGCTCCGAGAAGGGCTACGAGCAGCTCGCGCAGTCGCTCCAGACCTTCGGCGGCTCCGGGTTCCTCCAGGAGTACCCGATCGAGCAGTACATCCGCGACGCCAAGATCGACACCCTGTACGAGGGCACCACGGCGATCCAGGGCCAGGACTTCTTCTTCCGGAAGATCGTCCGCAACCAGGGCGCGGCGCTGAACGGTCTCGCCGAGGACATCAAGAAGTTCCTGGCGCTCGGCACCGGCGGCGAGGAGCTGGCGGGCGCCCGTGAGCACCTGGCCAAAGCGGCCGTCGAGCTGGAGGCGATCGTCGGTCTGATGCTGACCGACCTCGCGGCCACCGAGCAGGACGTCAAGAACATCTACAAGGTGGGCCTGAACACCACCCGCCTGCTGCTGGCCTCCGGCGACGTCGTCGTCGGCTACCTGCTCCTCAAGGGCGCGGCGGTGGCCGCCGAGAAGCTGGAGACGGCTTCCGCGAAGGCTGTGTCTTCCAAGGATGTGGCGTTCTACACCGGCAAGATCGCGGCGGCGAAGTTCTTCGCGGCCAACGTCCTGCCCGGCGTCACCGGTGCCCGCAAGCTCGCCCAGGGCGTCGAGCTCGACCTGATGGAACTGGACGAGGCCGCGTTCTAGGACACACCCGCACAGCTCCCCCGAGGCCCGCTCCCACCACCGGGAGCGGGCCTTCGTACGTCGTTAAGGTGAACCCCATGAGCGAACCCTCCCGCTTCGACCGCGGTCACACCGACGACCTCATGTCCTTCCTGGCTGCCGGCCCCTCGCCGTACCACGCCGTGGCGAACGCCGCCGAGCGACTGGAGAAGGCGGGCTTCCGGCAGGTCGCGGAGACGGACGCCTGGGACGGGACGACCGGCGGCAAGTACGTGCTGCGCGGCGGCGCGATCGTGGCCTGGTACGTCCCCGAGGGCGCCGAACCGCACACCCCGTTCCGGATCGTCGGCTCGCACACCGACTCCCCCAACCTGCGGGTCAAGCCGCTGCCGGACGCCGGGGCGCACGGCTGGCGCCAGGTCGCCGTGGAGATCTACGGCGGACCGCTGCTGAACTCCTGGCTCGACCGCGACCTGGGGCTCGCGGGCCGGCTGACACTGCGGGACGGCTCGACGCGTCTGGTCAACGTGGGCCGGCCGCTGCTGCGGGTCCCGCAGCTCGCCGTCCACCTGGACCGTTCGGTGTCGACGGAGGGCCTCAAGCTCGACAAGCAGCGGCATCTCCAGCCCATCTGGGGGCTCGGCGACGACATCCGCGAGGGCGACCTCATCGCCTTCCTGGAGGAGGAGAACGGGATCCCGGCGGGCGAGGTCACCGGCTGGGACCTGATGGTGCACTCCGTGGAGCCCCCCTCCTATCTGGGCCGCGACAAGGAGCTGGTGGCCGGCCCGCGCATGGACAACCTGCTGTCCGTGCACGCCGAGGTCGCCGCGCTGGCCGCCGTCTCCGCCGGCTCGGCTCTCTCCCACATCCCCGTACTGGCCGCCTTCGACCACGAGGAGAACGGCTCGCAGTCGGACACCGGCGCGGACGGGCCGCTGCTCGGCAGCGTGCTGGAGCGTTCGGTGTTCGCGCGCGGAGGGTCCTTCGAGGACCGGGCGCGCGCCTTCGCCGGCACGGTCTGTCTCTCCTCCGACACGGGCCACGCGATCCACCCCAACTACGCGGAGCGCCACGACCCCACGCACCACCCGCGCGTCAACGGCGGCCCGATCCTCAAGGTCAACGTCAACAACCGCTACGCCACGGACGGTTCGGGCCGCGCGGTCTTCGCCGCCGCCTGCGAGAAGGCCGGGGTCCCCTTCCAGTCCTTCGTCTCCAACAACTCCATGCCCTGCGGCACCACCATCGGCCCCATCACCGCGGCCCGCCACGGCATCAAGACCGTCGACATCGGCGTCGCGATCCTCTCGATGCACAGCGCCCGCGAGCTGTGCGGCGCCGACGACCCGTATCTGCTGGCGAACGCGCTGGTGGCGTTCCTGGAGAGCTGAGTTCGGGGAGAGCTGAGTTCGGGGAGAGCTGAGTTCGGGGAGAGCTGAGTTCGGGGAAGTCCCCGCCCCCCACGCACCACCTTTTTGAACCTGTTCAAGACGGGTTCCGGCGGCGTACGATGCGCTGCGATCTTCATCATCCAAGGTCTCGTGGGGGGACTTCATGCGAAGAAAGTCGGTGCTGGCCTGCGCGTCCGTCGCGGCGGGCCTGCTGCTCGGCCCCGTACCGGCGGCACACGCGGCGGTGACGCCGGTGCTGTACGGCGTCGGCAGCGGTGACCACCCGGGAGCGGGCCTGGTGTCGGTGTCGGCCTCCTCCGACACCGCCGTCACCTCGATCACCGCGCACCTGTACGCGCCGGGCTCCGCCGCCGACGCCCAGGAAGTCGCCGAGGTCAGCGACTTCACCCTGGTGTCCGGCACCGGCCACCCGGGCCTGTGGCAGACCACCACCCCGCTGCGCCTGGCCGATCTCGGCACCTATCGCGTCGTGGTCGACCTGACCGACGCCGACGGGGACACCACCACGGCCGAGGGCACCTACGCGTACCAGCTCGAAGCCGATCTGACCGACCTCCAGGCCACGCCGCGGGCACCGGACCACGAGCACCAGGACGTCACCGTCTCCGGCGGCTTCACGATCACCGACCCGCGCACCGGCGGGACGACGCCCGCGGCGGGCGCCGAGGTGGACCTGGAAATCTCCGGCGCGGACAGCAGGACGACCACGACCGGCGCCGACGGCCGTTTCACCGCCGCCTACAAGGTGACCGACTCGGCCTACACCTCGGTCAACGCCTGGCTGCGGCTGAACGAGCCCTGGTACCAGTCCAGGGCCAACCAGAGCATCGAGGTCCGGGCCGTGCGGTCGGACACCCGCGTGACCCTCGACGCCACCGAACTGGACGTCAAGGCAGGGCAGTCGGCGCAGATCTCCGGCACCGCCGAGGTCAACGTCGGCGGAGCGTGGAAGCCGCTGTCCGGGGCCACCGTCGACGAGGTGTGGTCGAGCGACCTGGGCGGCGCGGCCGCACGGCCGGTCACCGGCACCGACGGCCGCTTCACCGGGCAGCTGACCCTGTCGGGCTCCGGCTCGGTGGAGGTGAACGTGCGCGGCACGACGTTCCTCGACACGAGCCCGACCCAGAAGGTCAAGGTCTACGTCGCGAGGAAGACGTCGGTCTCCGACTTCACGGCGAAGCTGGACAAGAACTCCAAGCTCACCGCCAAGGGCCTGCTTCACACGGGCACGAGCATGCCGGCCGACGAGTACAACAAGGTCGAACTCCAGTACTCGGCCGACGGGAAGACCGGCTGGACGACCGTCAAGACGGTCACGCCGACCGACTACGACCCGGACTTCGGCGCATCGTTCAAGGGCGCCTTCGCGGCGCCTTCCAAGGGCTACTACCGCGCCCACTTCAAGGGCGGCCGCACCTGGCAGGAGTCATACAGCCCGGTCGTGTACGCCAAGCGCACCCCGACCCGCGTCCTCGACGGCAACGCCTCCCCCGAGCCGGTCCGCAAGGGGCGCACGATCACCTGCAAGGGCAAGTTGCAGCACTACACCTCGGGCGCCTGGAAGGCCTACGCCGACCAGAAGGTGAAGATCCTCTTCCGGGCCAAGGGCGCCAGCACCTGGCAGGACATGGGCAACGCCACCACGCGTTCCGACGGCACCTTCAGCAAGGGCTCCAAAGCCTCGAAGGACGGCACCTGGGTCGCCGTGCTGCTCCACCCGGACGGCGACCACCTGGTGAGCGCCGGGCGCGAGGACTTCGTCGACGTGCGGTGAGGCATGGGTGTCGCCTCCCCGGGTACCCGGCGTCCGGACCGGACCGACCGGACCGGACAGGGAGGCGACACCTATGGGCCTCGGCGGATGCATCATCCTCATCGCCGCGGGAGCCATCCTCACGTTCGCGACCGACTGGGAGATGCAGGGCGTCAATCTCGACCTGGTCGGCGTCATCTTCATGATCGTCGGCCTGATCGGCGTCAGCACCTTCAGCAGCATCGCCCGCCGCAGGCGGGTGGTGGTACCGCCGTCCACGACGACAGTGGTCGAGGACGACCACCACCGGCGCGGGGGCGGCTACAGCGCCTGATCGTCCATACCGGCCAGCACGAGGGGCAGCCGGTCCGCACCGCCCTCGACGAGACGGACCGGCACGCCCCAGTCCTGCTGGTGGACATGGCAGGCCGGGTACTCGATCGCCGGGTCGTCGTCGCAGGAGGCGGCCATCGCCGAGACGTGCAGCACGCCCTCGGTGACGGCCGGATCGAGGTGCAGGGTGCGGGAGAGGTCCGTGCCCGCCCCCTCGCCCTCGGCGAGCAGCTCGGGCGGGGTGGCGGAGACGAGCAGCCGGGTCGACGGCCCGTGTCGCGTGTCGAGCTTCTGACCCGCCGGGGCCTGGAAGACCACGTCCAGCCTCAGTCCGCCCGGGGCGACTTCGGTGGCGGCGCGCTGGGTGCGATGGGCGACCGACTCCACGCGTACGGCCTCCTCCGGGAGCCGCAGCCGGGTCAGCCGGTGCCGGGCCGACTCGACGACCACGAGGTCGTCGCCGACGAGAACGGCGTCGCTGGGCTCGCGCAGGTCCGTGGCCAGGGTGGTGACTTCGCCTGTCGCCGGGTCGTAGCGGCGCAGGGCGTGGTTGTAGGTGTCGCTGACCGCGACCGAGCCGTCGGGCAGCGCGGTGACGCCCAACGGGTGCTGGAGCAGAGCCTGTTCGGCGGGGCCGTCGCGGTGCCCGAAGTCGAAGAGCCCGGTGCCGACGGCGGTGTGGACGGTGCCGTCGAGGTCCATCCAGCGCAGCGCGGACGTCTCGGAGTCGGCGATCCACAGCCGCTCGGGGGTGGCGGCGAGCCCGGAGGGCTGGGCGAACCAGGACTCGGCGGCGGGCCCGTCGACGAGGCCCTCGTTGGTGGTGCCGGCCGCGACGGCGACCGTCCCGTCGTCGGGGTCGTACGTCCACAGCTGGTGGATGCCGGCCATGGCGATCCACACCTTGCCCTGCCACCAGGCCACGTCCCAGGGGGAGGAGAGGTTGACCTCGCGGGCCGGTCCCGAGGTGTCGTCGCCCCGCATCCACTGGTAGCCGGTGCCGGCGAGGGTGGTGGTGCGGCCCGCCTCCGGGTCGTAGCGGCGCAGCGTGTGGTTCACGGTGTCGGCGACGACCACGGAGCCGTCCGGCAGCAGCGCCAGCCCCTGCGGCTCGTTGAACCGTGAGCGGACCGACGTACTGTCCGTCATGCCCCGGTGATCGCCCTGCCCGATCCGCCGCACCACGGTCTCCCCGTCCGCCGCCAGCTCCACCAGCTGATGCCGGGTGGTGTCACTGACCAGGAAGTTCCCCGAGGGCAGCAGCAACGCCTTCCCCGGGAACCGCAGCACGGTCGCCTCCGGCTCCGGCGCCACATAGGGCCCGTCCCCGCGCCGCAACGTGCCCTTCGCCCCGTGCTCGGCCTCAAGCTCCGCCACGAGCCGCTCGATAGCGTGCACATGCCCCTCCCCGGCATGCTGCGCGACGACATACCCCTCCGGATCGACCACGACAAGCGTCGGCCAGGCCCGCACCGCGTACTGCTTCCACGTCGCCAACTCCGGGTCGTCGAGCACCGGATGCTCCACCCCGTACCGCTCGACGGCATCCACGACCGCCCCGTGCTCGGCCTCGTGCGCGAACTTCGGCGAGTGGACACCGATGACGACGACGGTGTCGGGGTGCTTGTGCTCCAGCTCCCGGAGCTCGTCGAGGACGTGCAGGCAGTTGATGCAGCAGAACGTCCAGAAATCGAGAACGACGATGCGGCCCCGCAGGTCGGCGAGGGTGTACTGCTTCTCGCCCGTGTTCAGCCAGCCGCCCTTGCCGACGAGCTCGGGGGCGCGGACGCGGACACGGCGGGGTGCGGAGTCGCTCATGGATCAAGGGTGCCACCCGCCACCGACAGTCACCTCAGCGTGTGGCCCGTCGTGGCGTCCACATGCTCCGGCACGTCCTCGTGGCGGTCGCCGACCGTGAGGGTGCCGGTGGGTTCGAGGACGAGGATCGTCGAGGGGACGGGGGCGTAGGGCTTGTGTTCGGTGCCGCGGGGGACCGTGAGGACGGAGCCCTTGGGGAGGACGACCGTGCGTTCGCCGGCCGGTTCGCGCAGGGCGATGTGGAGTTCGCCGTCGAGGACCAGGAAGAACTCGTCGGTGTGGTCGTGGACGTGCCACACGTGCTCGCCCTCGACCTTGGCGACGCGTACGTCGTAGTCGTTGACGGTGGTGACGATCCGGGGGCTCCAGCGGTCCGTGAAGGACGCGAGGGCCTTTTCCAGGGAGATCGGCTCAAGGGAGACGGGTTCGCTCATGTCCGTCATCGTCGGGCGTGACGGCACCGGCGGACGAGTGCTAGGAATCGCATATGTCGCAAGGATCCTCTCACCGTGTCGTCCTGCTGGTGGACGAGAACTCGAACCCGTTCGAGATGAGCTGTGCCATCGAGATCTTCGGGTTGCGACGGCCGGAACTGGGACGGGAGCTGTACGACTTCCAGCTGTGCGCCGCCGCCCCGAGCACCCGCATGCGGGACGGCTTCTTCACGCTCACCGGCGTCGCCGGTCTGGAGGCCACCGAGGACGCGGACACCCTGATCGTGCCGAACCGGCCCGACACCGACACCCCGCGCCCGCCCCACGTCCTGGACGCCGTCCGGCGGGCACACACGCGTGGCGCCCGTCTCGTCGGCTTCTGCTCGGGCGCGTTCACCATGGCGGAGGCCGGGCTGCTGGACGGCCGGCGGGCGGCCTGTCACTGGATGTGGGCCGACTCCTTCCGGTCCCGGTTCCCGCGTGTCCTGCTGGAGCCGGACGTGCTCTTCGTCGACGACGGGGACATCCTCACCGCGTCCGGCAGCGCTTCCGCGCTCGACCTGGGGCTGCATGTCGTACGACGGGACCACGGCGCCGAGATCGCCAACCACGTGTCGCGGCGCCTGGTCTTCGCCGCCCACCGCGACGGCGGACAGCGGCAGTTCGTGGAGCGTCCGGTGCCCGAGGTGCCGGACGAGTCGCTGGCGCCGTTGCTGGCGTGGGCGCAGGAACGGCTGGGGGAGCCGTTGACGGTGGCGGATCTCGCCGCCCGCGCGGCCGTCTCCCCCGCCACGCTGCACCGCCGTTTCCAGGCCCAGCTCGGCACGACACCGCTGGCCTGGCTGACGGGGGAGCGCGTGGCACTGGCCTGCCGGATGATCGAGCGGGGCGAGGAACGCCTGGACGTGGTGGCCTCCCGCAGCGGCCTGGGCACCGCCGCGAACCTCCGCACGCGCGTGCGACGCGAGACGGGCCTCAGCCCGTCGGCGTACCGGAGGCGGTTCGGGACGTCGGTGACGGAGGCGATGACGGTGACGGAGACGCCGTGGCCGCGGCCCTGACCTGCCGCATCCAGGCCGCGGAGACCCTCTTCGGGACGTTCGGCAGCAGACCGTCCGCCTTGGTGAGGGCCAGCCCCCGGGACCAGCCGCCCCCGCCGCAGCCGTCGGACTGGCGCAGCAGCTTCACGTCGACGGAGTCGTCGACAAGAGGCGTCCCGGCGCCCGCGCGGGTGACGGTGAGGCGGACCGGGGCGGTGTCGGGGTCGACGTCGTCGGGCAACGAGAGGAACACCCTGGAGACGGACTCCCCTCCGAGCTCACCCTCGACGCAGTCGCCCCGCGAACACAACTCGTAGGAGGCGCCCTCGAGACCGCCGAAGTCCTCCTGTACGACGTACACACCGAGCTCGGACACCACACCGACCCCGGCACAGGGCGTCGGGTCGGTGCACCCGGTCAGGACCGCGAGGGAAGCGGCGACGGCGAGGGCGACGGGGACGTACACCCGTCCGATCTTTCTCATGGGGGTGTCGACCATCCCGACGGCCTATTGGTTGCGTTCGGCCGCGCAGGTCGGGGAAGCCGTAACGGCATGAGATTCCTCGTACGCGACCGGCTCCTCGGCTTCGGTGACGACTACTGGATCGAGGACGACCAGGGCAACAAGGTGTTCCTCGTCGACGGCAAGGCCATGCGGCTGCGGGACACCTTCGAGCTGAAGGACACCCGTGGGCGCGTCCTGATCGACATCCGGCAGAAGATGCTCGCCCTGCGCGACACGATGCTCATCGAGCGGGACGGCGAACCGCTGGCCACCGTCAAGCGCAAGCGGCTGTCCCTGCTGCGCAACCACTACCGGGTGTCCCTGGCGGACGGCAGCACCGAACTCGATGTCAGCGGGAAGATCCTCGACCGGGAGTTCGCGGTCGAGTACGACGGTGAGCTGCTCGCCGTGGTCTCCCGGCGATGGCTGCACGTGCGGGAGACCTACGGCCTGGACGTCGTGCGCGAGGACGCGGACCCGGCGCTGCTGATCGCGGTGGCGGTGTGCGTGATCCACCTCGCCGAGAAGGAGCGGGAGTCCGACTGAGACCCCGGACGGGCCCTAGCGCCGGGGTGCGTCGAGGCCCAGCATCCGGTCCTTCAGCGCGGGGAACTGATCCCGTGTCACGGCCACCTTGCCGGGGTCGAACTCGACGGTGAGGACCTCCTCGCCGGCGCCGGCCTCGGCCAGCACCTCGCCCCACGGATCCACCACGATCGAGTGACCGGCCTGTGGAACTCCCGCGTGCGTCCCGGCCGTTCCACAGGCGAGCACGTACGCCTGGTTCTCGACCGCCCGCGCCTGGGCCAGCAGCGTCCAGTGCGCCCGGCGGCGCTCCGGCCAGCCCGCGGGGATCACCAGGGTCTCGGCGCCGGCGTCGACGAGGCCGCGGAAGAGTTCGGGGAAGCGGAGGTCGTAGCAGGTGGCCACGCCGAGGGTGGTCTCGGGCAGACGGACCGTCACCAGGTCGCGGCCCGCGCCCATCAGCACGGCCTCGCCCTTGTCGAAGCCGAAGCGGTGGATCTTGCGGTAGGCGGCGATCAGGTCGCCGGACGGGGAGAAGATCAGGGAGGTGTTGTAGAGGGTGCCCTCGGGAGTGCGCTCCGGGATCGAGCCCGCGTGCAGCCAGACGCCCGCGTCGCTCGCGGCCTTCGCCATGGCCTCGTACGTCGGCCCCTCCAGCGACTCGGCCTCGCTGCCGAACCCCTCGTAGGCGAACGCGCCCGTGGTCCACAGCTCCGGCAGCACGACCAGATCGGCACCGGACTGGTCCCGTACCAGCGAGGCCACCCGTCGTCGGCGCGATTCGACCGATTCGCCCTCACTTACGGCGATCTGAATCAACGAGGCGCGCACACTACCACCGTCCTGGCATTCGAGCCGTCCACACGGGCCTACGATCGTCACACGAAAGCACTGCCGGGGTGCCTCACAGCAGCGTAACTTAGCGTTCCAAGACACCCGCCGACAGCCACCTCCATTGGCAACGCCGCCATCACCAGCCCGTGCTCCGACCGCCGAGGGGTCCCGTTCCGTGAGTCTGCATCCCACCCTCCAGCCCTACGCCGACGCCTGGACCCACTCCATCGATGCGATATCCGAGCTGGTGACGCCGCTCGTGGAAGGCGAGTGGAACCGGCGTACCCCGTGCCCCGGCTGGTCGGTGAGGGACGTCGTGTCCCATGTCATCGGTCTGGACACGGAGATGCTGGGCGACCCTCGCCCCATCCACTCACTGCCTCGCGACCTCTACCACGTCACCAATGAGCAACAGCGGTACACGGAGATGCAGGTCGACGTCCGCCGCCACCACACGGCGCCGGAGATGACGTCCGAGCTGGAGTACGTGATCATCCGCCGCAACCGCCAGCTGCGGAACGAGTCGCGGGATCCGGGTACGAAGGTGCGCGGCCCCCTCAGCAGCGAACTGACACTCGAAGAGTCCATGCGCAGGCACGCCTTCGACGTCTGGGTGCACGAGCAGGACCTCCGCGCCGCCCTCGGCCGTCCCGGCAACCTGGACTCCCCCGGCGCGCACATCGCCCGTGACGTCCTGCTCGCCGAGCTGCCCGCCATAGTCGCCGAGAAGTCCGACGCCCCGCGCAGCTCGGCGATCGTCCTCGATGTCCACGGCCCGATCGAGTTCCTGCGCACGATCCGCGTCGACATCCAGGGCCGCGGCACCCTGGAGACGGCCCCCGCCCTCGGCCCCGCCGCCACCCTCACCCTCGACTGGGAGACCTACGTCCGCCTGGCCTGCGGCCGGGTGACGGCGGACGCGGTACCGGACCGGGTGAAGGCGGAGGGCGACCCGGCACTGACGGCGGCGATCCTGCGGAACTTCACGGTGACGCAGTAGCCGGACCGTGCACCTCGAAGGGGCGGCCGCGACCTCGGATCGCGGCCGCCCCTTCGCCTGCGGCCAGGACCCGGCATCATGGCCGCATGGCCGATCTCCGAACCGTCTCAGCAGTGCCCGCGTCCGTGGACGTGCCCGCGCTGGCCGCCCTCGCCGACACCCATCACCCGCGTGCCGTAAGGCCGTTGGGGACGCACGAGGTCGCCGGGCATCTGGTGAAGGCGTACGCGATCGAGGCGCCCGGGCGGGAGGTCGAGGGCGCGGAGGGCGGGCTGGCGGTCGCCGAGGCGCACCTTGCCGGCGCCGGTCCGCGTGGCTCTCTCGGGGTCGCCGTGCTGCTGGTGCATGCCGGTGGGGACGGGGACTACGTGCTCGTGCACACGTGGATCGAGGGGTACATGTCCGATCTCGCGGTGTTCGTCGGGCCCGCCGGGCAGCCGGAGGGGTTGCGGCCGGGGCGGCAGGGGCTGGCTCCGTGTGTGTGGGAGGCGGCCGTCCTCGCGCACGAGCGGGACGCCTGGGTGCGGTGTGTGCTGGACGGGGACGGGGAGTTCGACGCACGGCTCGCCGCCTGGTCCGCGGATGTGCTGGAGGGGGAGGTCCGGTGAGCGGTGTTCCCGTGGTGCGACGGGCGCGGGTGGAGGACCTGCCGGAGGTCGTCGCCCTGATCGCCGAGCACGCCGTGTACGAGAAGGCCGAGCCGCCCGCCCCCGGGCTCGCGGACCGGTTGCGGCCCCTGCTGTTCGGGAGCCCCGAGCCGCGGCTGCGGTGTCTCGTCGCGGAGTTGGACGGGTCCGTCGTCGGATACGCCACCTGTTCCACCGAGGTCTCCACCTGGGACGGCGCCGAGTACCTGCACATGGACTGCCTGTTCCTGCGGGACGGACACCGCGGGCTCGGCATCGGCGAGTCCCTCATGGCCGCCGTACGGGACGAGGCGCGGGCCCTCGGGCTCGGTCAGGTGCAGTGGCAGACGCCGGCGTGGAACGACGGGGCGATCCGGTTCTACGGGCGGATCGGGGCCAAGTCCAAGGACAAGCGGCGCTTCTTCCTGCCCGTGACATGAGTAAGGGGGCCTGCCGCCGCAGGCCCCCGTTCCCAGGTTCTCGCGTGAGCGAGTCAGCGTGTCAGCTGATCTTCGCGTAGCCGTAGTTGATGAGCTTCTTCACGTCCGCGGTGCGGTTGGCCTCCGAGGACGCGGTGAGGACCGTGCCGATCACCGACTCGCCGTTCTTCGTCGCGGCGAAGATGAGGCAGTACTTGGCCTCGGTGCCGGAGCCGGTCTTCACGCCGAGCGTGCCGTTCCAGCCGAGCAGGGTGTTGGTGTTCTTCCAGGCCGCCATCGTGCGGGTGGAGCCCGTCTTCGTGATCGTCTTGGCCGTGTACGACTTGGTCTTGACGACGGTCTTCATGGTGGAGCTCTTCATCGCGCTGCGGGCGAGCTTCGTCAGGTCGCGCGGCGTCGAGGCGTTGGCGCCCTTGCTGATGCCGTCGAACGAGTCGAACTTCGTGTTCGTCATGCCCAGCGTCTTGGCCATGGCGTTCATCTTGCTGATGAAGCTCTTGGTGCGGGCCGCGACCGTCGAGCCGGAGCCGTACTTGTCGGCGAGCGCCATCGCGGCGTCGCAGCCCGACTTCAGCAGCATCCCGTAGAGCAGCTGGCGGACGGTGACCTTGTCGCCGACGATCAGGTTCGCGGACGAGGCGCCGTTGGCGACGATGTAGTCGCTGTAGGCCTTCTTGATCGTGACCTTGGCGTCCAGGTTCAGGTTCGACTGCGACAGGACGACCTTCGCGGTCATGACCTTCGTGGTGGACGCGGTGAGCCGCTTGGTGTCGGCGGACTTCGAGAAGAGAGTCGTGCCGGTGGCGCTGTTCATCAGGAACCCGCCCTTGGCGGTGATGGTGGGCGCGGTGACTGCCTGCGCCGGCGCTGCGGTGAGGGCTCCGGTGGCGAACAGCGAGCCGGTGGTCACGGCCACGGCTACGGCCCTGCGGATACGAATGCCCTGAATGCCGGTAATCAAGTGAGGTACCCCGAATATGTTGAATTCCTCTGGCGTGCGGCCGAGTTGAGCCCAGAAAGCAGTGGGGCCGCATGTGTCTGACGTCTAAGTAGCACAGAAGGTTGTGCGGCCATTGGGGCGGGATGGGATTTGACTGTCAGGAGGGGCGCCGGGGTCCGCATGATGGACGGCCGCACCTGATGCGTACGTGTTGTATCTATGATGTGCGCATGCCTTCAGCCCCAGCCGCCCTGTCCTCCGCCGACCGCGTCTACGACCACGTCAAACAGGGCGTCCTGGAGCGCCGTTACGAGGGCGGGACCCTGCTCACCGAGGGCGAGCTCGCCGAGGCCGTGGGGGTGTCGCGGACACCGGTGCGGGAGGCGCTGCTGCGGCTCCAGGTGGAGGGGCTGATCAAGCTCTACCCGAAGAAGGGCGCGTTGGTCCTGCCCGTCTCCGCGCAGGAGATCGCGGACGTCGTGGAGACCCGCCAGCTCGTCGAGGAACACGCCGCGCGCAAGGCCGTACCGGCGTCGCCGCAGCTCATCGCACGCCTTGAGGAACTCCTCGCCCGGCAGAAGGAACAGGCCGCCGCCGGGGACCTGGCGGGCGCCGCCGTCACCGACCGCTGCTTCCACGCCGAGATCGTCCGCAGCGGGGGCAACGAGATCCTGTCCCGGCTCTACGACCAGCTGCGCGACCGGCAGCTCCGCATGGGCGTCGCCGTGATGCACGCCCACCCCGACCGCATCACCAAGACCCTCACCGAGCACGAGCAGATCCTCGACGCGCTGCGCTCCGGCGACGCGGCGGCGGTTGTCGGGCTCATCCACGGGCACGTCGAATGGTTCTCCCACCTGGCACGGGGCGAGGTCCGATGAGCACCACCCTTCCGGGCGACCCCCCGGGCGGCCGGCGCGCGATGGCCGTCTGGGGCATCGGCGTCTCCGTCTACTTCGTCGCCGTCATCTTCCGTACCTCGCTGGGGGTGGCCGGCCTCGACGCCGCCGACCGCTTCCACGTGGGCGCCTCCGCGCTGTCGACCTTCTCGATCCTCCAGCTGCTCGTGTACGCGGGCATGCAGATACCCGTCGGCCTGCTCGTCGACCGGCTCGGCACCAAGAAGGTGCTGACCATCGGGGTGGTGCTGTTCACGGCCGGACAGCTCGGCTTCGCCTTCTCCCCCTCGTACGGCATGGCCCTCGCCTCGCGCGCGCTGCTGGGCTGCGGTGACGCGATGACGTTCATCAGTGTGCTGCGGCTCGGCACCCGCTGGTTCCCGGCCCGGCGCGGTCCGATGGTCGCGCAGTTCGCGGGGCTGGTCGGCATGGCGGGCAACCTGGTCTCCACCCTGGTCTTGGCCCGGCTGCTGCACGGCATCGGCTGGACGGCGGCCTTCGCGGGCAGCGCGCTCGCGGGCGTGGTGGTGCTGGTCCTGCTGCTGCTCTTCCTCAAGGACCACCCCGAGGGACACGAGCCGGAGCCCTTCCCGCACCAGGGCGCGGCCTATGTACGACGTCAGATCGCCGCCTCCTGGCGGGAGCCCGGCACCCGGCTCGGCCTGTGGGTGCACTTCACGACCCAGTTCCCGGCGATGGTGTTCCTGCTGCTGTGGGGCCTGCCGTTCCTGGTCGAGGCGCAGGGGCTGTCCCGTGCGGTCGCCGGTGAACTGCTGACCCTGGTCGTGCTGTCGAACATGGTGATCGGGCTGGTCTACGGCCAGGTCGTCGCCCGGCATCACGAGGCACGGCTGCCGCTGGCGCTGGGCACCGTGGGGGCGACGGGGCTGGTGTGGGCGGTGACGCTGGCGTACCCGGGTGAGCATGCGCCGATGTGGCTGCTCGTGGTGCTGTGCACGGTGCTGGGCGCGTGCGGGCCGGCCTCGATGATCGGCTTCGACTTCGCGCGGCCGGCGAACCCGCCGGAGCGGCAGGGCACGGCGTCCGGCATCACCAACATGGGTGGCTTCGTCGCCTCGATGACGACCCTGTTCGCGGTCGGGGTGCTGCTGGACGCGACCGGGAACAACTACCGGGTCGCCTTCTCCGCGGTCTTCGTGCTCCAGGCGCTGGGGATCAGCCAGGTCCTGCGGCTGCGGAAGCGGGCGATCCGCCGGGAGCGGGAGCGGTTGGTGGCGAGCCGGGTGGAGACGGTGCACGTACCTGCGTAACCCCGGGGCCCGAGCATCAGGAGGATCCCGGATGAAGATGAGGCACGCCCTCGTCACCGCAGGCGCCCTCGCCCGCCTGTCCATCCCGCTCGGGTCGCTTCGAGGGCAGCACCTGTCTGAACGGCTGCACGAGCTTCACCGACGACAACCCCTACAGCTGAGAACGGCGCGGGACGGGAACTCGGGTCCCGTCCCGCGACGCGTCAGGACGGGTCGCCGGTGGAGATGTCGAACTGGATGTCCACCTCGTTCGGGTCGACGTCGGTGCCGGCCTTGGGGGACTGCCGCATCACGGTGTCCTGGCCGTAGGTGTTCTCGTCCACCGGGTTCTTGTCGTAGTTCCACCCGGCCGCCGTCAGGCAGGACAGCACCGAGTCCCAGTTCTTGTAGGTGAAGTCCGGTACCTGCACCTTGTCCGGGTCGTCGTACGACTCCAGCGGCTCGGTGCACTTCGTCGTCTCGATGGTCCGTGAGGTGTCGGGGCCCCTGTGGCTCGCCGCCACCGTCGGGCTCGCGCTGTCGTCGCCGCCGGCGTCGTCGTCCGTCCCGCCCCCGTTCAGCGCCAGCGCCGCGATGAGGCCGCCGACCGCCACGACGGACACGATGATCGAGCCGAGCACCACCGGCCTGTTGCTCTTGCGGCCGCCGCCCGAGGGCGGTGCCTGCTGCGGGGCGATGTTGTACGGCGGCGGCGTCGAGGCGTACGCGTTCGGCGCCGGCGTGGGGACCTGGTAGCCGCCCTGCTGCGGATAGCCGTACGCCGGGGAAGGCGCCGACGGCGGCGGGGTGCCGTACGGGTTCGGCGTCGGCGCCGGCTGGTACGGCGTCTGGACCGGGCCGGCCGGCGCCGGAGTCCCCTGGTCCACCGGCGGGAACACCGCCGAACCCACGCCCGCCCCGCTCGACGTCTGCGCGCCGGGGACGATGCTCGGCGCGGCCGCCTGGAAGGACGCCGCCACCCGCAGGCACTCGGTGCGCATGGCCTCGGCGCTGGGGAAGCGCTCGTTCGGGTTCTTCTTCAGGGCGCGGGCGATCAGCGCGTCCACGGCGGGCGGCAGCGACCGGTTGACCTGCGACGCGGCCACCGGCTCTTCCTGCACATGCGCGTACGCGATCGCCAGCGGCGAGTCCGCGTCGAACGGCAGCCGTCCGGTGACCAGTTGGAACAGCATGATGCCGACCGAGTAGAGGTCGGAGCGGGCGTCCACGCCACGGCCCAGCGCCTGCTCGGGGGAGAGGTACTGAGGGGTGCCGACCACCATGCCGGTCTGCGTCATCGACGTGACGCCCGACTGCATGGCGCGCGCGATGCCGAAGTCCATGACCTTGACCACGCCGCGCTTGGTCATCATCACGTTGCCGGGCTTGATGTCGCGGTGGACCAGGCCCATCTCGTGGCTGATCTCCAGCGCCGCCAGCACATCCGCGGTGATCTTCAGCGCCTTGTCGGCGGGCATCGCGCCGTACTGCCGTACGTCCTCGTCGAGCACCGAGCCGAGCGGCCGGCCCTCGACGTACTCCATGACGATGTACGGCATCGTCATCCCGTCGAGGTTGTCCTCGCCGGTGTCGAAGACCGAGACGATGTTGGTGTGCGTGAGCTTGGCCACGGCCTGGGCCTCGCGGCGGAACCGCTCGCGGAAGGCCTGCTCGCGGCCCAGCTCGGTGTGGAGCGTCTTGATGGCGACGGGACGGTCGAGCACGGTGTCGTGCGCGAGGTGCACCGAGGCCATACCGCCCTCACCGAGCAAGTCGCGCAGCTGATAGCGGTTGTTGGCGATCGCCCGCCCCGCATACCGGCCGTGTGCGCCGTCCTGGCTCATGTTCCGCGTCCCCCATCGGCCATCAGGCGCCGGCCCGACTGTCGTTGATCGAATGGCTCATTCCCGGCCAAGTCTGCCCCACGGCACTGACAGGTCAAGCCAGGTGCCCGATCCGTGACCGTACGCGAAAGAAGCGTCGCGGAAGCGTTACAGGTGGCCTACCGCCGGTACACAGAATTTGCACGACAGCGCGTGCTACCGCTTTGATGACCGGTCCGTCTCTGGCCGGTCCCCGGGCTCATCCCGGACCGGAGGCTTGCGCGGAGGCTGTAGCGTGGCCGACGGAGACCGTAACAACACCGCGCGCACCGCGGGCAGAAACGACGGCGAGGACCGATGGCACAGCAGCAGCGCGCTCAGGGCCCGTCCGACCCCGAGGCGACTGGCGGCGGGATGTCAGACGCGCCGGAGATGTGGGGCAACGGCGGACTGGTCGGCGACGGCCGGTACCGGCTGACACACAGACTCGGCCGGGGCGGCATGGCCGAGGTGTTCGCGGCCGAGGACGTACGGCTCGGCCGCACCGTGGCGGTCAAACTGCTGCGCGCCGACCTCGCCGAGGACCCGGTCTCCAAGGCCCGCTTCACCCGCGAGGCCCAGTCCGTGGCCGGTCTCAACCACCACGCGATCGTCGCCGTGTACGACTCCGGCGAGGACTACGTGAACGGCCAGGCCGTTCCGTACATCGTCATGGAGATCGTCGAAGGCCGCACGATCCGCGACCTGTTGATCAACGCCGAGGCCCCCGGGCCCGAGCAGGCGCTGATCATCGTCTCCGGTGTCCTGGAGGCGCTCGCCTACTCGCACCAGCACGGCATCGTGCACCGTGACATCAAGCCGGCCAACGTCATCATCACCCACGGCGGCGCCGTGAAGGTGATGGACTTCGGCATCGCCCGCGCGCTGCACGGCGCGCAGTCGACGATGACGCAGACCGGCATGGTCATGGGCACCCCTCAGTACCTGTCGCCCGAGCAGGCGCTCGGCAAGGCGGTGGACCACCGCTCCGACCTGTACGCGACGGGCTGCCTCCTCTACGAACTCCTCGCGCTGCGGCCGCCGTTCACCGGTGAGACCCCGCTGTCCGTCGTCTACCAGCACGTCCAGGACATCCCGACGCCGCCGTCCGAGGTCTCCGACGCCACGCCTCCGGAGCTCGACGGCCTGGTCATGCGCTCGCTCGCCAAGGATCCGGACGACCGGTTCCAGACGGCCGAGGAGATGCGCGGGCTCGTCCAGTACGGGCTCCAGATGCTGTACGAGCAGGGCGGTCACACCGGCACCTGGAACACCGGGCCGGTCGCGATGCACGACGGCCGGCACACCCCCTCGGGCGGCTTCGCCGGCACCACCGTCATGCAGCACCCCGGTGACGCCTCCGGCACCACGCAGATCCCGCAGCCGATCCTGCCGGGCGGCTACGGCGGCGGGGACGACGGCGGCTTCGAGGGCCACGGCAACCGGGGCAGCGGCCGCGGCAAGCTGTGGATCCTCGCCGTGCTCGCGGTGATCGCCATCTGGACCGTATGCACACCTGCCGCGGCCGAAGAAAGGGAAGGGTTGAGTACCGAGGTGAGAA
>NZ_JABERD010000072.1 GCF_013044505.1 Streptomyces sp. S3(2020) | reverse complement strand
GTGACAGGGCGCTCGCTCCCCGATCAACCATGGGGCCACCTTGCCAGGGTTTGTCCGATTCTTCGACTGGTGGACGTCAGCTTTCCCGTATGTCGGCAGGGCTGTCGAAGATGCTGTCGGTGGTCGTCGGCTCGTCGGGGCTGTCGGGGATCAGCCCGCCGCCGTCGGGTACGTCGGGGGTGTCCGGGACGGTCTCGGGGCCGATCTCCTCCTCCGTGACCGACGGGTCCTCGACCGTGGGTTCGCCGGTCGCGGTCGGGGGCGGTGCCGTGGCCGTGGCGGCGGGGCAGGCGGGGTCCTCGGCGGCGGGCGTGCCGGTGACGGGGGCGGTCGGGATGACGGGAGCGCCCGGGGTGACGGTGACGGTCGGGGTCACGCAGTCGGGGGCCGGGATGTCCGGCACGGAGCTCTCCTCGCTCGGGGCGGCGCTCTCACCGAAGGCCAGGCCTGCGCTCGGGTCCGTGCTCCGGCTCGGACTCTCGCCGGACGGGCTCGGTGGCGATGTCGGAGTCGATGTCGGCGCCACCGGCTCCGGACGCGGTACGACGTGGTCGTGCCGGGTGTCGCGCCCGCAGCGCCGCTCGATCCAGGTGTTGTCGACGATGTCGATGATCGTGAGGTGGGTGACCACCCGGGGCGCCGGGGCCACCACGACCACCTGGCCGTGCCGGTAGCCGGACCACGCCCGCCCGCTGGTGGCCGTGGAGCCGCTCGTCGTCCGCGCGGGTGTGAGCGGGTTGCCGCAGGCGCAGCGGACGCGCGGCACGCCCCGGGTGTCGACGAGGACGGCGGTGCCGCTCTGGAGGACGGACTGGTAGGTGGTGGTGCGCCCGTCCCGGTAGCCGTGGTTGGTGACACGGGTGTCGGCGCGCAGCACGACCGAGGTCAGGGAGCGCAGATACGAGGGGACCGAGTCCTGGGGGATGCCCTCGACCTGTGCGAAGGCCCGCCCCTTGGCCCGGTCCGCCGTGAGCCGGCCGATCTGCCGGTTCACGTCGCAACTGCCGGACCCGACGGTGCCGCCGTACAGGCCGGGCGTCCCGCCGGAGATCGACCGCACGCCCGGCTGTGCCGGTTGCTGCGTTCGGGTGACGGGCGAGGCTGTGGCCGTCGGGGTCGCCGTCGAGTCCGTGAAGGGGTCGGGACCCTGGGCCGCGACGGGCTGGAGAAAGAGTTCTCCGCTGGATTTCGTGTTCTCGTCGCCGGAGCCGACGCAGCCGACGACGATCAGTGCCGTCGAGAGCGTGCAGGCCGTGACGAAGGTTCCGGTGGATGGACGCACCGTGCTCTCCCGCCTCATGCCGGGCAGTTCGCCACCATTGTCTGCTTCACTCACTTGGGTTACGCAAGCGGAGGAGCGGTACACGGAGCGTGACATAGGGTTCCGGCACTCCGGAGCGGACAATGGCAGGGAGGAGCACCTGGCCGTGGATTGGTTCACCGCACCCGACTACTGGCTGAGCCGGCTGGTCTTCCAGCGGGCCCTGGCCGGCGTGTACCTCGTCGCGTTCCTGACGGCGGCCCTTCAGTTCCGGGCGCTGCTGGGCGCGCGCGGCATGCTGCCCATCCCCCGGTATGTCCGGCGGATCTCTTTCAGGGCGGCCCCGAGCCTGTTCCAACTGCACTACTCGGACCGCTTCTTCGCGGCCTGTGCCTGGTCGGGCTGCGCGGTCTCGGCGGCGCTGTTGGCGGGGCTGGACTCCCGGCTCCCTTTGTGGGGCGGCATGGTGCTGTGGCTGCTGCCGTGGGTGCTGTACCTGTCGATCGTCAATGTCGGTCAGACCTGGTACGGCTTCGGCTGGGAGTCCCTGCTCCTGGAGGTCGGGTTCCTCGCGGTGTTCCTCGGCAACGACGAGGTGGCCCCGCCGGTCCTGGTGCTGTTCCTGCTGCGCTGGATCCTGTTCCGGGTGGAGTTCGGCGCGGGGCTCATCAAGATGCGCGGCGACGCCTGCTGGCGGAAGCTGACCTGCCTCTGCTTCCACCACGAGACCCAGCCGATGCCGGGCCCGCTGAGCTGGTTCTTCCACCATCTCCCCCGCCCGCTGCACCGGGCCGAGGCGGCGGCCAACCATGTCACCCAACTCGTCGTCCCCGTACTGCTGTTCACCCCGCAGCCGATCGCCACGGCGGCCGCGTCCCTGATGATCGTCACCCAGCTGTGGCTGGTCCTGTCGGGCAACTTCTCCTGGCTGAACTGGCTCACGATCGTGCTCGCCGTCTCGGCGCTGGAGCTCCCGGGCACCCCGCGTTCCGCGCCTGCCGCCCCGCTCTGGTACGAGATCGTGGTCCTGGCCGTCGCCGCGCTGATCGCGTACCTCAGCTACCACCCGGTGACGAACATGATCTCCCGCCGCCAGATCATGAACCGCTCCTTCGACCCGCTCCATCTGGTCAACACCTACGGGGCGTTCGGCAGTGTGAGCCGGCTCCGGTACGAGGTGGTGGTCGAGGGCACGGCCGACGAGGTGCCGCGTGCGGACTCGGACTGGCGGGAGTACGAGTTCAAGGGCAAGCCCGGCGATCCCCGGCGCTGGCCGCGTCAGTTCGCGCCGTACCACCTGCGTCTGGACTGGCTGATGTGGTTCGCCGCGCTGTCCCCGTCCTACGCCGGTCCCTGGTTCGGCACCTTCGTGGAACGGCTCCTGGAGAACGACCGCGACACCCTCAGGCTGCTGCGCCGCTCCCCCTTCCCGCCCGACGCCCCGCCCCGTTACATCCGCGCCCGCCTCTTCCGCTACCGGTACACGAGCCTGCGCGAGCTCCGGGAGACGGGGGCGTGCTGGGAGCGGACGTACGTACGGGAGTATCTGCCGCCGACCAAGCTGGCGGAGGTGGCTCAGAGGTCGTAGACGCGGGTGGCGGTCGTCTCGAAGACCCGGGTATCGGGGCCCACCAACGCGCGTGCGGTGTCGAGCACTTCGCCGTACGTCGCCGCCAGGCCGCACACCGGCCAGTCCGAGCCGAACATCAGGCGGTCCGGGCCGAAGGCGTCCAGGGCTACGTCGGCGTACGGGCGCAGGTCGTCGATCGTCCAGGTGGCGGGGTCGGCCTCGGTGACCAAGCCGGAGAGTTTGCCGACCGTGTTGGGGTGCGCGGCGAGGGCGCGGAGGTCGGCGGCCCAGGGTTCGAGGGCGCCGGAGGCGATGGGGGGCTTGCCCAAGTGGTCGAGGACGAAGGTGAGTTGGGGAAGGGCTTCGGCAGCCTTGACGCAAGCGGGCAGTTGGTGGGGCAGGACGAGGAGGTCGTAGACGAGGCCCGCCTCGGCCACCGCGGCGAGACCTCGCCGTACGTCCGCCCGCAGCAGCCAGTGCGGGTCGGGTTCGCCCTGGACCTGGTGGCGGATGCCCTTGAGGTGCCGGCCGCCGGGGAGTTCGCGGAGGCGGGCCAGTTCGTCGGCGACGTCGGGGCGGGTGAGGTCGGTCCAGCCGACGACGCCCGCGATGAGGTCATGGGTGTCCGCGAGTTCCAGGAACTCCGGGGTCTCCTCGGCGACGGTGATCGTCTGGACGAGCACCGTCCGGTCCACTCCCGCGGCTGCCGCCTCGGGCGCGAGGTCCGCGACGGTGAAGTCCCGCCGGATCGGGCTGTCCTCGGCGATCCAGTCCTGGTCGCGTACCGCGAGGTCCCAGAGGTGGTGGTGCGCGTCGACGGTCACGGCAGCTCCCACACGACGGGCAGGCCGGCGGCCGCGCCCTCGTCGGAGTAGTCGTGCACGACGTCGAGGAGTTCGGCCATGCGGGCCTGCCAGGCGACGTTGACCGGCAGTTTCTCCAGTTCGGCGAGGAGCCGGCCGTAGTCCTCGCACTCCAGGACGTGGAAGAGGTCGGTGCCGCTGCGCCAGATGGTCCAGGAGGTGGCGCCGGCGGCGCTGATGGCGTCGGTGAGTTCCTTCGGGACCTCGCGGTGGGCCGCGTCGTACTCGGTGACGCGGTCGGCGCGGACCTTGGTGTGCAGGGCGACTCTCATGAGGGCTCCTCGGCCGGGAGGAATCCGGTGTCCCTCAGCTCCTGCCAGAACTCCGGTGGCACCGCCGTCTCGAACTGGTCGGCGCAGTCGTGGACTTCGGCGGCGGAGCGGGCGCCGACCAGGACGCCGGTCACCGCCGGGTGGGCCGCGCAGAAGGCCAGGGCGGCGGCCCGCAGGGTGGTGCCGTGGCGCTCGGCGACGGACTTCAGACGCAGGGCCCGGTCCAGCAACTCGGGCGGTGCGCTGCTGTAGTCGTACGTCGCGCCGGGGCGCGGGTCGGCCAGCAGACCGGAGTTGAAGGCGCCGCCGACGACGACGGACGTGCCGCGTGCCACGGCCGCGGGCAGCAGGTCGGTCAGCGCGCTCTGGTCCAGCAAGGTGTAGCGGCCCGCGCAGAGCACCACGTCCACATCGGTGTCGCGCACGAAGCGGGTGAGCATCTCCGTCTGGTTCATGCCGGCGCCGATCGCCCCGACCACGCCCTCCGAGCGGAGCTTCTCCAGGGCCGGGTAGCCCTCCCGGAAGGCCGCTTCGGCGTGGTCGTCCGGGTCGTGGAGGTAGACGATGTCGACACGGTCGACGCCGAGCCGTTCCAGGCTCGCGTCCAGGGTGCGGCGTACGCCGTCCGCGGTGAAGTCCCAGACCCGGTGGTGCGTGGCGGGGACCGCGAAGCCGTTCGCGAGGTCGTCACCGCCGCCGGTCCGTGGTTCCAGGCGGCGACCGACCTTCGTCGAGAGGGTGTACTCCTCGCGCGGGTGCTCGCGCAGGGCCGCGCCGAGGCGGCGTTCGGAGAGGCCGATGCCGTAGTGGGGTGCCGTGTCGTAGGAGCGGATGCCGCGCTGCCAGGCCGCGGACACGGTCTCGTACGCCTGCTCGTCGGTGACCTCGGTGAAGAGGTTGCCGATCGCGGCGGCCCCGAGGCCGAGGCCGCTCGGGGGCCTCACCGGCCCGCCGGGCGCAGTCGCAGTCCCTGCATTCCGCCGTCGACCGCGAGGGAGGTGCCGGTGGTGGCGCCGGACAGCGGGCTCGCCAGGTAGGCGATGGCGCCGGCGACCTCGTCCGCCGAGACCAGGCGGCCGGTGGGCTGGCGGGCCTCCAGGGCGGCGCGTTCGGCGGCGGGGTCGGGGGCCTTGCCGAGGAGGCGGCCGATCCAGGGGGTGTCGGCGGTGCCGGGGTTGACGCAGTTGACGCGGATGCCCTCGCGGACGTGGTCGGCGGCCATCGCGAGGGTGAGGGAGTACACGGCGCCCTTGGTCGCGCTGTAGAGGGCGCGTTGCGGGAGGCCCGCGGTGGCGGCGATGGAGCAGGTGTTGACGATGGCCGCGTGCGAGGAGCGGCGCAGATGGGGCAGGGCGGCACGGGCGGCGCGGACCATGCCGACGACATTGACGTCCAGGACGCGGTGCCATTCGGCGTCGTCGTTGTCCTCGACGGTGCCCTGGGCGCCGATACCCGCGTTGTTGACCAGGACGTCGAGGCCGCCGAGTTCCGCGACGGCGGCGGCGACCGCTTCGCGCACCGAGGTGTCGTCCGTGACGTCGGCCTTGAAGGGGAGCAGCGGCTTCCGCACCGACGAGGGGTCCAGGTCCAGGACGGCGACGCGGGCGCCGCGTGCGGCGAGGAGTTCGGCCGTTGAGCGGCCGATCCCGGAGGCGCCGCCGGTCACCAGGGCCTTGAGACCCTCGAAGTCGTTCATGCGGCCTGTCCCTTCTTCTCGGAGCGGTCCGCCGCCCAGAAGGCGCCGTCCGGGAATGTGTACCGCGCGATCGACTCGGTTCTCATGGCGGCCGAGAAGCCCGGTGCGGTGGGTGTCGTGTAGTGACCTTCCCTGATCACCACCGGGTCGAGGAAGTGGTCGTGCAGATGGTCGACGTACTCGATGACCCGGTCCTCGGTGGTGCCGGTGACGGCAACGTAGTCGAACATCGACAGGTGCTGGACGAGTTCGCACAGGCCGACGCCGCCCGCGTGCGGGCAGACCGGGACGCCGAACTTGGCGGCGAGGAGCAGGATCGCGAGGTTCTCGTGGACTCCGCCGACGCGGGCCGCGTCGATCTGGACGACGTCGAGGGCGCCGGCCTGGAGGAGCTGTTTGAAGACGACCCGGTTCTGGACGTGTTCGCCGGTGGCGACCTTGACCGGGGCGACGGCCCGGCGGATCGCCGCGTGGCCGAGGATGTCGTCGGGGCTGGTGGGCTCCTCGATCCAGTAGGGGTCGAACTCGGCGAGGGCCTCGGTCCAGCGGATCGCGTCGGCGACGTCCCAGCGCTGGTTGGCGTCGATGGCGATGCGGATGTCGGGGCCGACGACCCGGCGGGCGACGCGGCAGCGCCGGATGTCGTCGTCGAGGTCCGCGCCGACCTTCAGCTTGATCTGCCGGAAGCCGTCGGCGACGGCCTGGGTGGCGAGCCGGGTGAGTTTCTCGTCGCTGTAGCCGAGCCAGCCGGGGGAAGTGGTGTAGGCGGGATAGCCGCGCTCCAGCAGTTCGGCCGTGCGTTCCTCGGCGCCCTCCCGGCCCTTGCGGAGGATCTCCAGGGCCTCTTCGGGGGTGAGGGCGTCGGTGAGGTAGCGGAAGTCGATCTGGGCGACCAGCCACTCGGGGTCGGCGTCGGCGAGCAGCCGCCACAGCGGCTTGTCGGCGCGCTTGGCGGCCAGGTCCCACACGGCGTTCATGACGGCGCCGATCGCCATGTGCATCACGCCCTTCTCGGGGCCGAGCCAGCGCAGCTGGCTGTCGCCGATCAGGTCGCGGTTGAGGGTCCCCGGGTCGGCGCACAGTTCGTCGACGGACCGGCCGACCACGTGGTGCCTGAGCGCGTGGATGGCGGCGACCTGGACCTCGTTGCCCCGACCGATGGTGAAGCTGAAGCCGTGTCCCTCGTGTCCGTCGGTCCCGTCGGTGCGCAGGACGACGTACGCCGCCGAGTAGTCGGGGTCCGGGTTCATCGCGTCGGAGCCGTCGAGCTCGCGCGAGGTGGGGAAACGGATGTCGTAGGTGTCGAGCGCAGTGATACGAGCAGGGGGGCCGGGGGTCGGTGACACTGAGGGCCTCTCGGTCGGGGTCGTGGTGGCGGGCGGGTCAGTCCTGGGCGCGGCCGGTCGTCACCCGGGCGATGATCAGGGCGAGCAGGATGATTCCGCCGTAGATGGCCTGGATCCAGAAGGACGGGACCTGGGCCAGGGTGAGCAGGTTCTGGACGACGCCGAGGAGGAGTACGCCGGTCAGGGCGCCGAACATGGTGCCCTTGCCGCCGTCGAGGCTGATGCCGCCGATCACGGCGGCCGCGAAGACGGTGAAGATCATGTTGTTGCCCTGGTTGGCGCTGATCGCGCCCACGTACCCGGTCTGCATGATCCCGCCGACCGCGGCCAGGGTGCCCGCGACCACGAACACACCGAGCATCACGCGTTCGACGCGGATACCGGCGGCGCGGGCCGCGTCCGCGTTGCCGCCGATGGCGTACAGGGCGCGGCCGACGCGGTGGTACTTCAGGACGAGTCCGGCGACCGCGAAGGCGACGGCCGCGACCCACACGGACATCGGGACGGACAGGAAGGTGGTGGTCGCCAGCGAGTAGAAGCTGTCGGGCATCCCGAACAGCGTCTTGCCCTTGGTCGCGCCGACCAGCAGTCCGCGCAGCACGATCAGCATCGCGAGCGTCACGATGAACGCGTTGAGCTTGAACTTGACGACGAGGACGCCGTTGAAGGCGCCGACGGCGGCGCCCACCAGGAGAACCGCGAACAGGGCTAGTGCGGCGGGGAGTTCGGTGCCCCAGCCGGACTGGGCGGCCGGCAGCACCAGCAGCGCGCCCACGGCGGGCGCGATACCGACGACGGACTCCAGGGACAGGTCGAACTTGCCGGTGATCAGCACCAGTGACTCGGCCAGCACGACCATCGCGAGCGCGGCGGAGGCGCCGAGGATCGAGATCAGGTTGCGTTCGGTGAGGAACGAGTCGTTGACGATCGTGCCCAGCACCATGAGCACCAGCAGGGCGGGTACGAGGGCCAGTTCGCGGGCGCGGCGGAGCAGGACCGTACGGGCCGAGCGCGCCTCGGGTACGCGCGGCAGCTTCACCGGCGGCGCCTGGGTGTCAGCCATGGTGGTCCACTCCTTCGATGGAGGCGATCAGCTCGTGGTCGCGCCAGCCCGCCGGGTGTTCGGCGACCACGCGGCCGTGGAAGAGGACGAGGACGCGGTCGCAGCGCCGCAGGTCGTCGAGTTCGTCGGAGACGACGAGTACGGCCGTCCCGTCCTCCCTGGCGGTGTCCACGCGGGCCAGCAGGGATTCCTTGGACTTCACGTCGACGCCCGCGGTGGGGTTGATGAGCACCAGCAGGCGGGGGTCGGAGGCGAGCGCGCGGGCCATGACGACCTTCTGCGCGTTGCCGCCGGAGAGGTCGGAGACGGGCTGGTCGGGGCCCTCGGTGTGGATGTCGAGCCGTTCGATCAGCTCGGTGGCGAAGGCGCGCTTGCGGCCGCCGGCGACGAAGCCGAAGCGGCCGAGCCGGTCGAGGACGGTCATGGTGGCGTTGTCGCCGATGGTCATGCCGAACACCAGGCCCTGGCCGTGCCGGTCGCGCGGGACGCAGCCGACGCCGGCTTCCAGGGACTTGTGCACGTCCCCGAACGGCAGCTGTTCACCGTCGAGTCGGGCGGTGCCGCCGGTGGGCCGGTGCAGTCCCGTGAACGATTCGGCGAGCTCGATCTTGCCGCTGCCGCTGATGCCGGCGAGCCCGACGACCTCGCCGCGGCGCACGGTCAGGTCGACGTCCTGGTAGGCGTCCGAGGTGAGGCCGCGGGCCTCCAGGACGACGGGGGCGGTCCTGTCCACGTCCCTGATGCCGGTGGCCTGTTCGGCGATGGTCTCCCCGGCCATGGCCTCGACGAGGGCCGCGCGGGGCATGTCGGCCACGGGGGCCGTGGTGATCCAGCGGGCGTCCCGCAGGACGGTGACGGTCTGGCAGACCTCGTAGACCTCCTGGAGATGGTGGGAGATGAAGAGGAAGGTGACGCCGTTCTCCTGGAGGGCCCGCATCCGGGCGAAGAGCCGCTCGATCTCCCGGTTGTCGAGCTGGGCGGTCGGTTCGTCGAGGACGATGAAGCGGGCGCCGAAGCTCAACGCCCGGGCGATCTCCACCATTTGGCGGTCCTCGACCTTGAGGTCGGCGGTACGGGCCTCCGGGTCGACGTGCACGTCCCAGGTGCCGAGGAGTGCGGCGGCCTCCTCTCTGAGGCGGCGCCAGCTGATGAAACGGCCGGTGAGGGGCTGCCGGTTGATGAACAGGTTCTCGGCGACGGTGAGTTCGGGGACGACGGTGGGCTTCTGGTAGACGCAGGCGACCTTGCGGCGCCAGGCGTCCCGGTCGGCGAGCGCGGGTGCGGGCTCGCCGTCGAAGCGGACCTCGCCCTCGTCGGGCGCCTGGAGGCCGGTGAGCACGGTGACCAGGGTCGACTTGCCGGCGCCGTTGCGGCCGACGAGGGCGTGCGACTCGCCGGGCAGGACGGTGAGCCTGCCGTCGGCGAGGGCGGTGGTGGGTCCGTAGCGCTTGACGATGCCGTGCGCTTCAACGAGTGCCGTGGTCATTTGACGGTGTTGCCCCACAGTTCGGGGTCGTCGACGTTCTCCTTGGTGACCAGGGGGGCGGGCAGCTGGTCCTCCAGGATGCCGCTGGGCAGCTTGACGATGGTGGAGTCGTGGTCCGTCGGGCCGGGCTCGAACGTCTTCCCCTGCATCGCCGCCTTGATGTAGTACATGCCGTACTTGGCGTACAGGTCGGCGGGCTGGGAGACGGTGGCGTCGATCTGGCCCTTGCGGATGGCGTCGTACTCCTGCGGGATGCCGTCGTTGGAGACGATCGTGATGTGGCCGGACTGTCCCGCCGTCTTCAGCATGCCCTTGGACTTCAGGGTCTGGAGCGTCGGCGCGAGGTAGACGCCGCCGGCCTGCATGTAGATGCCCTTGATGTCGGGGTTGGCGTTGAGGAGGGTGTCCAGCTTGGAGGCCGCGGTGTCGGACTCCCACTTGGCGGGGATCTCCAGCACCTTCAGCTCGGGGAAGTTCTTCTTCACACAGGCGCGGAACGCCTCCGAGCGGTCCCGGCCGTTGACCGAGGCGAGGTCGCCCATGATCTGCACGACCTTGCCGGAGGGGATCTGCTTGCCGAGGTACTCGCAGGCCTTCTCGCCGTAGGCCACGTTGTTGGCGCGGACGACCATGGCGACCTTGCCCTTGTCGGGCGCGACGTCGACGGCGACCACGGGGACGCCCTTGCGTTCGGCCTGGTCGAGGCCGGCCTCGATGGCCGCGCTGTCCAGCGGGGCGACGACCAGGCCCTCGACGCCCTGGTTGAGCTGGTTGTTGATGTCGGTGATCTGCTGCGAGGGGTCGCTGTTGGAGTTGACGGTCTTGAGCGCGTCCACGCCCTCGGACTTCGCCATCTTCGGGACGTAGTCGTTGTACGACTGCCAGAACGGCGAGGTGAGCAGGGGCAGGATCACCCCGACCTTGCCGGTGCCGTCCCCTCCCCCGCCGTCGGCCGAGCCGGCGCTGTCCTTGGTGCTCCCGCACGCGCCGAGCACGAGCGAGGCGACGGCGGCCGCCGCCACCGTGCCGACCATCCTGGATCTGTTCCGCTTTCGCACTGTCCTGCCGGGCATCTGACGGCTCCTCGTTGAGCGGGTTCGAGCAGATGACCGCATACTTATCAGACCACTCTGCCGAAAGAACACCCTCTGACGGCGAATTTCCCGGAGTTTGGGCCGTAGTGGTAGGACCACATCCATGGCTAGACTTCCGCCACCTGGTGAGTGGAGGAATGGCGTGGACGACGAGACGGCCCCCCAGAAGGGCACCGTGACACAGCGCGCCATCGACCGGATCAAGGCGATGATCGGCGAGGGACGCCTGGAGCCGGGGCAGCGGCTGCCGACCGAACGTGACCTGGCGGTCCAGCTCGGCATCTCCCGCAGCTCGATGCGCGAGGCGATCCGCGCGCTGACCGTGCTCGGCGTGCTGGAGGCCAGGCACGGCTCCGGCATCTACGTCACCCAGCTGGAGGCCGGCGATCTGCTGGAGACCTTCGGTGTGGTCGCCGATCTCTCCCGGGGCCCGCGCCTGGTGGAGCTGCTGGAGGTGCGGCGCATCCTGGAGTCCACGGCGACGGCCATGGCGGCGGCCCGGATCACGCCGGACCAGCTGGCCGAGGTGGAGAAGCACCTGACCGCGATGAACCTCACGGACGACCCTGAGGAGATCCTCGCCCACGACCTCGACTTCCACCGCGAGATCGTCGCCGCCGCGGGCAACGACACCATGGCCGCCATCCTGGACGGCCTGTCCTCCCGCACCTTCCGCGCCCGGGTCTGGCGCGGTTACCAGGAGGAGGGCGCGTTCACGCGGACACGGCGGGAGCATGCCGCGATCCATCGGGCGTTGGTGGCGCGTGATCCGGAGGCGGCTCGGGCGGCGGCGGCTGCGCATGTGGGGGAGGTGGAGCAGTGGCTCAGGATGCAGTTGGGGTAGCCGGGGGCTACTTGTCGAGCAGCGCCTGCATCACGCGCTTCGCGATGGAGGCGGACGGCCCGCCACCGGTGTCCGTGCTGTCGGCGTCCTCCGCGGAGACCACCACGGCGACAGCCGCCGTGGCAGGTGATCCGGGCTCCGGGCAGGCGTAGGAGATGAACCAGGACAACGGGCTCTGGAGGTTCGCGGTGCCCTTCTGAGCGGTGCCGGGCTTGCCGCCCACCTCGACGCCCTCGATCGCGGCCCCGGTGCCGGTGCCGCTCTCGACGACCGACCGCATCATCTTCCGCAGTTTGTCGGCGTTCCCCTTCGAGAGCGGCCGGCTCAACGCCCCGGAGCCGTTGTCGCCGTCCACCACCAGGTGGGGCTTCATCAGGGTGCCGTCGTTCCCGACGGCCGCCGCGACCATCGCCATCTGGAGCGGGGTGGCGGCGGTCTCGTACTGGCCGATCGCGCTGAGGGCCTCCTGGGTCGCCTGCGCGCCGTCGGGGTACACCGATTCCTCTGCCGGGACCGGGACTTCCAGTGCGGCGTCGAAGCCGAACTTCTCCGCCTGCGCCCGCATGTCCGCTCTGCCGAGGTCCGTGGCGATCTTGGCGAAGACCGTGTTGCAGGACTGGCTCAGCGCCTCTCGGAGAGACGCGCCCTCGCACAGTGAGTCGACCGGGTCCGTCAGTTTGGTCGTGGTTCCCGGGAACATCCAGGGTGAGGGGGTGTTCGTCTTCTCGTCGACGGAGTCGTACAGACCGTTCTCCAGCGCCGCGGCGGCGGTGACCACCTTGAACGTGGACCCCGGTGGGAAGGTCTGCCGCAGCGCACGGTTCACGAGCGGGTGGTCGGCGTCCTTCCGCACCTTGTCCCAGGCCTTGCGGTCGGCCGCCGTACTCCCGGCGAAGGTCCCCGGGTCGTACGAGGGTGTCGACACCAGGGCCAGGATGGCACCGGTGCGCGGATCGAGGGCGACGACCGCACCCTGCCGGTCCCCCAGGCCGTCGAAGGCGGCCTTCTGAGCCGCCGCGTCGATGGTGGTGGCGACGTCTCCGCCCGCTTTCTCGCTGGAGCGGGTCGCGGTGAGGACGTCGTCCTCGGCCTGTTCGAGGAGCGAGGTGCCGGAGCCCTGCGAGGCGTACCCCGTGACGGCCGCGTACAGCTCGCCGTCCGTGTAGGTCCGCACATAGCGCTGCTCGCCGCCGGTGTCCTCGGATCCCGTGATGCGCCTGCCCTCGACCAGGATGTCGCCCCGGGGCCGGTCGTACCGTCCGACGGGCCCGTCCGCGGGCTGCCCCAGCAGGGACGCCGCGACGACCGCGCCCACGGTCGAGAGGGCGGCGCCGCCGTGGAGCAGGCCGCCTCTTCGGGACAGCCGCGGGAGCCGGGTCCGCCCGGTGCGCGCGGTCAGGGCGACCGCCGTCAGATACAGGACGGTGCAGACCGCGAGGGCGATGAAGGGGCCGGTGGCCGTCTGGCCGGGGACGACGGCGATGCGGATGCCCAGGGCCAGGACGGCGCCCACGGACAGGGCGGCGACGAGGGCGTGGGCGGCGAGGAGCGCACGTGGGCCGCGAGGATGCGACGGCTCTGTCGCCCCCAGAGTGACGACGGGAAGGGGCTCCTCCGCGACGGCCTGCGCCGAGACCGTCAGCGCGCACTCCCCCGTCGCGGCACGCACGACCAGGCGGCCCTCGTGCACGCCGGGGGTCTCGGCGAGCGCCGAGAACACCAGCCCTCGCGCACCGGGCCGCACCCGCAGCCACGCGCTCTCCGAGACGACCTTCGTGGTCGCGCGCACCACCGGAGGCCCCGACACCGGCACGTCGATCTCCGGCCCCGGCCGCCCCGCGACGATCACGCCGAGATCCCAGTGCGTGTCCGTGATCCGCGGCCCCGCCGCCGTGAGAGCCTGCCGCGCCGGCTCCCGCACGATCGCACTCGTGTCGCGGGCGAGTTGGTCCAGCTCGCCCAGGGCATACAGCGCCTGAGGGACGTCCGGGCCTTCCAACAGGGTCCGCATCTCGGCGACCCTCCGAAGCCGTCGTTCCTCGGCCCGGACATCGACGCCCATGGGCACGGTCACCGGGTCCCGGCTCCGCGCCGCCCGGGCGATGGTGAGGTCGCCGTACGCGCCGAACATCCACAGCTGCGGGTTCTGGTGCGGGGTGACCGCGCGGACCCGTCCGCCGATGTACTGGGCCAGCTCGGCCAGGCCGACGACCCCGTCGCCGCCCAGGTCGGCGTCGCCGGTCCGCAGCCCTTCGACCAGCGCACCGGTGAACAGGGACGGCCCCGGTTCGCCCTCGGCGCGTCCGGCGCCCATGGTCGAGCCGGCGAGCGCGCTCGGCACCACGAGGCTGCCCTCGAAGGCGTACTCCACCGCACTGGACGCGGTGAGCACGGCGCGTCCCCGCTCGCCGCCCGCCTGCTCCAGCGCGCTGAAGCTGTCCTTGACGTGCACCTCGGGGTCGGCGCGGCTGAACAGGCCCCGCTCGAACGCCCCGGCGTAGCAGCAGTCCAGCATCACGGCGGCCCGTCCGGCCCGGCTGCGCATCATCAGCCGGCTGACGTAATCGGCCGGAACCGCCGTCGACTCCAGACGGGTTCGCACGGTGTCCGCGGCGGCGAGGAAGAGCTTGCCGCCTTCGTCCTTCAGCCCGTGGCAGGCGAAGTGCAGCAGGAGCGTGTCCGTGACCGCGCAGTCGGCGAAGAAGTCCTCGACACCTCTGCGCAGTTCGTGCGCGCCGGGGTCGTCGAGCACCTCGACCGTGAAGCCGCCGATCGCCGGGTCGCCGAGCACCCGGGCCAGCTCGGTCGCGTCGCGCAGCGGTGCCCGCAGGGCGTGCAGGCTCGGGTCCCTGTAGGAGCTCGTGGCCACCAGCAGCGCGTGGCGTCGGCGCTCTCTCACGACCGGTCTGCCGTCACCGCCGCGAGCCACTCGTCGGCCAGCCGGCGCTGATCCGCGCCGTCGACACCGGTGAGCTCCAGCCGGTGACCGTCGATCTCCAGCACGACCGTCCGGGAGCCGGTGCGGGCCATCCAGTCACGGACGATCCCGAGGGCTCCCTCCAGCAGGGGTGCCGACGGTTGCAGGACGACCAGGAGCGCGCCCAGCGTCTCCGCGAACCCGGACCGGCTGTTCGGCGGAGCCGCGCCGGACGTCGGCGGCCCGACCCGGTCGACGTCGAGCGCCAGCAGGTCCTCCCGCAGCGCCTCCAGTCGCCAGGGCTGCGAGGCTGCCGTCTCCTCGTGTCCGAGAGCGACGATGCTCAACTCCGTGGACATGAGCCCTCCCCCGTGCGGGCCCCTCAGCAGGCGGGACGGGGCCTCGGCGTGTCCAGTGTGGCAGCCGGGCCGCCCTCCAGCGACCCGGTTCTGACATCCCATCAGCCACACGAGACATCAACTGCTCCTGTGCACACGCCTGTTGCCTCCCGTCACACCTCCAACCGTCAGGCGCGGCGCAACCGCAGCGTCACCAGCTCGAACGGCCGCAGCCGCAACGACACCCGGTCTCCCGCACGCCGCACGGTCTGAGCCAGCGGCCGCTCCAGCAGATCCGTGGCCGTGACGTCGGCGACCTCGAAGCCCGCCGTGAGCGTCGCCCTGACCCGCCCCCCGTGCGCCTCGTGCAGCCGCACCACGACGTCACCGCTTCCGTCGTCGGCCAGCTTCACCGCCGTGACCACGACCGCGTCGTGGTCGACCGTCACCAGCGGCGCGACCTCGCCGGCCCCGGTCGTCCGCCGTTGCGGCAGGTTGATCCGCCAGCCCTCCCGGACCGCGTCCCCGATGGACGCCCCGGGGATCAGCGCGTGCCGGAAGCGGTGGACGCCCTGGTCGGTCTCGGGGTCGGGGAAGCGGGGGGCGCGGAGCAGGGAGACACGGACGGTCGTCGTCGTGCCGCGGTCGCCGTCGGTACGGACCGTGCGGGTCACGTCGTGGCCGTAGGTCGAGTCGTTGGTGAGGGCGACGCCCCAGCCCGGTTCCTCCAGGTGGACGAAGCGGTGGTTGCAGGCCTCGAACTTGGCCGCCTCCCAGCTGGTGTTGGTGTGAGTGGGGCGGTGGAAGTGTCCGAACTGGGTCTCGGAGGCGTAGCGTTCGGCGTGCACGTCCAGGGGGAAGGCCAGCTTCAGGAACTTCTCCGTCTCGTGCCAGTCGACCTCGGTGTCGAGCAGCAGCCCACGCTGCCCGGGCGCGAGCGACAGCACCTGGGTGACACGGGACGAGCCGAAGGACCGTACGATCCGGACGCCCTCGCCCTCGGGAGCGATCTCCTCCACCTCGATCAGGTCCGTCACCGTGTTGCGGTAGAACTCGTCGACGTCCCACGCGTCCCACATGTTCGGGAAGTCCGGGTGGAGTTGGAGGAGGTTGGCCGCGGTGCCCGGGGCGATGGTCTCGCGGTCCGCCTCGATGTCGTGGGCGGAGACGACGAGGCCCTGGGCGTCGATCTCGATCCGCAGCAGGCCGTTGTCCAGGACGAAGCCGCCCGAGGGGCGCGGGGTGAGGTGAGTGCGGCCCTCGGCTGCGGGAGTGCCCGCGCCGCCCGCGGGGACGCCGTCGCGGGTGTGGGGTGCCGAGTTGAAGACCAGCTCCCGCACCCCCTCTCCGGCCAGGGCGTGTTGGGCGGCCTCGATGATCGCGGTCAGTTCCCCGGCGATCCGCTCGTACGTCTTCCGTGCCTCGCGGTGCACCCAGGCGATGGACGATCCCGGCAGGATGTCGTGGAACTGGTGGAGCAGCACCGTCTTCCAGATACGGTCCAACTCCTCGTACGGGTAGGGGAATCCGGTGCGCACGGCCGCTGTCGCCGCCCACAGCTCCGCCTCGCGCAGGAGGTGTTCGCTGCGCCGGTTGCCCTGCTTGGTCTTCGCCTGGCTGGTGAGGGTGGCGCGGTGGAGTTCGAGGTAGAGCTCGCCGACCCAGACGGGCGCGTCGGGGTACTCGGCCTCGGCCTTCTCGAAGAACTCCGCCGGGGTCTCCCAGACCACGGTCGCCGAGCCCTCCAGGTCGCGGAGCCGGGCCGCCTTGGCGACCATCTCGCGTGTCGTGCCGCCGCCTCCGTCACCCCAGCCGGTCGGGGCGAGGGAGTGCCTCGCCACCCCCTTGTCCTTGAAGTTGCGGGCCGCGTGGGCGATCTCGCTGCCCTTCATGGAGCAGTTGTAGGTGTCGACGGGCGGGAAGTGCGTGAAGATGCGGGTGCCGTCGATGCCCTCCCAACGGAAGGTGTGGTGCGGGAACTTGTTCGTCTGCGACCAGGAGATCTTCTGTGTCAGCAGCCACTTGGCGCCCGCGGCCTTGATGATCTGCGGGAGTCCGGCGGCGAAGCCGAAGGTGTCCGGCAGCCATGCCTCGTCGTTCTCGATGCCGAACTCGTCGAGGAAGAACCGCTTGCCGTGCACGAACTGACGGGCCATCGCCTCCGAGCCCGGCATGTTGGTGTCCGACTCCACCCACATGCCGCCGGCCGGCACGAACCGTCCGTCCGCCACCGCCTTCTTCACCCGCGCCCACACCTCGGGCCGGTGCTCCTTCACCCAGGCCCACTGCTGGGCCTGGGACATGGCGAAGACGAACTCCGGCTCGTCCTCCAGAAGGGCGGTCATGTTGGAGGTCGTCCGGGCCACCTTCCGTACCGTCTCCCGCAGCGGCCACAGCCACGCCGAGTCGATGTGGGCATGGCCGACGGCGCTGATGCGGTGGGCGGAGGGCACGGCGGGTTCGGACAGCACCGTCTCCAGACGTACCCGTGCCTGCGCGGCGGTGCCGTTCACGTCCTGGAGGTCGATCGCGTCCAGTGCCCTCTCCAGCGCCCGCACGATCTCGAAGCGGCGTGCGGAGTCCATGGGCAGCTCGTGCATCAGCTCGCCGAGCACCTCCAGGTCGAGGACGAGCTGCCACACCGTCTCGTCGAAGACGGCGAGGTCCATACGGGTGAGCGTGTACTGGGGTTCGCTGCCCGCCGTCTCCTTGTCGCCCAACTGCGTGGGCAGGAAGGGGTGGTAGTCGAGGATGACGGGGTTGGAGGCGGCCTCGATGTGCAGCCGCACCTCCTCGCCGCCCTCGACGGGCGCACCGATCCTGACCCACTGGTTGCGCGGGTTGAGGCCCTTCACCGGGGTGCCGTCGGGCCGGTACACCAGGCCCTCGCACTGGAAGCCGGGCATGTTCTCGTCGAAGCCGAGGTCGAGGAGGGCCTCGACGGTCCGGCCGGCCCATGCCTCGGGGACGGTCCCGGTGACCCGGAACCAGCTGGTCCCCCAGGGAGCACCCCAGCGTGCGCCGACCTCGATCGGCTCGGGCCCGGCAGCCAGCCCCTCGGCCGCCGGGACGGGCTCGCCGGGGGCGTGCCACACCGCCACTTCCAGCGGCACGGACTCGGGATGGACGGCGGGGCGGATGCGCTCGTCGAGGACGCGCTGGAGACGGGCCTCGACCAGACGGCGGTCGTCATGCATGCGGGGTGCTCCCAGGCTGAGGGGGGATGGTTACCAGGTGTGGGTGAGGGTGGCCGGAGCCGACGAGGTGTACAGCTCCCCCACGGAACGCAGTTCGAACCGTGCCGCCCGCTCGCCCTGTTCGGGCTGGAGGCCGCCGAGGAAGTACGCCTTCTGGCAGGTGCCGCCGAGGAAGCGCCGGGTGCCGTCGGGCAGGAGGCGGTGCAGGGTGTGGTGGCGGACGTCGCCGGGGGCGGGGTCCCAGGCCAGACGCAGGTCGCCGCCGGACGCGGCGGTCACCCGGAACCCGGTCGGCGGCACGGGGGTATCCACGACGTCCCGGACCGCGACCCCGCCCAGCCGCCATGTCACGGGGCCGCCGGTCGCGGTGAGGCGGACTCCGAGCGCGTGGACGGGACCGGTCAGACCGGAGAGTCGTACGGTCGACGTCCGCCAGCCGTCGCCCGAGTCCACCGGGAGATACGTGTACGACGCCGAATCCCCCGTCGCCACCGCCAACTCGACGTCCACCGCACCCGCGTCGGTCCGGTGCGTCAGCTCGACCACCGTGTCGGCACCGACCGGCAGCCGGGTCGCGTACACGTCCAGCACGGTCGGAGCGTCCAGTTCACCGTCGACCAGCACGCTGCTCCCTCCGCGCCACGCGTCCGCGAAGTCGAAGCCGACAGCCGGCCGCCGTCCCTCGGTCCGCACCACCCAGCGACGCGACGGCAGCCGGTCCTGGAGGCCGAGGTGGTTCCAGGGCACGTCGGACGTGACCGTGCCCTCCTCGTACCATCGCAGCCCGTGCCCGGTGTTGAACACGCTCGCGAACGGAACCGACGTCACCGTCGACCGGTCGGCGACGGACACGGCGGGCGCTCGCCAGGTGTCCGTGCCGTCGGGCCGGGACGGGTCCAGCGAACGGCCGGTCCAGAAGCGGTCGTCGGCCGCGTGGAAGTCCTTCGGTGTGCGTGTCGCGGGCAGGTGGTTGCGGGTCCACTCGGGCCGGTACAGGCCGATCGAGGTCACGTGTGCCCGGTCGGAGGGCACGATGGCGTCCCAGCTCTCGGAGGTGTTCCAGCCGTTCGCCTCCACGTCGACGCCGGCCCACAACTCGTAGCGGCTGCGGCCGAGTTGCTGGGCCTGCTGCCCCGAGGACGCCAGAGTGGCCGACGTCCAGCGGAAGTCCACGAACATGTCGTCGGCGGTCTCGAAGAAGGCCTGGTTACGGCTGTTCAGCGCGCCCTGCCAGCTCACCGCCCCGTTCACGGTCATCGAGTCGTACCAGGTGACCCGCTGCCCCCGGGCCGCCGCCAGCGACTTCAACTCCCGCAGGAATCCCAGCATGGCCGCACCGAGCGCGCTGTTCCCTCCCCCGGTCTCCGCGTTGACGAACCACCCGTCGAAGCCGTACGCCTCGGCCACCGCGACGAGTCGGGCGGCGAGCGGGTAGCGGCCGGCCGCGTCCTGCTGGACCAGGTCGCGGGTCCACTGGAGCTGACCGCCGTACGCGACCGGGGGCAGGAAGATGTTGCCGAGGACGGGCACGCCGTGCCGGTGGGCGGCGTCCACGATCGGCGCGTTGGGCGCGAGGATCAGTCCCTCGCCCGAGGAGCCTCCCCAGAAGACGAGTTCGTCGACGTACGCCCAGTGTCCGAAGGCGTAGTAGTCCGCCGTCGCCGCGCCCTGCGAGGGGTTGCCCGCGGTCGGTCCGAAGGAGACGAGGGACTGGACGCGGGCCTGGCCGGAACGGGCCGTCGCGTTCACCGGGGTGGGGGTGAAACGGGCGGCGAGGGGGACGGATGCCGCGTTGAAGGCGAGGTCGGTGTCGTCGGCGGCGCTCCACGTCTTGAGGCTGCGCCAGGTGATGCCGGTGCCGGGGGTGCCGGCGGGCAGGGAGTCCGGGTACCAGTAGGAGGCGTACGGCTGGAGGGCGGCCGCCGCCTTCGAGGTCGCCGCCTTCGAGGTCGCTGTCTTCGTGGACGGTGCCTTCGTGGCTGCCGCGGCGGGCTGCGCGGGCAGCAGGGCGGCCGTGGCTCCGGCGAGCAGGACGGTGCGTCTGGTGGGGTTCACGAGCGGGTGCCTCCTTGTGGGGTGGGGAGTACCTGGTCGGACGTGACGACTTCGGTGATGCCGCGCGCGGTGAGGTGGTCACCGTCCGCGGCGCGCGTGTCGAGGACGGTGGTGGGCCGGGCGCCGTCGGCGACGAGCCGGAAGAAGGCCTCGTAGACGGGCCCGCCGGGTGCGCACTGCGAGCGCCTGGACGGGTGGGCGGGGACGACGAGTGCCGTGGTGCGGGGTCGCGGGGCGTAGGTGTGTTCGCCGGCCGCCTTCGCCAGCACCTCGGCGATGTCCTTGGGGCGGCGGTCGTTGGTGAGCAGGCCGAGCCCGTACTCGAGCGCGGGGAAGTCGGCGAGGTCCCGCGACACGTCGTGCGAGCACCACCAGGTGATGCCCCACAGGTCGGGGCAGTCCAGGGCGTTCACCACCGTCGCCGCGGTGAAGGCGGCGGCGTGCTCGGGCGGGATCAGGGGCGCGGGCGCGCCGACCTCCTGGAGCCAGACGGGGCGGTGCGGGTCGTCGGCCCACGCCTTGCTCAGCTCGATCAGGTACGCGGCGTGGTGCTCGGTCGGCACGGAGGTGCGGCCGTGCCGCTGGGCGGTGCCGTTGAAGACCCAGGAGTGCACGGCCGTGACACCGCCGAGGCGGGCGGCCTGCGCCGGGGTGAACGGCTGGTCGTCCTGGTACCAGGTCGCGTCGTACTCGGCGTGCAGATGCAGTCTCCCCGGCGCCCCCTCCTCGCAGGCGGCGAGCAGTCGGGTGAGCCAGGCGTCGATCTGCTCGGAGGTGGCCCGGTCGGGGTCCGGATGGGGGCCCGCCGAGAACTGGTTGACCTCGTTGCCCAGCGTCATGCCGATGAAGTTGGGCCGGTCGGCCAGTGCCGCGGCGAGCGTGCGCAGATAGGCCGCCTGGCCCTCGACGACCTCCGGGTCGGTGAAGAGGTTGCGCCGGTGCCAGGTCCGCGTCCAGGCCGGCAGGAAGTCGAAGCTGCTCAAGTGGCCTTGCAGACCGTCCACGTTGACGTCGAGTCCGCGTTCGGCGGCGGCGTCGGCCAGCCGCACGAGATCGGCGACGGCCCGCTCCCGGATCAGGGTGCGGTTGGGCTGGAAGTACGGCCACAGCGGGAAGACCCGGATGTGGTCCAGGCCCAGCGCGGCGATCGAGTCGAGGTCGGCGCGGACGGAGTCGAGGTCGAAGTCGAGCCAGTGGTGGAACCACCCTTCGCTGGGGGTGTAGTTGACGCCGAAGCGCACGGCAGCAGGCATGTGGTGGTCCTTGGACTCGGTGGGGAGGACAGCCCTGTTCAGCCCTTGACCGCGCCCTCGCCGACCCCGCGGAAGAAGTACCGCTGGAGACAGGCGAAGAGGGCGATCAGCGGTGCCACGGCGATGACGGTGCCCGCGGCGACGAGGCGTTCGTCGTTGGCGAAGGTGCCGTGCAGATAGTTGAGGCCGATGGTGAGCGTGAATTTGGACGGGTCGCTCAGCACGATGAGCGGCCACAGGAATTCGTCCCAGGCGCCCATGAAGGCGAAGATCGCGACGACCGCGAGGGTGCCCTTCACCGACGGCACGGCGATGCGCAGGAACCGCTGCCAGACGTTGGCGCCGTCGACGTAGGCCGCTTCCTCGATCTCGTAGGGCAGGTTGAGGAAGGCGTTGCGCATCAGCAGGACGTTCATCGCGCCGATACAGCCCGGCAGGACCACGCCGATCAGGGTGTTGTTGAGGCCGAGCTCCCGCATGGTGGTGAACTGGGCGATGATGATGCCCTCCACGGGCACGAGCATCGCCAGGATGAAGGCCAGGGTGGCGGCGCGTCGGCCTCGGTAGCGCAGCCTGGCCAGCGCGTAGCCGGCGAGGGCCGAGCCGACGCAGTTGGCGACCACGTTGGCGGTGGCGACCTTCAGCGAGTTCCACGCGTAGTCCCACACGGGGATGGTGTCGGCGACCCGTTCGTAGTTGTGGACGGTCGCGTGTTCCGGGAGGAACGTCGGCGGGGAGCTGTAGATGTCCTCGGTGGGGCCCTTCAGCGAGGTCGACAGCTGCCAGAGGAACGGGCCGACGGTCAGGGCGAGTACGGCGAGCAACAGCACGTACCGCAGGGCGAGTTCCCACGTCCGTACGCGCCGGCCGTGTTCGTCGGTGACGTTCACGCCTCGTCCCTCCGATCGGCTCGCAGCACCAGCAGCATCAGCGCGACGGTGACCACGAAGACGACCACCGAGATGGCGGAGGCATAGCCGACCCGGCCGGTCAGTCCGGTTCCGGTGCGCTGTACGAGCATCACCAGCGTGGTGTCCTCACCGGCGGGTCCCCCGCTCGGGCCTGCCATCAGATAGACCTCGGAGAAGACCTTGAACGCGGCGACCGAGGAGAGCGCCCCCACCAGCACCATCGTCGAACGGACGGCGGGCACGGTCACGGTGAGGAACCGGCGCACCGCGCCCGCCCCGTCCACCGCCGCCGCCTCGTGGAGTTCGCGCGGCACGTTCGCCAGCGCCGCCAGATAGATGATCATGTAGTAGCCGAGGCCCTTCCAGACCGTGACGGTCATGGCGCTCAGCAGGAGCAGCCACTGGTCACTGAGGAACCCGACCCGGCCGACCCCGACCGTCTCCAACAGGGCGTTGACCAGGCCGCGTTCGTCGAGCAGCCACACCCAGATGAGTCCGACCACGACGATCGAGGCGACGACCGGGGTGTAGAAGGCGGAACGGAAGAAGGTGATGCCGGGGATGTTCTTCTGCACGAGCAGCGCGAGCAGCAGCGGCAGGATCACCAGCGCGGGGACGACGCCGAGCACGTAGAGCGTGCTGTTGCGCAGCCCGATCCAGAACATGTCGTCGTGGAGCAGCTCACGGAAGTTGGCGAGTCCCACGAACTCGCCCGGTACGAGCGTGCGTCGGTCGGTGAAGGCGTTGACCAGTGTCGACACGAACGGGTAGAGGATGAACGCGCCGATGATCAGCAGTCCGGGTGCGGCGAACAGCCATGGGCTTGCGGGCAGTTGGCGCCGCACCCGGGAGACGGTGGATGCCATCGTGCGCTATCCCTGCTGCTGGAGCAGTGTGTCGCAGGCCTTGACAGCGTTGTCGAGGGCTTCCTTCGGGCTCTCCTTGCCCTGGAGCGCCTTGGCGACCTCGTTGCGCAGCGCCGTCTTCATCTGCTCGCTGAACAGCACCGGTGTGTAGTTGACGGCGGTCTTCAGCGACTTGGCGGCGGCGATCCGCACCCGTGTCTCGTCGGTGCCGTCCTCTTGGGTGAAGTACGGGTCGTCGAGCGAGCCGGCGGTGCTGGGGAAGATGGCGACCTTCTTGGCGAAGGACATCTGGTGCGCGGCGTCGGTGACGTAGTGCGCGAAGGCGACCGCGGCGGGCTTCTTCTTGGTCTGCGCGTTGACCATCACGCCCATCACGTACATGTTGACGTGGCCGGTGCTGGTGATCTGGTCGGTGATGCCGATGTTCTTGTACAGGTTCGGCGCCTGCTTCTTGAAGTTGCCGAGGTCGAGGGCGCTGCCGGGGTTCATGGCGACGGCCCCGGTGAGGAACTTCTTGCCGGAGGACTCGGGGGTGGCGGTCAGCGCCTGTGGGTCGAGGGCCTTCGCGTCGTACAACTCCTTGTACTTGGTAAGGAGTTCGACGCCCTTCGCGTCGTTGAAGGCGAAGGCGGTGCCCTCCTTGTTCATGAGTTCGACGCCGTAGCGGCCGAAGTCCTCGACGGTGGGCACGTTGGCGAGGGTGGCGACCTTGCCGTCGGTCTTGTCGGCCAGTGCGAGGGCGTCGGCGAAGAGGTCGTCGTACGTCTTGGGCGGCTGGTCGGCGTCGAGGCCCGCGTCCTTGAACAGGGCCTTGTTGTAGAAGAGCGGCCCGGTGTTGAGGTACCAGGGGAAGGCGTAGGTGCCGGTCATGCCCGGTATCCGGTGGCTGGCCCAGGCCCCCTCCAGATACTCCTCCTGGTACTTCGACGCGGCCTTGTCCAGGTCGAGGGCCAGGCCGGCCTTCGCGAGCGGGGCGACGAGGTCCGGGGAGACGTTGACGACGTCGGGCAGGGTGCCGCCGGCGGCGTCGGCGCTGATCTTGTCGGCGTATCCCTCGGCGGGCTGGTCGATCCACTTCACCTCGGTGCCGGGGTACTCCTTCTCGAAGTCGGCGATCAGTCCCTCGAAGTAGTCCTTGAAATTGGCCCTGAGGTTCCAGGTCTGGAAGGTGATGTCGCCCTCGACCTTGCCGGAGGCGTCGGTCGAGGAGTTGCCGTCGCTCCCCGAGCCGCAGGCGCTCAGCGGCAGGACGAGACAGACGGCGGCGGCGACGAGGGCTCTGCGGGATACGGGCACGGCGGAACGGCCTCCTTGTGCAGCGGGGTTGGTGCAGCGGAGTTGGCCAACGACGGAGACCTTGCACGCCGGTTCGCAGGCCCGTCAATGGAGCCGGACGAGCTAATTTCTTTAGTTACTAATGCGCATTAGAAATTTCCAGCTGAACCGCATTAGTCTGCCGTCACTGAACCGCATTAGTGCATACTGGCCGGAAATCCACCACAGGAATGGGGAAGCACCGTGCCAGGCAAGCGCTTGCCCGCGCGTCGGCCGACGATGAAGGACATCGCGCGGCACGCCGGCGTCTCCCAGAGCGCCGTCTCCTTCGCGCTGAACGGCCGGCCCGGTGTCTCGGACGACACCCGCGAACGGGTGCGCCAGGTCGCCGAGGAGCTCGGCTGGCGGCCCAGCACCGCGGCCCGGGCGCTGTCCGGCGAGGGCGCGGCCACGGTCGGCTTCGTGCTCGCACGCCCGGCGGACACCCTGGGGGTGGACTCCTTCTTCCTCCAACTCGTCTCCGGCATCCAGGAAGTGCTGGCGGAACGCCATCTCGGGCTGCTGTTCCAGGTGGTGGAGGACGTCGACGACGAGTGCGCGGTGTACCGGCGCTGGTGGGCCGAGCACCGGGTGGACGGGGTGCTGGTGGTCGACCCGCGCACCGCCGACCCGCGCCCTGACCTCCTCGACGAACTGGGCCTGCCCGCCGTGGTGATCGGCGGCGCGCCGGACGAGCGGCACCCCGGTCTGTCGACGGTGTGGGCGGACGACGCGGGTGCGATGGCCTCGGTGGTGGACGGGCTGTACGCGCTCGGCCACCGCCGGATCGTGCACATCGCGGGACTGCCGGGGCTCGCCCACACCGAACGCCGGATGCGGACGCTGCGCGCCGAGGCCGGGCGGCGCGGGCTGACCGGGGTCGAGTCGGTGACCACCGACTACTCGGACGCGGAGGGCGCGGCCGTCACCCGCCGGGTCCTGGAGGCCGCCGATCCGCCGACCGCGCTGATCTACGACAACGACGTGATGGCCCTCGCCGGTGCCGCCGCCGCGACCGGGCTCGGCCGCGGCGTGCCGGCGGACGTGTCGGTGGTGTCCTGGGAGGACTCGGCGCTGTGCCGCATGGTCAAGCCGTGGCTGTCCGCGCTGTCCCGGGACAGTGTGGAGTTCGGCCGCACCGCGGCCCGGGAGCTGACCGCGCTGCTGGACGGCGGGCCCGCGCGGACCGTACGGGTACCGGTGCCGCGGTTGATCGAACGGGACAGCACGGGGCCGGCGCGGGGCGCCTGAGAGGTGCCGTCGTGGGCGGGGCCCGGGGTACCCGGGAAGCACCGCTGTGGCGGGGCGCGCGACGCCTGGAAAGTGCCACCGTGCGCGTGGCGCGGGCCCCTGGGAAGTACCGCCGCGGGCCTTGGCGCGCATCGCCCGGGAGTTCCGCCGTGTCCGGAACGCGAGGCGCCTGAAACGGGCCCGTTTCTTCCGCGTCCCTCTGGGAGATAATGGGCCGCATGCGGGTACGGGGAACGGCCTGTGCCGTCGCCGGGTTGACGCTGGTCGTCGCGATCGGCTGCACCGGGGGCGACGACGAGGCTGCGCCGGCACCGGAGAAGACCGCCACGTCGGCCCAGCCCCCTACGACGACCACCGCCGCACCCACGCCCTCCCCCACCCCCAGTGAGAAGCCAGTCCATCCGGTCTCCCTGCCCGCCCTCATGGCGAAGCGGCACCAGGGCTCCGACCTCCGCCTCGGCACCGTCCTGGCCCGCACAGGCGCCTACACCAGTTACCGGGTGACGTACGAGTCGAACGGTCTGACGATCTCCGGGCTCATGAACATCCCCCGCGGCAAGGTCCCGTTCCCGGCGCTGGTGCTGGCGCACGGCTATATCGACCCCGCCGTGTACACGACCGGCCGGGGGCTCGCCCGGGAGCAGGACCTCCTGGCCCGCAACGGCTACGTCGTCCTGCACACCGACTACCGCAATCACGCGGCCTCGGACGACGACCCCGACAATGACATCAACCTGCGCCTCGGCTACACCGAGGACGTCATCGGCGCCGCGCTGGCCCTGCGCGACTCCGGACGCCCGGAGATCGACGCCGACCGGCTCGGACTGCTCGGCCGCTCGATGGGCGGCGGCGTCGTGTACAACACCCTGGTCGTGGCACCGGGCCTGTTCGACGCGGCGGTCGCCTTCGCGCCGGTCAGCTCACGCCCCGACGAGAACATCGACCACTTCCAGCGCTCGGACGACGACCCGCTCGTCGCCGAGATCGACGCCGAGTACGGCACGCCCGAGGAGAATCCGACGTTCTGGCGGGAGGTCTCGCCCCGCACCTACGTGGACCGGGTGACCGAGCCGCTGCTGATCCACCACGGCACCGCGGACGACACCTGCCCGATCGTCTGGTCGGAGCAGATGGCCACCGCTCTCAGCGCGGCGGGCAAGCGCGTCGAACTCCGCAGGTACCAGGGCGAGGGCCACACCTTCTACCCTCGGTGGGCGGCCTCCATGGACGCCACGATGGACTTCTTCTCCCGGCATCTTCGGTGACCGGACGGGCGGTCACCAGGTCGCCGACTCCCTGATGACCGCCCTCTGCCCGAGTACCCTCAGCGCCGCGATCTGTACATCCCGAACTCCGCTATCCGTACGGCGCTCCGCGACCCGGTGACCCGCACCCGCCACCGCCGCGCCCGCACCGGAACCGGCAGCAGCAGGATCCGGCTCGCCCCGACCGTCCCGGCCCGGGCCACCTCCGTCCAGGCCCCGTCGCGCAGCGCCTCCACCACGAAGCTCTCGACCTGCTGACCGTGGGCGATGTCCTCGGCCAGCCGGAACCGGTCCACCTCCCGGGCGGTGCCGAGGTCGACGGTCACCAGTCCCGGTGCGACGGTCGTACGGGCGCCGCGCGCGAGATCCTCGGGCAGTTCCCGGTCGACGCGTTCCCGGAACTCGCGCAGCCGGGTCACGTCGGCGGCGGGCAGCAACCCGTCCGTGTCCGGGGGGATGTTGAGCAGGAGCACCGAGTTGCGCCCGACGGACCCGAAGTAGATGTCCGTCAACTCATCGACGCTCTTGGGCTGTTGGTCGGCATGGTAGAACCAGCCGTCCCGGATGGACACATCGCACTCCGCCGGCCACCACTGGAGGTAGTCGGTGCTCGGCCGCGCCCTGACCAGCGCGGCACGGCTGCCCTGGTCGGCGGTGTCGTAGGACAGCGCCCAGTCGGTGCGTCCGTACTGGTTCTCCTTGACGGGGACGACGCTCCACTCGTCCTCGCGTGCCAGCCCGCTCTCGTTGCCGACCCAGCGCAGGTCGGGTCCGGTGACGGCGATGGCCGCGTCCGGCGCGAGCGCCCGCACCAGCGTGTACCAGCTGTCCCAGTCGTAGCTCTCCACCTTGTCCGGCGGGATGCGGCCCTGGGCACCGTCGAACCACACCTCGTCGACCGGCCCGTATTCGGTGAGGACTTCGTGGAGCTGGTTGAGCATGTGGGCGCCGTAGTCGGTGGCGTCCAGCGTGTAGGTCCGCTCGGGTGTGCGGTCGTCGCCCTCGACGAGGGTGGGGATGGTGCGGGTGGAGCGGGCGCTGCCGTTGGCGTAGACGCCGTCGAGGTACTGGTTCTCGTCGGCGGGCGAGATGTAGACGCCGACCTTGATGCCGTGGCGTCTCATGGAGTCGGCGAAGGAGCGCAGTACGTCGCCCCGCCCCTCGCGCCAACTGCTGGAGGCGACGGTGTGGTCGGAGTAGCGGGAGGGGTAGAGGACGAAGCCGTCGTGGTGCTTGACGGTGAGGATGGCCAGCTTGAAGCCGCCGTCGCGCAGGGCCCTGGCCCACTGGTCGGTGTCCAGTCCGGCGGGCTGGAAGACGTCCGGGTCCTCGTCCCCCGTCCCCCATTCCAGGCCGGTGAAGGTGTTCACGCCGAAGTGCAGGAACGCGGTGCGCTCCAGGGCCTGCCAGGCGATCTGCCGTGCGGTGGGCCGGACTTGGGAGGCCTTGCGCACCAGGTCCTCGGCCGTGTCGTCGGGGCTGACGGGGATGCGGTACGCGGGTTCGGCCGGCAGGGGGGTTCCGGCGGCGGATGTCGTGGTGAGGCCGGTCGCGACGAGCGCGGAGACCGAGCCGGCGACGAAGGTACGTCTGGAGACGGTCATGGAGGTGGGGCTCCTCAGGTCAGCTGCCACAGGGCGGGCGGGAGTCGGTCCGGCGGGTACTGCACGATCCGGCCGTCGGTCACGCTCAGGGCCATCTGCGTGATGGCGTTCACGAGGCGGTATCCGCCCCCGGCACGCCGCAACTCCCAGCGTTGCAGGGTGTTCGCGGCGGCACAGGTGTCCCAGGTGGCCTCGACGCCCGCCTGGAGGGGCACGTTGAGCGTGAGCTTGCCGCCGCTCACGGCGAGGCAGCCGGCCGGGCCGCGCAGCGTCACATAGCCGTCCGGTGTGCGCGCCACGTCGGCGCCGAAGGACACACCGTCCGCCGCGAAGGTGTACGTCCCGTCCGCCACCGGCGGTTTCGTCAGGTCCCGCCACCCCGGCGCGTGTCCGACCGCCGTGCCGCGCGCGGTGAACCCGGAGTACGTGGCGTCGGGATGCGGGTCGCCCCAGGTGGCCTGGGCGATGTGGCGCAGGGCGGGCCAGAGCCGCAGGGCCACCTCGTTCTCGGTCTCCCCGCGCCCGTTGTCCGGCCAGAGGCTGATCTTCGCGCCGGTGATGCCCTGGGCGGAGGCGACCTTCTCGCCCTCGAAGCTGCGCGGGTCCCAACTCTGGTCGTACAGGCCCTCGGTGTCGCTGTGGAAGCCGCCCCGGACGAGGTAGAGGGCGTAGGCCGCGTTCATCAACGGATAGCCCTGGGCCAGGATCTGACTGGGCTTCACCGTCACGTTCAGCCAGTGCTCTACGGTCGTGCCGGCCGTCACCGGGACGGTGTTGGCGCCGGTGAGTCCGTCGTTCCAGATGCGCAGCTTCTTGCCCTTGCCCGCCGCGTAGGCGTGGACGCGGTTGACGAAGTCGATGAAGGCGTCCTGCGGGGTGGCGCCGGAACCGTACCTGTCCTGTGCGTACTCGAGGATCTGCGGGTACTTGGCGAAGTCGGAGCCGAGCATGTACTCGTCGGCGCCCATGTGCCAGGCCGGGGCCTTGAAGACCTCGGCGTACTCGTCGATCAGGCTGGTGTAGTAGTCGAAGGCGGCGGGCTGGGTGATGTCGAGCCGTGAGGGCTGCTTGTCGCCGTCGGAGTCGGTGAGCTGGAGGTCCGGGCGGTTCTCGATCCACGGGTCCATGTGCCCGGGGGAGTTGATCTCCGGGATGATCTCGACGTGGTACTTCTCGCCCAGGGCGACGAGCCGGCGGATCTCGTCCTTGGTGTAGTAGCCCCAGGTGTTGGCCTCGGGGTGGGCGTCGCTCTTCACCTTCAGTTCGAGGAGCAGCTGGTTGAGCTTGTTGTACGCCATCTCCCGGACGAGGTTCTCCAGCCAGGGCAGGGAGATGTGGACGTAGCAGGCGCAGACGCCGACGCCGCGTTCCTTGTAGCGCGGTACGTCGACCGTGCGTCCGGCGGGGATCCGGTCGCCCTGGGCGAGGAGCTGGAGGAGGGTGCGGGTGCCGTAGAAGGCGCCGGTCTCGGTGGCACCGGTCACCGACAGCCGCTTTCCGGACCGGAGTTCGTACCCCTCGGCCCCGAGCGACGTCCGGGACGGCTGGATGTCGACAACGATGTCCCCGCCGCGCGCCGCGCCACCGACGACCGGCACGGTGCCGTGTCCGGCCTCCCGCAGATCGTCGGCGAGGGTGTCGGCGACCCTGCGCTCGGCCGGACCGTCCGCCACGAGGCGGGTGCCGGGTCCGAAGTCGTAACGGCCGGATTCCGGGGCCCAGTTGCTCAGTGCGGGCACCGTGACCGGCGCTCGGGGCCCCTCCTGGGCGAGAGCCGGGACCGGCGCCAGGAGCAGGGCCAGTGCGGCGGCGACGCCCAGGATCTGACGTCTCGGAAACGTTCTCACGAGCGACTCCCATTGATCGGATGACTGATGATTGGGCGGCCCTCAGGGGCTGTCAATGGGATGAGAATTGAGCCGAGTTGAGCCATTGATCGGATGACCTGGGGTTCTTCGGATGCCCGGTCGCGAAAAGTCCAAGAACACCGGCGCGAATGTCCAAGACGGTCCTCCGACTGCCCGAAGGCCCGGTCCAGGCCCGCCCGAGGGCCCGGTCCAGGCCCGTTCCCCTCTCGACGTGACGCCCGAGCGGAGGCACAGTTCTCCCTACGTACTCGCCAGTACCCCCCGAGGAGCACCCGTGACCAGCTGGATCGGCCGGACCGCCGCCGAGATCGCCGCCGCCGTACAGGAGAAGCGGGCCACGCCCCGTGACGTGGTGGCCGAGCACCTCGCCCGGATCGAGCGGCTCGACGGCCGTATCGGGGCCTTTCGGACGGTACGGGCCGAGGCGGCGCTCGCCGAGGCCGACGAGGTGGGGGCCCGCGCCGACCTGGCCGAGCTGCCCCTCGCGGGTGTGCCGATCGCCGTCAAGGACAACCTCGCCGTACGCGGCGAGTCCAAACGCATCGGCTCCGCGGCCACGCCGGACACCCCCTCCACCGAGGACCATGTCACGGTGGCCCGGCTGCGGGCGGCGGGTGCCGTGGTCGTGGGCCTGACGAACGTGCCGGAGCTCTGTGTCTTCGGTACGACGGAGGGCGTGCACGGCACCGCTCGCAACCCGTGGGACCTCACCCGCACCGCGGGCGGTTCCTCCGGCGGCAGCGCGGCCGCGGTGGCCGCGGGCCTGGTCCCCATCGCCCTCGGCAACGACGGCATGGGCTCGTTGCGCATCCCGGCGGCCAACTGCGGCCTCGTCACCATCAAGCCCGGCCACGGTGTGGTCCCGGCGGGTGTCAGCGACGGCGACTGGTTCGGCATGTCCGAGAACGGACCCCTGGCCACGACCGTCGAGGACGCCCGTCTCATGCTCGACATCCTGGCGGACACGGAGCCGGCGCCCCCGTCCACCGCCGCGATGCGCACGATCGCGCTCTCCCTGCGCAGCCCGCTCGCCGGCATCGTCGTCACCAAGCCGTACACGGCCGCCGCCCGGGAGGCCGCCGAAGTCCTGATGAAGTCGGGCCACCAGGTCCGCCGCGCCGACCCGTCCTACCCGATGTCGCTGAGCCTCACCTCGCTCGCCCACTGGACGGCGGGCACCTCGGAGGACGCCCAGGGCCTGGACCCGCGACAGCTGACGCGCCGCACCCGGGTCCACGCGGCGGTGGGCCGCCGCTTCGTGAAGGGCGTGCGCACCGGCACGAGCCGCGACGCGCTGCGCCGCCGCCTGGAGCCGTTCTTCGAGGAGTACGACGTCCTGCTCACCCCGGCGCTGGCCCGCCGCTCCCCCAAGTCGGCCCCCTGGCACGAGCGGGGCTGGCTGCGCAACGTCGTCGCCAACAGCAACTACTCGCCCCTCACGCCGCCCTGGAACCTCACGGGCTGGCCCGCGATGTCCGTCCCCTTCGGCAAGCTCCCGTCCGGCGCCCCCACCGCCGTGCAACTGGTGGGGCGGCCGGGTTCGGAGGCGGTACTGCTGGAGGTGGCGGAGCAGCTGGAGAAGCTGCACCCGTGGGAGCGGACGGCACCGCTGGACTGAGCCGGGTCAGCCCCGGCCGGGCGCCCCGCAGGTGGCCCGCCCCCCACGGTGCCGACGGGCGGGCCGGTCAGCGCCAGGAGGGTGGCGAAGCCGCAGCCGTGTTCCTGGACGACGATCGGCACACGCGCGAGGGGCAGCGAGACTCCCGCTCGACCGCGGCCGCCTCGGGCTCGCTCGGAGGCGGTGTCTCCGCCTAGAGCGCCTTGTACATGATGTGCAGCCCCACCGGTCCGTGCCGCGGATGCTCGTACGCGTCGGGCACCGTGCCCAGCACGGTGAAGCCGAGGGAGGTCCACAGGGCCACGGCCGGGTTGGTCTCGACGACGGCGTTGAAGACCATGCCGCGGTACCCGTCGGACTTGGCGGCGGTCAGGACGTGCTCGGCGAGGGCGCGGCCGATGCCCCGGCCCGTGTGGTCGGGGTCGACCATGAAGCCCGCGTTGGCGATGCGGGCGGCGGGGCCGGCGTAGTTGGGGGTGGTGTAGGCGGAGGCGACGACGGCGCCGGTCTCGTCCTCGACGACGTGGACCCGCTTGGCCGGGCTCATCCACAGCGCCCGTGCCGCCTCCTCGGAGGTGTCCGGATCCCAGGCGTAGGTCTCGCCCGCGGCGACGATCCGGTGCCAGAAAGGCCAGATCCGCGGCCAGTCCTCGGCCGCGGCTTCTCTGATCAGCATGGGCGTGAGTCTGGCACGCCCATGCTGACGGCGATCGCGACGGGGTCAGTCCACGCTGGGCAGGATGTGGGGCTCGGCCAGGTCGTCCTCGTAACCCGCGAGACGGATGGGGGCGGACCGCGCCCACACGTCGAGGCTGCCGAGCTGTCCGGGCCGGCGGCCCGCGCGCTCGGGGCGTTCCTTGGGCCGTTGATCGCGATTCGTCTTCTCCGGTGTCACCGCGCACTCCTTATGTGTCGGGTCACCCTCGGGGCATACCGGTCAGTGTGCGATCTGCCGCCGGACGCCCGCTCGGGTCTGAGTCGAGAAAAGCTCGGACGCGGTGGCGCCGGTCACTCATGTCAGAACAGGCCGTGGTGATCGGCTTGCCCCGGGACGGACCGTGGGTGTGGGTGGGACCCCGTACTGCTGTCCGTCCGCTACAGATTAACCAAATGAGCGGAGGCCCGCTCGATGGGGCTGAAAACAAGGGGTAACTTTCCCAAGTCGCCCACGTGCACTCGGTCCTACTATGTGCCGGTTTGTCATCTGATGCCCCATCGAGACATCACTCGTTCGGCCTACACCGGCGGTCGCGCCTTCGAGCACCCCGGCAGCGCAGTTCAAGTCCCGTTGGCCGAATCGCAAGGCGGCCATGATCTGCTGACGGACGGCAACGGCCTGTCCGGCGGGAGGACCGACGCATGGAGCTGCGCAGTGTCGAGGAGCTGATGGATCTGCTGTACGCCTGCCGGCATCAGCACGCGCTGCGGACCGCCGCGCTGCTGCGCCGCGGCCGCCCCGCCGACAAGGAGCTCCAGGTGGCGGGGCTGGTGCACGACATCGGGCAACTGCTGTGCCCGGGCGACGGGACCTTGCGGGCCGAGCGCGCGGCCGAGGCCGTACGGCCCCTGCTGGGCGAGCGGGTCTATCACCTCGTACGCCGCCGCGGTCCGGCCGGCGACGACGACCTGCTGCGCCTGCGGATGGCGGACGAGGAGAGCCTGACCGCGGGCTTCGACGCCGGGGTCCTGGAGGACTGGCGCACCGTCCTGGAACTGGTGGCGGCCCGGAACTCCCGCCTCGGGGCTGTCGACTGACGGTCCGTCATGAGACGGTACGCCGATGACGTCGCCGTACGGACTTCAGGGCAGGGCCGCGATCGTCACCGGCGGCACGCGCGGCATCGGGCGGGCGGTCGCCGGGCGACTGGCCTCGGCGGGCGCGCTGGTGTGCGTGACCGCGCGGGACGCCGCGGACGTGGGGCGGGTCGCCGCCGAGCTGGGCGGCATCGGCGTGGCGGGGAGTGTGGCGGATCCGGCGCATCTGGACGAGGTCGTCCGGCTCGCCCTGCGGGAGTTCGGCCGGATCGACGTCGTCGTCAACAACGCGGCGACCAACCAGCCGTACGGCCCCCTCATGGACGCCGATCCACAGGCGTGGCGCGAGGCGTTCCTCGTCAACGTGGAGGCGCCGCTGCGGCTGACACAGGGCGCGTGGCGGGCGTGGATGCGGGAGCACGGCGGTGCGGTCGTCAACGTCTGCACGGAGGGCGCGGGACATGTGGGCCCGCGGGTCGGCGCCTACGGAACCAGCAAGGCGGCCCTGCTGCACCTCACCCGGCAGCTCGCGGGCGAGCTGGCCCCGCGGGTCCGGGTCAACTCCGTCTCCCCCGGCCTCGTACGCACCGAGATGGCCCGTTTCGTGTGGGAGCCGGGCGAGGAGGAGCTCGCCGCGGGGCTGCCGCTCGGGCGGATCGGGGAGCCGGAGGACGTGGCGCGGGCCGTCGTGTGGCTGGCCTCGGACGCGGCGGAGTGGGTGACCGGCGCAGACCTGCTGGTGGACGGGGGCACGCGGGTGCGGGCCGCGTACTCCTCCGGGACGGACGCGGTGCACGAGCGGCTGCGGTCACGGGCGCCGGGAACCGGCTGAGCGTGTGTGCCCGAGATCAAGGCGGTCGCGCGGTGCCCTCCGACAGGGCGACAGGCCCGCGGGTGGGCCTGCGAGGGATCGAACCACGAAGAACGCGTGACCATCGCACCGGGCACACCGGCGCTCCACCGTCACGGTAGAACGCCGGCACCCGGAGCCGCGAGCGAATTAGGGCCTACCACTTGCCGGGCGCGTAGTCCTTCATGAAGACGCCGTACAGGTCCTCGCCGGCCTCGCCGCGCACGACCGGGTCGTAGACCCGGGCCGCGCCGTCGACCAGGTCGAGGGGGGCGTGGAAGCCCTCCTCCGCGAGGCGCAGCTTGTCGTAGTGGGGGCGTTCGTCGGTGATCCAGCCGGTGTCGACGGAGGTCATGAGGATGCCGTCGCTCTGGAACATCTCCTGGGCGCTGGTCCGGGTGACCATGTTCATCGCGGCCTTGGCGGCGTTGGTGTTCGGGTGGCCCGCGCCCTTGTAGCCGCGGCCGAAGACGCCCTCCATCGCGGAGACGTTGACGACGTACGCGCGCTTCGAGGATGCCTTGCGCGCGGCCTCCGCCATCGACGGACGCAGCTTGCTGATGAGGATGAACGGCGCCGTGTAGTTGCACAGCTGGGTCTCCAGCAGTTCCACCGGGGAGATCTGCTCGATGGTCTGCACCCAGGTGTTGGTGTCCACGACGTCGGGGACCAGGCCGCCCGCGTCGATGGCGGTGCCGTCGAGGTGCTTGGCGACGCTGGCGTTGCCGGCGACCAGGGCGAGGTCGGCGACCTGCTGGGCGTCGAGACCGCTGATGCCGACGGGCAGGGCGGCGAGGCCGTCCACGGCGCCGGAGCCGAAGGCGCCGATGACCTGGTGGGCGGGGAGCTCACCGGCGGGCAGCGGGGCGCTCTCGCCGTCGACCAGCGCGGCGTAGGCGGAGGGCAGCCGGCGTACCGTCTGGGTCGCGTTGTTGATCAGGATGTCCAGCGGGCCCGCCTCGGCGACCTGGTCGGCGAGGGCCACGGCCTGGGCCGGGTCGCGCAGGTCGATGCCGACGACCTCAAGGCGGTGCAGCCAGTCCGCGGAGTCGTCCATGGCCTTGAAGCGGCGGATGGCGTCCTTGGGGAAGCGCGTGGTGATCGTGGTGTGGGCGCCGTCGCGCAGCAGCCTGAGCGCGATGTACATGCCGATCTTGGCGCGGCCGCCGGTGAGCAGGGCACGCTTGCCGGTGAGGTCGGCGCGGACGTCGCGCTTGTCCCGGTTGAGGGTGGCGCAGTCCGGACAGAGCTGGTGGTAGAAGTAGTCGACTTCGACGTACCGGGTCTTGCAGGTGTAGCAGGAGCGCGGGCGCTGGAGTATCCCGGCGATCCTGCCGGCCTCGGTGACCGACGACGGCAGGATGCCCTCGGTCTCGTCGTCGATGCGCTGGGCGGAGCCGGTCGCCGTGGCTTCGGTGACCGTCTTGTCGTGCGCGGTCTTGGCGGCCCGGCGCTCCTGGCGGCGGCGCTGCTTGACGGTGCGGTAGACGCCGGCGGTGGCCCGGCGCACGGCGATCGCGTCGGGGTGGTCGACCTCCAGCTTGTCCAGCTCGTCGAGCACGCCGAGGCAGACGGCCAGCCGCTCGGGGTCGATGCCGGGCCCGTACTCGATCTCGCCCACGGCTTCGTCCGTGGCCGCCGGGCCTTCCTCTGTCACCGTCATCGCGCTGCCGTTTCCTTGGCTCACCGTGCGGCGCTCCGACCGCGTCCGCTTTCGAACGGGGAATTCTACGGAGCGCCGGGCCGGTCCTCCAAAAACGGGGACGGTCAAGCCTCGCAGGCGGTGATGAGCGTCTCCACCTCCTCGGTGACGGCCTTCGCCAGGACGTCGAGGTCCGGGACGGCCTCGGCGTCGGCGACGAGGCCGTAGTGGACCTGTCCGCGGTACGTCGAGACGGCTACCGCGAGGGACTGGCCGCGGGCCAGCGGTGCGAAGGGGAAGACCTCCGTGACCGGGTTGCCGCCGAGCTTCAGGCCGATGCCGGGCAGGGGCACGCTGGTGACGAGGATGTCGAACCAGAGCCGGGCGGCCTGGCTCACCAGCGGTCCGCCGAGGCGGTGTCCCAGTGCGGGGACGTGGTCGGCGAGCAGGGCGACGGCGCCCGCTCCGCGGTTGGGCCCCGCGTCCTTGTTGCGGTCCATGGCGGTGCGGACCGTGTCGAGGCGTGCGAGGGGGTCGGGGTCGTCGACCGGGAGCCGTATCAGGTAACCGGAGAGCCGGTTGCCCTGTGGGTGCGCGGTGCGCGGGCGGCGTTTGGAGACCGGGATGAGGGCGCGGGGTGCGACGCCGTCGCTGCCGTCGCCGCGCTCGTCCAGCCAGCGGCGCAGGGCGCCCGCGACGACGGCGATCAGGACGTCGTTGACGGTGCCGCCCTGGGCCTTGCGCACCCGGTGCACGTCGTCGAGGTCGATGACGACCCCGGCGGTGCGGCGGGTACCGCTCGGTTCGGAGGTCAGCGCCGAGGACGAGCGCACGCCGACGGTGGACAGGGCCACGGACGCGCCGATGTCGAGGGCGCGGCCGACGTCGGAGACGGTGCCCTTGATGAACGCCGGCAGCTTGCGTACGTCGGGGAAGAAGCCCTTCGCGGGCTCCTCGGGGCGCGGCTTGCGGGCCGGCATGTCCATCGGGTCGAGGATGGCGGCCGCGAGCGTCAGCGCGCGCAGGCCGTCGGCCAGGGCGTGGTGGAACTTGAAGAGCACGGCGAAGGAGAAGCCGTCCTCCCCGGGGAGCACATGCGCCTCCCACGGCGGCCGGCCCCGCTCCAGCGGGCGCTCCATGAGCCGCCCGGCGACGGCGTGGAAGTCGGCGGTGGGCGCGTGCAGCCGGACGTGGTCCAGCGGGTCGAAGTCGGGGGCGGGCTCGCGCGTGGCGCCCCCGAAGGCCAGCGGCTGCCAGACGTCCCGGATCCGCATCCGCAGTCCCGGCACCGCCGCCGCCCGTGCGGCGAGCAGGTCGGCCGCGTGGGCGCCCGCGGCGGGCGAGTGGGCCGAGAAGACACCGAGGGCACCCAGGTGCATGGGGTGTTCCGGGGACTCGATGTTCCAGAAGGCCAGGTCGAGAGGGGCGAGCAGGTCAGAAGTCAATGGCTTGCCTCGCGTCGACGACGGGTGAGCAAGCAGTCAACCTCCCGCACGTGATTACGGTCAAGTACGATCAAGCTACGCACAGTTAACAGCAGATTAAGTCCAGCCATGGGCGCCCCAGCAGTCACAGGGGCGCCCTTCCCTGTGTCTCAGGACACTTGCCGGCCCTTGCCGAGGGCGATCACACCGCCCTTGGAGACGGTGTAGAGCTCCGCGTCCCGCTCCGGATTCACCCCGATCGTCGCACCCGGCGGTACCTCGACGTTCTTGTCCAGCACGGCTCCGCGGACCACCGCGCCCCGCCCGATCTTGACGTTGTCGTGCAGGATCGAGCCCTGGACCACCGCTCCCGGGTCGACCCTGACGCCCGGCGACAGGATGGAGCGGGTGACCTGGCCGCGGATCAGGCAGCCGGCGCTGATGATCGACTCGCTGGCCATGCCGCCCGCGTTGAAGCGGGCCGGGGACAGCTGGTTGGAGTGGGTGTAGATGGGCCACTGCCGGTTGTAGAGGTTGAAGGCGGGACGCTCCGCGATCAGGTCCATATGGGCGTCGTAGTACGCGTCGAGCGTGCCGACGTCCCGCCAGTAGCCGCGGTCGCGGTTGGTCTCACCGGGCACGTGGTTGAGGCTGAAGTCGTACAGCTGTGCCTCACCCCGGTCGGTGAGCTGGGGCAGGATCGAGCCGCCCATGTCGTGCACCGAGTCCTGGTCCTCGGCGTCCCGCTGCAACGCCTCTATGAGGGCCTTGGTGGTGAAGATGTAGTTGCCCATCGAGGCGAAGACGCACTCCGGGTCGTCCGCGAGGCCGGGCGGGTCGGCGGGCTTCTCCAGGAACCGCTCCACGGTCAGCCCGTCCGACCCCGGCGTGATCACACCGAACTGCGAGGACTCCGAGCGCGGCACCCGGATGCCGGCCACCGTCACCCCCGCCCCGCTCTCGATGTGCTGGGTGAGCATCTGCCGCGGATCCATCCGGTACACATGGTCGGCGCCGAACACCACGACGTACTCGGGCTCCTCGTCGTGGACGAGGTTCAGCGACTGGAGGATGGCGTCGGCGCTGCCCAGGTACCAGTGCGGGCCGAGCCGCTGCTGGGCCGGGACCGGCGTGACGTAGTTGCCGAGCAGGCTCGACATCCGCCAGGTCGTGGTGACGTGCCGGTCCAGCGAGTGCGACTTGTACTGCGTCAGGACGCAGATGCGCAGGATGTCGCCGTTCACGAGATTGGAGAGGACGAAATCGACCAGGCGATACGTTCCTCCGAAAGTGACCGCTGGTTTCGCGCGGTCCGCGGTCAGGGGCATCAGGCGTTTGCCCTCTCCGCCCGCCAGCACGATTCCGAGCACCGAAGGTCCGCCACGACGCATGGCCGCTCCCCTCAACCTGGTTGACCCATGCCTGCCCTTGACCGGGGTCTAGTACGCCTGTTTGAGGATCTCCTCATAGAGCCGCACCGTCCGCCGCGCCACCGCGTCCCAGCCGAACTCGCCCACGGCCCGCTCCCGGCCGGCCTCGCCCATCCGCCGGGCCCCCTCCGGATCACCGAGGACCGAGTCCAACGCGCGTGCCAGCGCGGGCTCGAAATCGTCGTCCACCGGAACGAGCACACCGGTCTTGCCGTCGTCGACGACCTCCGGGATGCCACCGACCCGCGAGGCCACCACGGGGGTTCCGCACGCCATGGCCTCCAGGTTGACGATGCCCAGCGGTTCGTACACCGAAGGGCAGACGAACACGGCGGCGTGCGTCAGGAGTTGGATCACATCCGGGCGCGGCAGCATCTGCGGAATCCAGTGGACGCCCTCGCGGACGCCGCTCAGCTCCTGGAACAGCTCGCGGAACTCGCGGTCGATCTCCGGGGTGTCGGGCGCTCCGGCGCACAGCACGACCTGGGCGGCCGGGTCGATGTCCCGTACCGCGCGCAGCAGATGGGGCACGCCCTTCTGCCGGGTGATACGGCCCACGAAGAGCACGAAGGGGCGGTCCGGGTCGATCCCGATGCGGGTGAGGGCCTCGGTGCCGTGGTCGGGCCGGTAGAGGGCGGTGTCGATGCCGTTGTGCACGACGTGCACCCGGGCCGGGTCCAGGGCCGGGTAGCAGGCGAGGATGTCCTCGCGCATGGCGCCGGAGACGGCGATCACCGCGTCGGCGGCCTCGATCGCGGTGCGCTCGGCCCAGCTCGACAGGGCGTATCCGCCGCCGAGTTGCTCGGCCTTCCAGGGGCGCAGCGGCTCCAGGGAGTGCGCGGTCATCACATGCGGGATGCCGTACAGCAGCTTGCCGAGGTGGCCGGCGAGGTTGGCGTACCAGGTGTGCGAGTGCACGAGTTCGCGGCCTTCGAGGCCCGCGGTCATCGCGAGGTCCACGGAGAAGGTGCGCAGCGCGTCGTTGGCGGTGTCCAGCACGGGCCAGGGGCGATGGCGCAGGACGCCCTCCGCGCGGCCCTCGCCCCAGCAGTGCACGTCCAGGTCGATCAGGGAGCTCAACTCCCGGGCGAGGAACTCGACATGGACGCCCGCGCCGCCGTACACGTCCGGCGGGTACTCCCGGGTCAGCAGTCCCACTCGCACCCGGAACCCCCTGTTCTCGACGGCTGGTTGCTCCTCATGGTCACCCAGAAGCGGCGCCCGGGGAAGAGCGCGGGGGTCGTGTGAAGCAACAGTCGCCGCAGACACCTCCGCCGGGCACGCGGTAGTAGAGGCAGCAGCTGCGGCGCCGCAGGGTGCCCGCGTCGAGCGCGCCGGCGAGGCCGGGGTGGGCGAGGAGTTCCGTGGTCAGGGCGCGGGTGCGGGCGACGGCGTCCGGGCGGCCGTTCGCCCGCGCCCATCCCGCCAGCTGCCGTGCGGTGCCGGCCAGCGCGGAGGCCGCGTTGCCGCGCAGCAGGCCTGGCGCCACCCGGTACCGGGTGCGCAGCGCCTGAGCGAGCGGTTCGAGGTGGCCCTCCAGTACGGCGCCCGCGAGGCTCGCGGCGTCCCCGGGCAGCGGGCGCACCTCGGTGAGCCACAGGTCGTCGGGGGCGCTGCCGTCGGGGTCCCACCGCAGGAGCCGGGCGTCCAGGTCGGGGACGCGGCCGTAGAGGACCGCGCAGCCGAGCGCCGCCGACCACAGCCGGGACGCGAGGCCCTGGTGGGCGATCGAGGCGGCGACGCGCGGTTCGGGGGCGCTCAGCAGGGAGGAGACCTTCTGGATACGGAAAGTCATGGAATTTCCATAAACATCACACTTTTCACCTCCGTACGTCTGAGCGAGCGTCGGCAGCGTTGAACGCGGTGCTGCGCCCGTGCGTAGGAGAAAGAAGCCGCCGAGCGGGCGGAGCGCGGCGAGATCGGCGTCGAGGTCCACGAAGAGCAGTAGTACCAAGGCCCCTAGGGGGTGCCCCCAGGAGGGCTCTGCGTGGTGTCACCCACCTTGGGGAGGACCCACCCTCCGTAGTACTCCATCGGCAGTAGGACCCATTGCCTGCTCAGGTACGACGACGGGAATGGCTTTTCGCGGCATCGTGTTGCACATGGAAGCCGACCGTTCGCCGCGCCGGGGCCATCGCCCCTGCCTCACGCAGAGGAGCAGCTCATGAGCGCCCTCGCGTTGTCCGTGGTCCTGTCGCTCGTTTCCGCCGTCGCGTACGCCGGTGGGGCGATCGTCCAGGAGCAGGTCGCGGTGTCCTCCCCCGAGCAGCAGTTCGCGCCCCTGCGGCGGGCGAGCTGGTGGGCGGCGGTCGCGCTGAACGGCCTCGGCGGACTGCTGCACGTGGTGGCGCTGGCGTACGGCCCGCTGAGCCTGGTGCAGCCGCTGGGCGCCCTGACCATCGTGTTCGCCCTGCCCATGGCGGCGCTGTTCGTGCGCCGCAAGGCCGGGGCGACGGCCTGGCGGGGCGCGATCATGTCGACCGTGGGTCTGGCCGGTCTGCTCTCCCTGGTCGGCGCGTCCGACGCGCAGTCGCTGGACACGACGCAGCGGGTGGCGGTCGCCACGGCCACCGGCATCGCCGTCGTCGCGCTGATGATCGCGGGCCGGGCGGCCCACCGGCACCCGGCGGTGCGCAGCATCCTGCTCGCCACCGCGTCCGGCATCGCGTTCGGCATGTCCTCGGTGTTCACCAAGACCGTCGCGGTCGACTGGACCGGCGGTGTGACGACGGCGGACGTGCCCTCCCTGGCCGTGATCGGCGTCCTGGCCACGGCCGGTGTACTGCTCTCGCAGGCCTCCTACCGCGGCGCCGGCCTCGCGGCCCCGCTGGCCACCCTCACGGTCGTGAACCCGGTGGCCGCGGCCGCCGTCGGCATCACGATGTTCGGCGAGACCTTCCGCTACGGCACCACGGGCACCGTGCTCGCCCTGGGCTGCGGTGTGGTGGCCGCGGGCGGTCTGATCCTGCTGACGACCGAGCGCCTCACCCGCACCGAGTCGCAGCCGCTGCCCGAGCCGGCCCCGGCGCTCCCCGAGCCCGCCGCGAAGGTGAGCGTCCCGACCACCAGGGTGAGCGTCCCGAAGCCCGCCACCGCCGAGGAGCTGCTGGCCGACCTGGCCGAGCCCGCCGCCGAGGACCTCCTCGTCGTCGGCCTCCCCGAGCAGGTCCGCGAGGAGGTCCTGGTCCCGGCGCCGGAGCCGGTCCAGGACGGCGCACCGCAGGACCCCAACGACGCCCACTCACCGGTCTATCTCTACGGCCCGCTCTACGGCGCCTCGTTCGTCCCGATGCCGGTCCTCGACCGCCACCGCGCACGCGTCAAATCCTGACCGCACGCGACCCGCACACGACCGCGCCCCCGAGAGACCTCAGAGCCTGACACCGCCCGTCCGCAGATACGCGACCGGATCGATGTCGGTGCCGAAGCCGGGCCCCGTCCGCACTTCGAAGTGCAGATGCGGGCCCGTGCTGTTGCCCGTGGACCCGGAGCGGCCGATCCGCTGTCCGGCGCCGACGCCCTGGCCGCTCTTCACGGAGATCGCCGACAGATGCGCGTACTGGGTGTACCGGCCGTCCGCGTGCCGGATCACCACCTGGTAGCCGAACGAACCGGCCCACCCGGAACTGACCACCCGCCCCGCCGCGACCGCCTTCACGGAGGTCCCGGTGGGCACGGCGAAGTCGACACCGGTGTGATAGCCCTTCGACCAGGACGAACCGGCCTTGTGGTACGGCGTTCCGGTGGGGGCGTCGACCGGGGCGACCAGGGAGCGGCCGGTCTCCTTCGTCTCCTCGGTGTCCGAAGTGGACGTCTGCGGCGTCGACTTGGGAGACGTCCGGGTGGTCGTCGTGACCGCCTCGCCGCGCAGACTGAGCCGCTGCCCCGGCAGGATGAGGTCGGGATCGGCCCCGACGGTCTTCCGGTTCGCGGCGTAGAGCCGCTGCCAGCCGCCCTTGACGTCCTCCCGCTCGGCGATGCCGGAGAGGCTGTCGCCGTGCACCACGGTGTACATCTCGGCGGTCCCGGCCCGGGACTGGGGCGTGGTCTGCGGCTGTACGTCCGCCACGGAGCTCTTGGTGGACCCGGCCGGGTGGACGTCCGGGGTGTCGCCGGTGGGGGTCCCCCCGCTCGAACGAAGTTGAGAGTGGGGGAGGGTCAGCCCGGCCTCGACCGAGCACACCGGCCAGGCGCCCGGCCCCTGTCCGTCCAGCACCTTCTCCGCGACGGCGATCTGCTCGTCCTTGGTGGCGAGATCGGCCCGCGGCGCGTACCGCGTGCCCCCGAACGCCTCCCAGGTGGACTGGGCGAACTGGAGTCCGCCGTAGTACCCGTTGCCGGTGTTGATGCTCCAGTTGTTGGTCGACTCGCACGCGGCGACCTTGTTCCAGGTGTCCACGTCGGCCGCCTGGGCCGTGCCGGCGCCGATGAGCGGCATCGCCATTCCGGCACCGCCCGCCGTGACGGTGAGCGACGCGCGGTTGATCCTGTTCGGCTGATACCGGCGGTGCCGGCCGCGTACGGCCATGGAGCTCCCCCTCGACATTCGTCAGGAGGGCCAAAAGTAAGCGCCCCGAACAGGCCATGACAAGACCGCAATCGGCCGCCCTGCACCGCGAACGACCAGGAACGCGCCGCACTTTCACCACGGCTGAGGCAGGTGGGGTCCGTCGTCCGTATCTGCGTACGTCACGCCGGGCACCCCGGACGTGCGCTCGCCGTAGCGGCACGTCAGGATGGTCGGTGGGGCGATACTGACGTGCACGACCGGCACCACCGATACCGGATCCTCTAGGAGCCAACCGAATGAGCAATACAGCCCAGATCGGCGTCACGGGACTCGCGGTCATGGGCCGCAATCTCGCCCGGAACTTCGCGCGCAACGGCTACACGGTCGCGTTGCACAACCGGACGGCGGCGCGTACGCACGCCCTGGTCGAGGAGTTCGGGAACGAGGGCGACTTCATCGCGGCGGACACCGCCAAGGAGTTCGTGGCGGCGCTGGAGCGGCCGCGGCGGCTGGTCATCATGGTCAAGGCGGGCGGTCCGACGGACGCGGTCATCGACGAGTTCGCGCCGCTTCTGGAGCCCGGCGACATGATCATCGACGGTGGCAACGCGCACTTCGCGGACACCCGGCGCCGTGAGAAGGCACTGCGCGAGCAGGGCATCCACTTCGTCGGCATGGGCGTCTCCGGTGGCGAGGAAGGCGCGCTGAACGGACCGAGCATCATGCCGGGCGGCCCGCGGGAGTCCTACGACTCGCTCGGACCCATGCTGGAGAAGATCTCCGCGAAGGCGGCCGACGGCGCGCCCTGTGTGACGCACGTCGGTCCGGACGGCGCCGGGCACTTCGTGAAGATGGTGCACAACGGCATCGAGTACGCCGACATGCAGCTGATCGGCGAGGCCTACCAGTTGCTCCGCGATGTCGCCGGGTACTCGCCCGCGCAGATCGCGGGCATCTTCCGGACCTGGAACACGGGCCGGCTGGACTCCTACCTGATCGAGATCACCGCCGAGGTGCTGTCCCACGTGGACGCGGCGACCGGCAAGCCCTTCGTGGACGTGGTCGTGGACCAGGCGGAGCAGAAGGGCACGGGGCGGTGGACGGTGCAGATCGCCCTCGACCTCGGTGTCCCGGTCTCCGGCATCGCCGAGGCGGTCTTCGCACGGTCGCTGTCCGGGCACGCGGAGCTGCGGGAGGCGTCCCGCGGTCTCGCCGGGCCCACGGCGTCCCCCTTGTCCGAGTCCGAGGCGGCCGCCTTCGCCGACCGCGTCGAGCAGGCGCTGTACGCCTCGAAGATCGTGTCGTACACGCAGGGGTTCCACGAGATCGCGGCCGCTCGTGAGGAGTACGAGTGGGACATCGACCTCGGTGCGGTGTCGGCGATCTGGCGCGGCGGGTGCATCATCCGTGCCGCGTTCCTGGACCGGATCCGGGCCGCGTACGACACGCGGGCCGATCTGCCGAGTCTGCTGTCCGACGAGACGTTCGCGCGGGAGATCGCCGAGGCGCAGGACGACTGGCGTGAGGTGATCGTCGCGGCGACCCGGCAGGGGGTGCCGACGCCGGGCTTCTCGGCGGCGCTGGCGTACTACGACGGGCTGCGGTCCGAGCGGCTGCCCGCGGCGCTGACGCAGGGGCAGCGGGACTTCTTCGGGGCGCACACCTACCGGCGGGTGGACCGGGAGGGGTCGTTCCACACGCTGTGGGGTGGGGACCGGTCCGAGGTGTCCGCCTGAGAGCTCGGGTGGTTCGGTACGAGGGCGGGTGCGGGGAACCGGTGGTTGATCGCGCAGTTCCCCGCGCCCCTCAGCCTCGTTCCACTCAGCTGAGCGGAGGGCCCGGCTCCGGGTTCGGTACCGGCTCCGGGCCCGGGGGGACCGGCGTCGGAGCCGGTACCGAAACC
>NZ_JABERD010000071.1 GCF_013044505.1 Streptomyces sp. S3(2020) | reverse complement strand
TGGGTGGGGCGCGTGAGGGGTGGCTAGGAGGACGCTCCGGGCGGCGCAGGTCTCTGAGGCCCGCGTCGGAGAAGGCGTCGGCGACCCATCGGGCGGCCTTGTGGCACTCCTCGGGCGGGTACTGGCGGGGGTCCGCGATGGACGGGACGGCGACGAGGTCGGTGAGGTCCTGTTTCGCCCGGGGCATCAACTCGGCGATCTTCGCGGCCAGTTCGGTGGTCATGCGGCCCGCCTCACCGTGTCGTCGGTCTTCAGGTCGTCGAGCCTGTCCTTGAACTCGTCGAGCTTGTCCGGGCAGTAGATCTCCAAGATCTTGGCCTCGGCGCGCAGCGCCTTGGCGTCGCCGATGACCGGACGCTGGCCGACGAACGCGGCACCGTTGGAGACGTTGATCTTCCACAGGGCGGACTTCAGGGCGGTGGCGGGGTCGTCGCAGACCTGTCCGCCGTCGGTGCCCAGGGCCCGTTCGATGACGTCGGTGTCGGGGCGCGGATAGCCGGCGTCCTCGGCGGCGTCGGCCAGCTTGTTGGCCTTCTCCGCCGCCTCGTTGGTGGTCTTCACGCTCTCGTACTGGATGACGCCGATGACCGCGAGGGCGACCAGGACGACGATCGCTCCGATGTAGATCCACTTGTGCTCGGAGGCGAACCGGGTGGGGCTCATGACGTGCTCCCTTCGGAACGCCAGGCCGGTCGGCGGAACCTGAGGAAGGCGTAGGGGATGATCAGGCCGAGGATGACCAGGCCGCTGCCGATGATGGCGACGTACGACCAGACGCTGCCGCCGCCGAACTGCGAGGGCGGCACGAAGCCGATCGCGAGGGCCGCGACGGAGGCCAGCAGGCCGACGGTGCACATGAGGTGCAGGGCGGGGACGCGGTAGCCGCGGGGATGGTCGGGCTGGGTCTTCCTGAGGCGCATGGCGGCGGCGAACATCAGCAGGTAGACGATGAGGTAGACCTGCGTGGTGATGGTGGAGAAGATCCAGTAGACGCTGGAGACGTTCGGGATCAGCGCGTACATCAGGGCGATGACGGTGGTGACGACGCCCTGGGTGACCAGGATGTTCTGCTGGATACCGTGCTTGTTGAGCTTCTGCAGGAAGGGCGGCAGATAGCCCTCGCTGCGGGAGATCTCCAGCAGGCCCTTGGAGGGCCCGGCGAGCCAGGTGAGCATGCCGCCGAGGGAGGCGGCGACCAGCATCACGGCCGCGATCGGGGTCATCCAGCCGATGTGGAAGTAGGAGAAGAAGGCGTTGAACGCCTGCATCACACCGGCGGTCAGGCTGGTCTGGTCGGCCGGCACAACCCAACTGATGGCCAGCGCGGGCAGGATGAAGATGAGCAGCACCAACCCCATCGCCATGAACATCGACTTGGGGTATTCCTTCGCCGGGTCCTTCAGCGACGAGACGTGGACGGCGTTCATCTCCATGCCGGAGTAGGAGAGGAAGTTGTTGACGATCAGCACGAGGCTGGCCAGGCCCGCCCACTCCGGCATCAGATGGCTGGCGGTCATCGGCGCGGCCGACGGGTTGCCCTGGCCGAGGAAGACGATGCCGAGGACGACGAGGATCGTGCCGGGCACGAGGGTGCCGATGATCAGACCCCAACTGGACAGCCCCGCAAGGGCTTTGGTGCCCCGCGAGGACACCCATACGCCGGTCCAGTACAGGACCATGATGACGATCGCGGTGTAGAGCCCGTTGGAGGCGAGGGCGGGATCGATGACGTACGAGATGGTGCTCGCCACGAACGCGAGCAGGCTCGGGTAGTAGAAGATCGTCATCGCGAACTGGCACCACACGGCGAGGAATCCGAGCGGCTTCGACAGCCCCTCGCTCACCCACCGGTAGACACCGCCGCTCCAGCCGGACGCGAGTTCCGCCGACACCAGCGCGGTCGGCAGCAGGAACACGATCGCGGGGACGAGGTAGAGGAACACGCACGCGAGGCCGTAGACGGCCATCGTCGGGGCGGCGCGCAGGCTGGCCACCGAGGAGGTGGTCATCAGTGCCAGGGTCACCCAGGTGAGCATGGGCGCTGAGGTGGATCTCGCCGCCGCATGCGCCGTCTGCGTCCGCTTCGGCACGTCGGCGGGGACGTCCATCGAGGCCATGAAGCCCTCCTGGGCTCGGCAGTTGGGAACGGCGCGGGGCGCCTTCGCGGGCTATCGCCAGCCTCGGCGTGATCCACGCCCCCCGCATGGCGGCCTACTCCGTCGGAGTGACGGCGTCACCGTTCGCGACCGTCGCCCGTACGGCCCACCCGCCTCGCCCGCGGCACCGGTCGCGCGGCACGCTGGAGCTGCCCGCACGAGGAGCCGTCGGACCGTCCGAGGAGGCCGCCCGTGGAGTCACGCGCTGCCGCCGCCCCCGGTCTCGGCGAACTCACGTCTTTCCTGGCCCGGTTGACCCGGCTGCTGCTGAACACCAGTGGCGAGGGCGCCCAGGGCATCGAGGAGGCGGTGACCGGCGCGGCCCGCGCCCTCGGTGGTGACGCGAGCCTCCTCGTGGTCCCCGACGCGGTGACGCTCACCGTGACCGCGGCGGACGGCGACAACCGCACCCTCACCGTGCGGGGGTTCCCCGAGGTGTTCCGGCTGGACCAGGTCACGGCCCTCAAGCCGCTGCTGGCGGACGTGGCGGCGGGTCGCGTGGACGCGGCCGAGGCCGAGCGCCGACTGACCCGGATCGAGGAGTCCCGGCCGCCGTACCCCTGGTGGGCGAAGCTGCTGGGCATCGTCCTGTTCTCGCTGGGCTTCGCTCCGCTGATGCAGCCGACCTGGTACGAGGTGGCCACCACGGCGGTGCTGGCCACGATCGCGGCGGTCCTCGCCGTCGCCGCGGACCGGGCGCCGCGTCTGGCGAAGGTGCTGCCGCTGCTGGTCTCGACGGTGATCTCGGTGGTCACGATCGAGGCGTTCGCCCGCACCCCGTCCCACGGCGGCCCGGTCCTCCTCATGCTCCCGGCGCTCTTCTACTTCGTCCCCGGCGACTATCTGAGCGCGGCCACGGCCGAGTTGGCCGTCGGCCGCATGACGACGGGCGCGATCCGCCTGGTCTACTCGGTCTTCCTGCTGGTCCAGCTCTATCTGGGCGTGATGCTGGGCGTGTTCGTGACCGGCACGTCCACGCACGCCCTGTTCGATGTGGCGGCGGACGCGGACATGCCGCGCTGGGCGCTGTTCCTGTCGTGGATCGTGTTCACCGCGGGCACGGTGCTGGCCTTCGCGATCCCCCGGCGGGCGTTCTGGCCCCTGCTCGCCCTGGTGTACCTGACGGTCGCGGTGCAGTCGGGGGTCACCAAGCTGATCGGCGAGACGGGCGGCACGTTCGTGGCGGCGGTGGCGCTGACGGCCGCGTCCACCCTGCTGGCCCGCTCCCCGGCCCGCCCACCACGCCTGGTCCTCCTCCTGCCGGGCTTCTTCACCCTCACGGTCGGCTCACTGGGGATGCGGGGGCTGACGACGTTGGCGGGCGGTTATGTGATCGAGGGGTTCCATGATCTGTTGCAGCTGGTGACGGTGGTGACGGCGATCTCGGTGGGGATGGTGGTGGGGGCAGTGGTGATGGGGCCTACGGGGGCAGGGCCGGGGCGTCATTCTGGGACGACGTCGGAGTGACCGGAGCGGTCCCCGTCATCGTGCAGCCCGTACAGGAATAGCCGGAGGAAGTGTTGCCGCGCACCGCGCGCGCTGACGCCCCGCAGCCGGGCGATGTGCGAGCTGAACCCCGCGATGGTGCCGGTGAAGGTCTCGGCGGCCACGGACCGGTCGACACCGGCACGCAGTTCCCCCCGTAGCTGCGCGTCCCGGAGCACGTCCTCGACGACGGCGAGGGGCTTGTCGATGCAGTCGCGCTGGAAGAGGGCGTACAGCTCGGGATGGTCGGGGAGTTCGAAGGAGCAGCGGGCGGCGATGAGCCAGCGCGGGCTATCGAGGGCGTCGGCGATGTCGTCGTAGAGGACGTTCATGTCACTGACGAGGCTGCCGGTGCGGGGCGGGACCAGGTCGAGGGCGAGCGTGCTGAGCCCGGCCAGGATCAGCTCGTCCCGCTCGGCCCAACGGCTGTAGAGGGTCCGCTTGGCCACCTTGGCGCGGGCGGCGACGTTGTTGATCCGGAAGCCCGCGACACCGTGGTCGGAGAGTTCGTCGACGACGGCGCGCAGGATGCGGTCGTCTGCGCCGGCGTCCCGGGGGCGGCCGGGCTTGGCCGGAGCGGGCAGGGTGACGGTCATACGCCTGACCCTCATTTCACTACCGAAACGGTTTCGTATCTACAGCATCCTACGCTACGCTCAGATGTGTACGAAACCGTTTCGTTCGAATGAGGTGCTCGCGGATGACAGCAACGGAGCAGACCACCACCCCGCGAAAGCGCCGCAGCCGCAGCCGCATCTCCCCCGAACGCGAGGCAGAGCTCTACGCCGCCGTCCTCGACCTCCTGCGCGAGGTCGGCTACGAGGCCCTGACCATGGACGCGATCGCGACCCGCACACGGTGCAGCAAGGCCACCCTGTACCGCCAGTGGACGAGCAAGCCGGAACTGGTGGCCCAGGCCCTGCGCCAGACCAAGGGCAACGTGGTCGGTGACATCGACACGGGGTCCCTGCGCGGGGACTTCCACGAACTGGTGGGCCAACTGGACGACGAGGAACTACGCAGAGAAACCGCCCTGGTCCGGGGCCTGATCCACGCCGTCCACACCCAACCCGACCTGCTGCGAGCCCTCCGCGACCTGATCGTCGCCCCTGACCCCACCGGCCTCGAAGAGATCCTCCGGCGGGCCGTGGACCGAGGCGAAGTCCGCCCGGACTGCGCGGGGTTGGAGTACGTCTCGTATGTCCTCATCGGAGCGCTGGTGGCCCGCCCCCTGGTCGCCGACGAGCCACCGGATCGGGCGTTTCTGCTCGACTACCTGGATGCGGTGGTCCTGCCGTCGCTGACGTCCCGCCCTCCTTCTTCTTGCTGACTGATTCCGCACAAACCGTCGCCGGGAATTGCGCGGCAATCGGCGACACAGCGAGGACAGACGTACCGGAGACCGGCTCTGATCGAGATCATCGGCATCCAGGCCAGGCTCGGGACTGCTCCGGACTACAGCCAAGCGGCCGCATTGAAGCTAGAAGTTCTCAACTTTGCTGTGCGATAAGGTACGTTCACGCTGCGCACCTTCCCGGAGGTACGAGAGCGGAGTTCGCAGGCCGGTTCGCCGGTTGTGGATGATGAACGGCTGTGCCACCAAGTGGACCTCACCTCATGGTGAGGGCGGATGCCCGGTAGGGCGATCCCTGCCATTCCGAATCCACACCGAGGAGTGGCCCGATGAACACCGACGAGTACAAGCCTGCGCGCCGCACCTGGCCCCGTGAGGTTCTGGTGGGCGCCGCCGCGGGAGTCGTATCCAACCTCGTGTTGACGGCACTGACGGCGGCAGCGCGCCTGCTCTTCTGAGGCGGGCAAGTGGCGGGCCCGGTGAGCCCGCCACTCCTCAATCGCCCGGCACCTGCCCTTCGGACCGACGATGCGCCCCTCCGCCCTTCAGAAGAGGGGATGCTGCCCTGACTGCGCCCTGCCCCTCCGCCTGCGTGAGCGGCTCCTGCCACTGCGCTGCGGGCGCGGAAGATGCGGCATGCGCGCCTCGGGCGGAAGGTTCTCCCAGGTAGGACGGAGTCCGTGCAGGTGCACTTCGCCCACGAGTTCCTTCAGATAGGCCCTTGTCTCTTCGTCTGTGGAGTAGAGAACGGTGGCACGGCTCGCACGTGTCATCAGTACGTGGTAGGCGTGGCGAACGCAGCGGGCGAAGTCTTCGTCGGTGAGACTGCTCGCTCGCACTTTCGGGTCGAACGACCCCGGGTCCGCGACTCGTTTGATTTTCGTTCCCGGCTCTTTGCGGTCCTTCCCACGCCGGAACACCCAATGCCCGTCGCGACGCACCATGTCATCACCCATGATGACGCCACACCAGTCCCATTCGAGCCCCTGCGCTGTGTACACGCAGCCGATCTGGTCGAGACCCGCCTCATTCACGGACCAGATCCTCGACGGAGGTGCCCCGTTCTCGCAGAAGGTCTCGCTGTCCGCGTTCCACGGGCGATGCCAACCACCGATACGGACATCAGGCTCGAGTCGCTTCTCTTTGCCCTGCGGTTTGGTCCAGGGCCAGCAATAGCCTGCGACCATGCGAGCCGAAGCGCCGGCCAGGGCTTCCGTGCGGATGATCCGCTCCAGCGCTTCAGGGTTGTCCGCGACTTCGACGTGCATCAGCCCGTCCGGAGTCCACTTCTCCGGTTCTTCTTCCGACAGCCCCAGAGCGGCGCGCACCCAGCGCACGTAGGCGTCACTGCCCCCGCAACGGAACTGTTCACGTAGCTGATACCGGACAATTCCAGCGCCGCGCTGCATGGCTGCGTCCTCGATCAGCCTGACCGTGCCGACTTCGTTCGGCCGCACGGACTGACTTTGGTCCAGGAAGAAGACCGTCAGGCGAGAGGCGTCGAGGAGCTCGTCCACCTGGGGCTGGGTTCCCTGTTGTTCGGGTTTCCAGAAGCGGCTCGTCGAGCGGTCCCGGAGGCGATGCGCCTCGTCGCAGATCAGTACATCCAGAGGAGGGTCCGGCGGGGTGACGAAGCTGCTGAAGTAAGTGAAGCTCTCTTTGAACTCCCGGTCACCGTAACCGACGTGTTCCTGCATCGCGCCGTTGAAGGCGCGGCTGCCGCTGGCGTACTTGACGGTTCGTCCCTCAGCTTCGAGATCCGCCTTGACCTGTAGGCCGATGGCGCTCTTCCCCGTACCGGCGCCACCGGTCACGAGGAAGACGACGCGTCTGTCGTCCGGGACCAGAGCAGTCTGGTCCGGGTCCCCCAGAACCCGCGAAGCGGTGTCCAGGATGTCCTCCGCAACCTGCTGCTGCCGCCCGCGCAGGGTGAACACAGTGTCCTCACCCCGCGACCGGATCATCGCGTCGAGCAAGGGCGTGTTCCGCAGGTTCATCCGGCTGAGGAGTATCTCGGCCGCGGCATCGCCGCCCTCCTCGGCGAAGTTCTTGCGCAGATCGGCCAGCAGCCGGTCGCGGCCGTCGTTCGTGTACATGCGCGCGTAAGCACCGGTGGGCACGCCGATGTCCATCAACGGCCTGACGGATTCGTCCGTGGCGTTGTGCAGGTAGGCGAAGCCGCCACACTCAAAGGGGAGCCCGCTCAACGGTCCCCGTTCGCCCGTGAAGAGCTGGTGGTACTCCCGCAGTTGGACAGCGGGGTGCTTCTTCGGCTCCATCATGCCGGGTACATGAACCAACTCGGCCGTGGCCGCTTCAACCCGCGTCACTGTGGACCAGCGTTTCAGCTCGACGAGTTGTACTGACAGCTCGTGGTTGTCCGGATGTCTGCCGATGAGGACGACATCGACGAGCCGCAGGTCGTTCGGGTTCTCCGGCTGGTCCACCGTCGCCGCGCACTCGACGATCATCTGTACGTTGCCACGATCCGCCGCCACCAGGTCCTTGGCGAGTTCGACCAGGCTCTCGGCCCAGGCGGAGCGTTCGGTGAGTGATGCCTCGGTACGCCGGAAGTGCCGCCACCTCTCGGCGAGATGAGGCACCATGCGGCGCCTCAAGTTGAGCGTGAGCAGGTCTCTTGCCGAGAGTTTCAGCAGGAGCATCGACACGAGCAGGTTCCCCCAGGGCACGAGTGACTCGTGCGGGTGGGGGCATGTCCTGCTGAGGGAAGCCCGTCGGGCCGCATCCGGTACAGGTGATCTTAGGCGGGCCACTGGTTGGCGCGTACGTCTGTTGTTCGAGGTTGCTGCGGTGTGGCAGGACAGTTGGCGGAAATGCCGCGGTGGCTTCAAAGCGCTGTTGGAGAAGCCCGCAGCGCTGTCACACCGCAGCCCCCACTCGCTCCGCCCCCACCAGTTCGCGCAGCTTCTCCTGGGTCTCCGGGTCCGTCGAGTACACGACGGTGCCGACCATGCCCCTTGTCAGCAGCACTTTGTAGGTGTTGCGGATCAGTCGGTCCACGTCCGCGTCCGGCGTGGACTTCTTGAACACCGGATCCTTGGACGCCGCACGATCCGTGACCCAGCGGTCGCCCCGCCAGAGCAGGTCCGGGCCGATGATGACGCCGGACCAGTCGTACTCGAACCCCTGGGCCGTGTAGACGCAGCCGACCTGTCCGAAACCCGCCGGGTCGGTAGCCCACAACGCCGACGGCGGTGCGCCCGATACGGCACGCTCACCGCGCAGGTTCCACGGTCGGGCCCAGTCGCCGATGACGACATCCAGCGGGAGGGGGTGCCCGGGCTTTGGCTCCGGGGACCAGGGCCAGCAGTAGCCGGCGGACATCCGGGCCCCATACCCCTGGGTACGGCGGCCTTCCAGGAAGGACTCCATCTCCTGAGGGCTCTCGGCAACGAGCAACTGCATGCGGTCGTCAGGATCCCAGGTCACAGGGCCACCCGCCTCCAGACCGAGGAGCCGTACCACCCATCGCAGATAGGCGTCGCTGCCACCGCAGCGGAACTGGCTCTCCAGCGGGACGACATGGCAGACGACGCCCTTGCGGGCAGCCGCTGCCTTGATCTCGGCAACCGTGCCCATTTCGCCTGGCCGTACCACCTGGTGTTCGTCGAGGAGGAACACGGGAACGCGTGCGACGTCGATCAGTTCGTCTATCTGCGGCCTACCCGTGCGGTGGGCGGCCCGTGTGTAGCGGTTGGCCGAGGTCTCACGGATGCGATGGGCCTCGTCGCAGATCAGTACGTCAAGGGTGTTCTTCTCAGTCATCATGAAGCTGTTGAAGTACTTGAAGAGGTCTTGCACTTCGCGCTTACGGGCACCTGCCACCTTGCGCATCGTCTTGGTGAACGACTGGGAGCCAGTGGCATGCAGGGCTGGTACTCCCTGCCGGTAGAGCTCACCCAGCACGGAGAGGGCGATGACGCTCTTGCCCGTTCCAGGGCCTCCGGTAACGATCAGGACTTCCTTGTGATCAGACCTCTTCGCCTTGCGGACGGCGTTGAGCACCAGGCGGTAGGCGACCTGCTGCTCGTCCAGCAGCGTGAACTGTTCACGCTCACGCACTTCCTGAGCCGCGACGGACATCAGCTGCTTCGACGGGACAGTCCTGCCCGCGAGGAGTTCGTCCGCTGCCTGGGCCCCCGAATGCTTGTCGCTCAGTCTGCCGCGGAGGTGAGAGAGGAACTCCCCTCGTCGCTCGGCGGTGAACAGCTGCCCCTGGTCGTCGAGTTCGAGTTCCCGCAGCCCACTCACCCCGAACTCGGTGGCGTTGTGGAGGAATGCCACGCCGCTGACGCGCCGGCGGTACTCGGCGACCGCGCCATTGAAATTGACGAGGTACTCGCAGTATCGGCGTACCTGCTCGATGGGGTTGAGGACGGGATGAGCGTAAGCGTCCACATAGCAGAGGACCGGGTCATCCTCATCCGGGGTCGCCTGGCTCCACTGCTTCAGCTCCACGACGACGTACGACGGCTCCCCCGTGACGGGGTGCACACCGGCGAGCACGGCGTCAGCACGCTTACTGTTCAGCGGCAGTGCGTACTCGATCATGACCTCGACATCACCGAGACCGGCCTCGTTCAGGACGGCCGTCAGAGCCGGGATGCTTCGCTCCCAGGAGCGGACCTCGGACAGGCCGGGGCTGTAACCGTGCATATGCGCGAACTGCTCGGTGAGATGCAGGAACAGCGAACCGTCGAGCGCCATGACAGCAACCGTTTCGGCGGACGCGCGGAACAGCAAGGACTTCCCCCAGGCAGCACGAAATGACTCGTGCGGGTGGGGGCATGTCCTTCGAAACTCCACCGGGGTGGAGCGGAAGCCCGTCGGGCCGCGATATCTGTGCGATCAAGCCTACCTTGGCGGGGGCGGGACAAGGGCAGCCAGGAACGGCCTGCCGACCGGCCACGCCTGACCGCCACAGCCACCCAACCGTCACTGTCCGTGGTCACCAGTGCCGTTCTTGTCACTGGCATTCGGCACACAACACACGGGGGCAGCCATGGGAAAACCGACGAAGTCCAAGCTGATGACGGTCACTTGCACCTTTACCGGTTGCCGGAAAAAAGCAACAGACCCGCCCGTCACACATCACCAGGTGTGACGGCTACGCCTGTTGCTCCGAGCACCTCCCGCACAACGACGGCAGTTCCGCGCCACCGTCAGGCCTCGTCCGGGAAACGGTGCTGAACGCAGCCGGTGGCTTCTGGGGCTGGCGCGACGTCCCACTGCCTCCGGGCAGCCACGCACCCCTGGACCGAGCACGACGGCTGGCGCTCTTCGGCCTGGCTCAGGCGGTTCCGACTGCTCGGGTCCATGCGGTGGTCTCCGCGATGATCGAGCCGGTGGCCTCGCGCCGCAGCCTTCACATCCTGTACGTGAACGAGATGAGCACAGGGATCGAATCCGACGAGGAGAGCGGTTCCCTGGAGATCGAATTGCCAAACGTGGCGGCAGCGCTACGCGTCCTACTCGGGAGCAGCCAGCGAGCCGGCGTCATCCTGCGCACCTTCACCGAGGAGACCGTACGCCTTCCCGGGCGCCGTGTTCCGCTCCCCCTCAAGGAGGTACGCGGCTGGCTGCTCGCCGGCGGCCGCCTCAAGCCACTGGCAGCGAGTGAAGTCACGGGCGCCTATCGCGCCGGGTTGGCGCCGGATCCTGATCCAGACCCGGGGACGTCGCTGTCACCCGTGGACTGCGACGTCCGGTTCCATGACGCATGGCACGTAGATCTTCCCGGCTGACGTCCCGGGGCCACAGCACGCCGCATTCTCCGTGCGCCACTAGCGAGGCCGCCGAACACCTCTGCCTGCCTCCGCAGGTCCCCACAAGAAGCTCATCCGTGCTGAGCGCATCGGCGAAAGGAGCCCTGTCGCAGATCAGCGACCCCTTCCAAGGCAAAGCCTCAGCTGGCGGCAGACGAGTCGGGCTGTACGCCGGGTATTCCTGACGCACCTTTCTGACCTGTGCTTTCGCGGTCCGGATCGGCTGTGACCTGCTAGGTCGGGTTGCAGAGGCGATCGGAGGCAGTCAGAGGAAACCGCTCTGATTCGACCCCGATTCGAACCGAGCTGCTCGGAGTCAGTCAGAGGCAATCGCCCTCTGATTTGATCCGGGTCGGCCCAGGTCGGACGGTGTTGATCAGGCCGTGAACCCGCTGACGGCACTCCGAATCGACCTCGGTCGAGCCGTGATGGGGACGCCTGCCTCCAGCAGCGGAACCAGGCATACGAATGCCTCCAGGATGGCCATCCTGGAGGCATCGCTGGCACCGATTGGAGGTCGGTACCGGACACCACCCGTGGTTTTAGCGGGCCTGGGTGGCGTCTCTGTCCTTGCGGGACGGCTCCACAGTGCCACACAGCACCCACCAGACAGGTTCTCTCCGACGGCCATTTCACCCAGGCGAGCGACTGGGCCTTCACCAGCTGCCTACGGCTGCAGCCGATCTCATTCTGCTCGGGGACCTCACCGGCCGCTATGCGGCGGGCAGTTACAGCAAGCTCGCCTCCGACGGCCGGACCCTGGTCCTGCGCGCGGACCGTCAAGGCGCGGCCGAGCACGGGCACCGGATCACGGCGGCCATCGCCTGCCACGTTGCCCGCGCCGGCTGCACCGTCGACGAGCTGACCCGACTACTGCTCCACCCCGATCACGAAGGAGGGCGGCACGCCCGGAACATCGCGCTGCGCTCCGGCCAGTCACGTGCCTTGGCGTACATCGGTCGGGTGTGGGCAAGTGCCTCGTTCGCGGTCAGCAACACGACGATGCTGGAATCGCGGCACCACACGTACGAGGTTCTCGCCGCGCTGCGGGACCGCATCGAGACAACGCCCTGGCGTGGGGAACGTGGGCGGACCGCGCTGCGGGTCCTGCGGGCGCATCTGAACTTCGCCGAGATCGCAGGCGGGCCCCTGCACCACGCCAGCGAGCGGCAGACCGCGGAGGAAGCGGGGATATCCCGCACCACCCTCCGGGTCGTCTACGAGACCGTCCTCAAACCGCGGGGCTGGCTGCGACGTCTGCGAGTCGGCCACGGCCGCGAAGGCTCGACCTGGTATCTCGCCGAGGGCAGCCCCGACCGCCACAGCATCCCCGTAGCGCAATCTCGTTTCCGAACCACTCAGTACCCCCCCGACCTGGCACTTGAGGAGTGGCCCACTTCTGAGACGGATACAACCGCCGACCTCGACTCCACCGTCATCGGTCGGCTGATGGGCTACGACGCCTTCGCCCGACATGGTCTCGGCAGCGCCGCACTGGTGATCATTGGTGCACTGCACGCCCGTGCGGCGCAGACGGTCGCCGAGCTTGCTGGCTCGTCCTCCGTCTCCCGCGCCACCCTCTACCGCACCTTGCGGCGCCTGGCCGACCACGGCCTCGTCCACCACAGCGGTGAGACCTGGGCCCTGGCACCTCATGCTCTGGAGGGCTTCGGTGACCGCCCTCCAGAGGCTGCGCCCGAAGAGATCGTCGAGCCGGCCCGCGGCTGGGAGGCAGTCGCGACGCGGCACGGGACCGCGGGCGTCGCGTCCCGGCGCAAGGCGGTGCACGCCGCCGAGCGCGCGGCGTACCAACGGGCACTGGAGCGGCTGTCAGAGCACCGCAGCAAGGCCGTGGTGATCGTCCGCGACGGGCGCCAGGTCGTGGTTCCCGCGCCACGCCCCGACGAGGTTCCCACCGCATGGCACGCCCCGGACGGATGTGTCCTCGATCCGGTCACCGGCAGCGCCGCTCCCGACTGGCGGATCGCCACCGATGGACGGCTGATCCTCATCACCCCTGCCGACCAGCGCAGTTACGACGAGCTGGCCGCCGCCCATGCCGAAGCCCGCAGCGAATGGGAGTGCGCAACGTGAACCCACCCCCTCCACCCACGGCCGATCACGACGATCAGGTCACCGCGCAAGCACTGCGAGAGCAGTACGAGTCCGGTTCCACCGTGGACCAACTCGTGGCCAGCAGTGGCCTGTCCTACGGCACGGTCCTCAACCGTCTGCGCGAGGCCAGGACCGTGATGCGCACGTCGTGGCAGACGCGCCGGATGCGTGACGGGCAGGCCCGCCGCAATCTCGCCGCCCGTCTGCGTCGCCTCTACGACGAACAGGGCGCCACACTCGCGGAGTTGGCCGTAGCCGGATCCGTGACGCGCCGTGCCGCGCGGCGGCTGCTGATCGAGGCCGGGGGAACGCCTCGCACCACACAGCAGACACTGCGCATCCGCTCCGCAGCCGACGCCGCACGGCGCAAGAAGCTCGCGTTGTCCCTACGGGCGCGGTACGAGGCTGGCGCCACGGTGCCGGACCTCGCCAAGGAGTGCAGCTACTCCATCGGTACCGTCTACCGACTCCTCCACCTAGCGGGCACCCGCATGCGGCCCAAGCACCACCACGGCCCGGCCCGCAGCCCGAGGAAACGGTCATGAGCCCCCTCGCGCGGGTCCCCGGCCGAGCCCCGCAGATCGCGGCACAGAAGGCGTGCGATACGCGATCCAGCCCTGCAGCACGAGCCCCTCCCCCGTGGCATTCAGCAGCCTCCGTGCGTCGGCCTTCTCACCGACGCATGTACCCAACACACCCTTCCCGATTCAGGAGATCAAGCACACGTGAGTGAGAAAACCCGTACCAAGACCCTGGCCGCGGCCACAGGGAGCGTCTGGGACGCCTTCGTCATCGTGGTCGGCATGCTCAAGGGCGGCACCGGCAAGACCACCTCCGCCTGGTTCATCGCCCTCTACTACGCCGTCGTCCTCAACATGCCCACCCTGCTGCTGGACGCCGACGCCACCAGCCAGTCCGCCTACGACTGGTTCAAGGTCGCCCAGGCCGCCGGCTTCGAAATCCCCGCCAACCTCGTCGTCGAGCGGTACCCGTTCGACGACATCGCCGAATACATCCGCACCAAGCGCGCGGAGTTCGGCGCGATCGTGGTCGACGCCGGCGGCGGCAGCGCCCGCATCTTCCACGAGGCTGTTACCGAGGCGAACCTGCTGCTCGTGCCGGTCGCACCCACCAAGATCGAGCGCCGCAAGCTCGTCGCCACCTTCGACGAGGCCGAGCGCGCCGCCGCCCGCAACCCCCACGACGTCACCGCCCACGTGGTCATGGTCAAGGCCGACGACCGCACCAGCCTGCCCGGCCGGGCGAAGCAGCAGCTGCTGGAGCCCGCCCAGGGCGAAGGCATCGGCCCGGACCGCGACGAGCCGTTCCCACTCGCCGAGACCGCCATCCACTCGTGGGTGCACTACATGGAGGCCTTCGGCGAGGTCCCGACCGAACTGAGCGAGTACGCCAACCTGATGAAGGAGCTGACCGAGGCATGAGCGAGAAGAACGACAGGCCGAAGCCGCCAACCCGCCGCACCGGCGGGCGTGCCCTGGGCGGAACTAAGAAGACGACCCCGCCGCCCCCGCCGCCGACCGCTGAGCTCACGCCAGAGCAGTTCGCCGCCGAACAGGACACCGCACAGGGCGAAATGGTTGGTGCTGGCACACCGCGGGTTGAGCACACTCCTGCTGCCGCTGCCTTCGAGGCACCGGCTCAGAATCTGACAGAAGCCGTCGAGGCTGCCGAGGCGCGGACGGAATCCGCCGACGGGCTGGCCGAGCGGCAGCCGCGACCAGTGGCCTTGGCTCCCCAGTCTGAAGCGCTTGGGAGCCCGCCCAATCAGCCAGCCGAATCCGATGATCAGGACAGCCCGCCCCACGCCGCGCTCGCACTTTCTGGCACGGCACCGACCGCCGAGGTGGCCATCCGCCAAGCGGTCACTCCGGCGGCGGCCGGTACGGCGTTCCCGTTCAGGCCCGACGGTCCTGTATCCCATCAGGCGCAGAAAGCTCGGGCGCAGGAGGCGCCCAGTGAGGGGGCACCCTACGCCCATGGTCCCGGTCGTCCCGAGAACATCCCCGAGGCCGCCGTCGTCCTCAATCAGCGCATCATCACGCGCGAGAGTCTCGACTCGTCGGCCCCCGCCGCGTTGAAGCTGAAGAAGCGGATCAAACGCTTCGCACTGGACAACGAACTCGACCACCTGCCCATCGGCGACATCGTCTCCGTCGCGCTGGACGAGTGGCTCACTGCCCGCGGGTTTTGAACCCGACCGCGGTACACGAGGCGGCCGCCCCCATGTCGGGGTGCGGCCGCCCCTGCCGCCTATTCCAATAGCCCAATAGGCGGATAGCTATCCGCCTAGCCAGACCGTCCGGAGCAGCTCTCGTGCCAAATCACTCCCTGTACGCCCGCCGACTGCGTGAGCTCGCCGAGGCGCTCGACGCCGAGTCCCAGCCCACCGATGACGTTCTTACGCCGCATCCGGACACTCTGGGCGTCATCGGAAACCGGCACACCAAGCGCGGTCAACTCAACTACGCCGTCCCTGAAGTCCTCCAGCTCCAGCGCCGGATCCGCCGCTACAACGCTGATACAGACATCCCCCACGGAGACGTCGTCGCCCTCGCCCTCGACACCTGGCTCCGTGCCAAGGGCTACGCACCGGACCCGATGCGGGGGAAAACGGACGGAACATGAGCAGCACGGCGCACAACTCTCTCAGGAGGCCATCACCGAGGCACACCCATACGCAGCCCTCAGCGGCGGCCCAGTGCACTCCTGGCCAACCAGCACCCCGCGCCTGCTCCCCGGCCAAAGGGTAGCCGCTGCGGGCAGCCTCCCATCGCTGCTGGCGTCTGGCCACGTAGGTAGTCGGCGGGGGCGGCGGCCGTCCAGCTCTCCGCTTAGGGCTGGCCCACACGTCCCAACCGGCCGGATATGAACTCCGCGGCTGTGTAGTCCTTGCCTCGTTCAGCTGCCTGGAGAGCATCTGCGAAAGTAACCGCTGTATCAGCGGCGAGACGATCCCCTTCGACCATGCGTGCCAGCAGCTTGTGCATGCTGAAGGGCGTGAGGTTGTGGTGGAGTGATTCAACGCGTGCGTTGTAGTCCTCGCACAGCATGTACGGGTCCATCTGCTGAAGCCGCTCGGCCATGGTCATGATCACTGACTCTGCCCAGTGCTCCGCCGGATGTCTCAGGCTCCTGCCGCTGCGCATGATGTCCTGAATCTCCACGACCCGCTCCGCCGCGACAAGTTCGCCGGTGTCTACGGGTTCGCCGAGCCAGTCGAGTTGCTCCAGCGCCGCTACCGCCAGGTCTTTGATGCCTGGTAGGCCCTGGCTTGCCAGGCGTTCCAGTTCGTCGACGACGACGTCCAGCAAGACGCGGCGCTGCGATACCAGTTCACCCTGGACCGTCTGGCGCAAGTTGTCATCAGCGGCAAGGGACAACAGCGAGGAGGTGTCGACGAACCACAGGGCAGGCTTTGCGAGCGCGGGACTCGTCACCGCGCTGGCCGGCGTCAGACGAGCACCTCGGGATCAGCTTCCATCACCGCATCCCACAGAGCATCGTCGTCCTCGCGTTGCAGCAAGGTCGCCACGACGCCCAGGCCGACGCGCTGGTTGCGTGCTGCGTCTACCGCGGCGCTCAAGAGACGCTCAGGCGCGCGGACTGTCTGCCGAACCGTGATCCCAGCACCAGTGGGAGCCACCGAGGCGTGGCGTGTGACGAGATCTGTCACCCTCTGGCTGCGCAGGCGCTTGCTCTGATCGTAGGTGATCAAGCCCATAACGCAGAGCTGGTAGACCAGGGCCGCCAGGGAGACGCCGAACTGCTCCATGAGTGCCACCAGGCTGCGCTCGGTGACACGTCCGGTGCTTAGCCATTTCAGGGTCTCGCGAATGCCTTCCTCGGGCATCAGCAGGTGGCCCGCAAAGGCGTTGACACGCCTTTCTTGCAGATTGTCGGCGAACATGTCCCGCTCGCCTTCGTTGATCACGTCTCGTGGGTCACCGAGCAGGTGGTGGCCCAGTTCGTGAGCGAGGGTGAACCGCACATGACCTTGGGAGAAGTCAGTGCTGGCCACAATCAGAGCCACGCCGTCGCCATGGATGCATAGCCCATCCGTCTGAGTTCCGAGCGGAGACAACGCTACGTCGACCCCGAAGTGCCGCTCGATCAGTCCAGGCAGGTCACCCAGCTCGTGCGACCCCAGGCCAAGCTGGCGCCTCATCTGCTCGGCTAGGTGTTTGCCCTGTCGTTCGGCCTCGGCCTTGTTGCGCGGGCGCTGGGACAGTTCCTTGCGTGCGTAATCGAAAACCTGCTGCCCCGCCGCGGTCGGCAAAGCCGGAGGCGGCGCCGCGCGCTGAGTCAGCACGTCCTCGACCTCAAGCAATTGCAGGGCGCGGCGCTTGGCGTTGCTGTCCTCGTCTGGGTTGGTGTCGCCTGCCAGCCGGTGAGCCATAGCCAACGTAGGCCGGGAGGTCTGCCCGAGCAGATGAGCTACCGAGACGCCCAGAGCTTCCGCGAACTTCGGCAGCTCCCGGACACTGATCCTACGACGACCGTTTTCGATCTTTGAGATTTGATCCTTCCCCAGCCCGACGAGCACGCCAAGGGCGTCACCCGTCAGTGCACGGCGAGTACGGGCCTGTCCGACTCGACGTCCAACGTCAGCAGGGCTTGCAGCCTGGGTCAAGGACTCTGCAGGAAGCAACGAACCCAGCGCTTCCACACCTGTCAGTCCGCTTTCCATAACCGCCTCCCCTCACGCTGCCCGACTCTCCGATACCAGTGTCGCAACCAATTTCCACTATCGCAACTACTTCTATGCAGTGGTTGCGAATCCGGGGCCGACCGTGACACACCCGACGACCGTAAGCGCGAGGCAAGACCGCTCCTCGCACCAAGTGATGCCCGCCGGAGCTACAACCTGGACCAGTGGATCACGCACACCCACCCCGCCCTACACACCCACACGCCAGGCCTCAAGCAGGCGGAGGCTAAATCTGATCACCAAGGGATCCTCGCTCCGGAAGCAGCGGCGCGCATCACCAGTGGAATATTTTGAGGTATGTTTCCGTGCATGCCACGTGGGGTTGTATGGTGCTGCTTGCTGGAGAGTCTGACCGTGGAAGGTGGTTGTCGCCGTGGATGACATCGTCGACTTGGTGGCGCAGCCCGCCATGTTGACGTTGGCTCGCGAGTCGCGCGGTTGGACGCAGGTTGACCTGGCACGCGAGATGACGGGCCGGGCGACCAGCGAAACCGTGTCACAGGGGTATGTCAGCCGAGCCGAAGCCGGCCGCCTGCTAGTGAAGGGCGATCGTCTCGCCCTGATCTCCACAGCTCTCAGGTACACACCGGAGATGCTATGCCGCACCACTGACAACGACGGGGTGGGCGTTGGGCTCGTTCATCACCGCAAGCGCGCTTCCATGGGCGCATTGGCACTGCGACGCGTTCACGCGACTCTGGCAGTTACTCGCCTCCAGGTGGAAGCCCTGACGGCCGCGAGCTACGACGACGAGAAGCACGCGTTCAGACACATCGCAGTCGACGACTTTGATACGCCGGCCGATGCCGCGGAGACGCTGCGGTTGGAATGGGGGCTCCCGTCCGGTCCCGTCCCCAATGTGGTAGAGGTGCTCGAAACCGCTGGCGCTCTACTCGTGGCTCGCGATCTGCAAGCGCGTGAGCTGGATGCCGTGAGCCAGTGGCCGCACGGTGAACGCCCGCTCTTCCTTCTCAACTCGACTGCCCCTGCGGACCGTTATCGTTTCAGCCTGGCGCACGAGCTCGGGCACATCGTGATGCACACTGAGCCTGGGGACGGACGCTTGCAGGAACAGCAAGCCGATGAATTCGCAGCCGAATTCCTCATGCCGCACGAGGACATCGTGACCGAGCTTCGGCCGCGCATGGACTTGCAGCGGTTGATGGAACTGAAGCGTCGGTGGAGGGTCTCGATGGCAGCACTCGCCCGCCGAGCCAAGTCACTAGGCGTCCTCACCGAGTGGCAGTACCGCTCGCTCATGGTGGAGATGTCCGCCTTGGGCTACCGAACCACCGAACCCGTTACCTTCGAGTTCGAGACCCCGCGTCACCTTGCCGAGGTCGTGACCCGACTGAGGCAGCAGCACAACCTCGACCTGTCCCAGGCAGCCCACCTAGTCGGCCTGGAACTCGAGGAGTTCACCGAGATCTACTCGTGTCCTTCCTCCACCCCGGTGACCACACGGCCACCGGAATCACCGACAAGTAGGTGACAATGGCATACTCGCCGTTCCCCGGCCGCACCCCCGCCCTGCGGGTCCTCGATGCGTCGGTACCGGCCGCGCCGCTGCTGCAGGGCCGTGTACTGCTGCATGAGAATGCCCGCTTCGTACCGCAGATGCGGACCCCGCTGGACGATGACCTCGGCGGCGTCGTCATGAGCGGGGAGAAGGCAGGTGAACGCGCCTACCAGCTCCGCACCTCCGGCTTCACAGGCGCCCTGCTGATCGACACTGCGGCCTACAAGACACACACGGCGACAGCCGATGAACCCTTTCTGCTGGACGGCAACGAGCTGTTCGACACCGTCGATACCTCGCTTCAGCTACAGAAGGCCCGTGGCGCCAGCGCCGCTCTCACACCGACCGGATACATCCCTCCGGGAGCTTCCAGGGCACTCAAGGCGGTCATGCGCCAGTCCGAGCGCATCGAGCGGGCCGACACAATCGTCAACCTCCCGATCGACATCGCCTGGCTCACCGACGCGTTCCTCAGTCAGCTGATCGCCGTCTGCAAGCGCATCCCGCATCCGAAGGCGCTGACGCTGTTCCGGCAATTCGATCCGATGGAACAAGCCAAGAGTGTTCCCGCCAATCTGCGGCGAGTCCTGGCCGAGCTTCCTGACGTCGCCCTGCTGCGGACCGATCTGGCCGCACTGGACGCACTCGCGCACGGCGGGCTGTTTGCAGGTATCGGCGCTGATAGCGCCAGTCGACACAGCATTCCCCCTGGCGAGCGGGCGTTGTTCAACCCCAACGGCGGTGGACCTCAATACCCATCAGTGCTGATGCCGAGCCTGATGTGCTTCAAGGGCACCCAGTCTCTGGCCCGCCTGTACGCCAATCACCAGCCAGCAACGTGCAGCTGCGACGTCTGTGACGGTCGCGGCCTGGACCGCTTCAACGATCCGGGCGGCGAAGCGCGGCGCGAGTCGGAAGACCACAACATCAGCACCTGGAGCGCCTGGGTCATCGAGATCACCAGCAGGAAGCCCGGGCTGGAGCGCAAAGCGTGGTGGCGCGACAAGTGCGCCGCCGCCATCGCGCACTACGCCCTGGAAAACGAGCGCCTGGGGCTGTCGGCAAATTCGAAGGCGGGCTTTGTAGTCCCTGACCCGCTGGAGGCCTGGGCAACGCTGCCGATCACGCCCTGAGGCGGCTCACCGAGCCGAGAGCTGCTTATACGCCTCTTCCACGAACCTCCAGCCGGCCACAGTGTGCCGACGCCGCACAAAGGGGCGAGGCGGGACAACGACCTCAACGTCATTGCTGGTCGCGACGAGTAGCCCAATGCCGTAGAACTCTGCCTCCATCACGGCGTCATCTCGACGCCGCAGAGGCCGGTCGATCAAGACAGCCCGCGCGCAGAAAGGTGTGAACCATTCGACTTTTTCCTTAGCAGAGGCCCAGCCTTTGCCCGGGACGACGGCCAGATCGACACGGATGGGGTGAGTTGCTTCGCGAACGACGACGTTGTCATGCCGGGTAACCGTTCCCGCGGGCATCCGCCTCAGCACGCGCTGCTCCGTGTCGCTCAGTGAAGTCACCGGGACAGGCTCGCCCAGGGGGAGGTTCATCAGCAGGTCCAACGCCCGAGGATTGGTGAGTTCCCGCGTGCCAACGCGCGCACGTCGCTTGATCTCGTCCTCGTTTTCGCTGTACGCAACTACCGCATCGATGCCGAACATACTCAACACGCCGATAGCTGCACCCTGAGGGAACAGGGTGCCAGGCGCCGCCGCACCGGAGATCGCTTCTGCCGGACCCCGCGCCGCCACAGCCATGTTGCTACCTCTACCCTCGCCTCAAGGAGGCTCGCCCTTCGGAGACGACCGCCTACTTACCTACCGGTAGGAAACCTTTCACGGAATGGGCTGAACACGCCAGCACGGCTGGCCGCGGCTGCTGCACCCACCCATGACGGCCACGCTGCCTACCCGGCACAACTGAGGCACGGCTGCCCGGGTCACGGGCACAAGCCCCTGCCTTTAGGTCAGGCTAGTGCGGTCATACCTGCCCTGCCGCCAGCGTGACAGCGATGACCCTAGTGCGAGCCCTCGGCGCTCCACAATGGTCGTCTTGCCATGCAATCCAAACGTTTCCCACTCTTGATCGATCATACGGAATGCTCGCTCAAGTCGTTCAAGGCCCACGCGCTGATACGAAGATCCGCTCTAGCGCAGGCTGCTGTCGTGGACAGACGAGGCGTGGGCCGTCATCCCTTCGACGTACGGTTCAGCTCAGCCCAGACCGCACCGGGTCCACTCCCCCATTCCCGCGAACAGGGTCAGCTCCAGCCGCTCCAGGGCGCGGGTCAGGGCTGCGTCGCTGGCGACTCCGATCTCGCCGCGCAGGACGTCGGAGCAGATGGGGAACTTCTGCAGGTAGCCGGTACTGATGTCGTCCCGAGCCGCGGTCACCGCGTCGTGGTCGTGTTCCGCGCGGCACAGGAAGCCGACCAGGGTGCTGGCACTGTCACTCTCCTCGTCGAAGTCGCCCTCACCCTGGGCGCGCATGGCCGGGTAGCCAGCGAGGATCTGCGACAGCCTCGAATCACGATCCTCGGATTGTCAGCTGGAACTATCAGGGGCAGATTTACCGGATTCTTCCTGGGCGATGTGATTGACGAGTTCCCCCGGTTCCACATCGAGCCCTGCTGCGATGTCCAAAATCGTAAGAACACTGGGGCTGCGCTGCCCGTGCTCGATATAGATGAGGCCGCGAAAGCTCAGCCCGCTGCGCTCTGCGAGTTCTTCCAGGCTGTATCCCCGTTCCTCTCTGAGGCGACGGATTTGCATACCCAGGGACAGGAGTCGCGGGTCCGGTGACGGTTCACGTGCTGGCACACGGCGACTCGACCGTCACACCTTTGCGTGCACCATGAACAGCTGTGCATAACTACTCGTCGTAACGGACAGCATCGCCGTGGCGGGCAGCAACAACATCGTCGCGTCCACCGCCTAGCCAGTGCAAAAGGTCGGCGACAGGTCCAACATGCAGCTCAGTTTCGTGGGCGGGGCACATGAGCAAGCCAATCGAGCCGTTCGATCGCTGGCACAAGAGATATCCAAAACCAGAACGCGGTGACACCCCGTGCCGGTGCGGTACGCCACGGCAACCTCTGCACCCGTCTGCGGACCACGGCCGAGGCCATCGCTGGCAGGCCCGGTACACCGACTCCGCAGGAAAGGAGAAACGGCCGACCTTTGCCACCTGGCAGCAAGCCCGCGACTACCTGGACAAGGTGCTCACGGAGGTCGAAAGGCAGACCTCGCGCGACAGTAATCCGGGCAGCCTGCCGGTTGAACACTTCGCAACCGAGATGATGGAAAGGAGACGCAAGCGGAAGAAGAACACCAATACCTGCGACACCTACGAAAGCCACCTCCGCAACCACATCCTGCCCTTCGCCGGCCACCGCCGTGCAAGCAGCCTGCGCCGACCCGATTCCATGGCCTTCGTCGACTACATCCTCGACAAGGAAGGCCTCGACTCTGCCTGCACCGTCGTCCAGATCTTCAAGACCTGGCGCATCCTCGTGCACTACATGCTGGACGAGGACGTCCCGCTACCTGCAAACATCGTGGCGCGGATCGACCTCCCGGACGTCACCCCCCGCGTCAAAGTTGCACTGTCTCCTGGGCAGGTCGCCGCGGTCGCGGCGGCAATGCGGACGGTCGCGCCACGCTACGAGGTCCTGATCTGGCTCGGAGCCTGCGCCGGACTACGCCAGGGCGAGGCCTTCGGGCTGAAGCGAAGCCAGGTGGCCTGGAACCACGACCTGCTGCACATCGAAGAACAACGGCAGCGCGGTAAGGCCGTACGCCTCAAGACCAAGGCCAGTTACGCGACCTTGCCGGTGGATCACTTCCTGATCGAGCGGCTGCTACACCACGTGTCACGTTTCTCGGAGCCGGAGCCCGTCTCACCAGGCGCCGAGCGCCGCCGCCGGGCACGCGGCTACGACGAGCCGCCGGACGAGGGCCTGATCGTCACGAACCGTTACGGCCGACCCGTACTGATCAGCGACTTCCACCAGAAATGGCGAAAGGCCGTGAAGCAAGCTGGACTTCCGGACAGAACCCGCTTCCACGACCTCAAGCACTTCTACACCACCACGCTCGGCGGCTCCGGCAAGCACGACCCGAAGACCGTGCAAGCACTCTCCCGGCACGCCAAATTCTCCGAGACCTGGGATATCTACGCCCACCCACCTCTCGCTGTGGAGGAGGTCATGGTCACCGTGTTCGGAACCGCGTTCTCACACATCGACGCTCCGACGACGTCGTTGCGGAACGGGTCTACCTTCGTAGCTTGCGCGGCGTCCGCGTCCTGAGGCCTGCCCCTCCTGCCTCCAATCTCCGCGTCCAGGAGCGGCCTCAGCCGCACTGCTTCGGTGACCGTCTCAGCAGATCGACCGCCCCTTCCTCTGTAGCCCTCACAAGGATCCACACAAGTCGGCGACCAGCTCCTCGAATTCAGTGCACACCATCGCATCCACCTCGGCCAGGGTCCGCCGACCGGCCTTCACCGCCTCGTCCTGGCGCCAACGGCGGTCCCGAGCACACACCCTCCGGTCGGTGCGCAACAGCCACCAGCCGATAGCTCCGATACCGCCGAGGACTACGCTCCCAACGACGTACGGCCACACCTCCGACCAGAACGCCATCAGCACGATGAGCAGGCCGCCTCCGCCGAGCACGATCGGCTTTGCTCCTGTGGCCCGCCCGCTACGACGAGCCGGCTTCCGTCCACGTTGAACAGCCATCTCGCCCTCCCCCGAACCTTCCTGAAGCGAGAGTCTCAGCAACGCAGGACGAGCCCGAAAGAGCGCAAGTCAGCCATGACCGATTCCGCTCAGCCGGATCCGGCGACCGATGCCACTATCCGCCGATTCAGCAGCGTGGCTGTCAGCGCGCTACTCGTAGACAGTCGTGATCGGCGTGGAGACGCTGGCTCCGCTGCCGGGAGCGGCGTACGAGATGGTCCACACGGCGGCGGTCTTGTTCGGGTAGCCGTACAGGTAGCCGCCGTTGTCGCAGCCGTAGTTCAGGCGTTGTCCCGCGAGCGTTGCGGTGCCTCCACCGGCGAACGAGCAGCGGGCGCCGTTGGTCAGGACGAGGGTGATCGGTTCGATGTCGGGTCCGTCCGGCATGTGGTTGTTGTTGCCGGGGAAGCCCTCGGGGACCGACAGTTCGACCATGCGGTCGGGAGCTCCGTCCAGGCACAGAGCGCTGGTGTCCGAGGGATTGGAGTCCGGGGAGAAACAGGGGTCGAGGATTCGGTCGCCGGCGGTGCAGCGCCAGGCGTCCGTGCGCATCGTGGATTCGGCGGTCCCGAAGCAAGAGCCGCTGGCACGGTCGGTGATGGTGATGCCGGTTGCCGGAGTGCCGACTGGGGACCAGGGGCTGAGGGTGATCACCTGGGTCTGCGTCGGCGCGGACGACGCCGCGACGGTCGGGGTCTGCGACTCGGTGACGGCGGAACGGGCGGGAGGTGACGTGGTCCCAGCCGGTGTGGCGCCGAGGGTGGGGCGGGACGCGGCCGTGTGTGGGGAGTGGGTGGCGCGCGCTGAGGCGTGGCCCGGGTCCAGCGCGAACCAGGTCCCTGTGGCGGCCGCGGCGAACACAGTGGCCGCGACGACGATGAGCCGGGCGCGGCTGTAGGGAGGGCGTGTCGCGGAAGCCGGCCAGGCGGGGTCTTCGACGGTCGGGGGATGCCACTGCTCGGCGATCAGGTTCGGGACCGCGGTCGGCCTGTCGTGGACATCCCCGAGGACCTGAGTCGCCTGCTCGCCGAGCAGCTCGGCGGTCTTCTGCGCCACGACGGCGGACAACGGCCGATGGCCCGGGTCTTTGGCGAGGCACGCCGTCACCAGGCTGAGCATGTCGTCGGGGACACCGTCGAGGTCCGGCTCGGCGCTGAGGACACGGAAGGCGACGGCCTCGGCATTGCCGGCGCCGAAGGGGTGGCGGCCGGTGGCCGCGAAGGCAAGCAGCACACCCCAGGCAAAGACATCCCCTGACGGCCCGGCAGTGCCGTCACGGTAATACTCGGGGCTCAGCCAGCCCGGGGTCCCGGTGAGCAGGCCGGTACGGGTGACCGCGGTGCCGTCGGAGACGTGGGCGATACCGAAGTCCAGCACCCGCGGCCCGTCCGGGGCCAGGATCACATTCGCGGGTTTCAGATCGCGGTGGACCACCCCGGCGGCGTGCACGGCCGCGAGCGCCCCGGCCGTCCCCGCGGCGAACAGGTGCAGCTGGATCCCAGCCAGCGGCCCGTGCACCGACGTGTGCTCTCCGAGCGTCAAGCCGGGTACGTAGGCCGTCGCCAGCCACGGGATGTCCGCCTCGGGATCGGCCTCCAGCAGCGGCACCAGACACGGACCCGACACCCGCCGCAGAACCTGCACCTCGCGCCGGAATCGGGCCCGGAACTGGTCATCCGCAGCCTGCCCGGCGCGCACGGCCTTCACCGCTACCCGCTCACCCCGCTCCCCGACCGCGGCGTACACGGTGCCCATCCCACCCGCGCCCAGCACCCCGACCACCCGGAAGCGCCCGATCCGAGCCGGGTCCGAAGCACGACGAGCAGCAATCCTCGACACGAACAAGTCCCCCGCCGAGAGCAATTGTGGATAAGGTGTGAACCCTAGCGGGGATCGTCGGCGCCCCACGCCTGTTGGCATCAGATGAGATCCACCCGTGCCGTGCCCGCCCAGCCGGTCCCCGAGCCCTCCGCGAAGAGCCTCGATTTATAACAGGCCGTCGTGCGGCCGACCGGCCCCCAACTCACCTTCGCCGGGCCACGCGACGGCATACTCATGATCCCCGGAGTGCAAGGTGACGTAACACCCCGCCGAACACGCCCACTTCAGACTCTACCGGCCCGTGGTTCTCCTGTTGTCGCTTATGCTCTGTTGTCTGACTTGCAGTCCAGGGCCTAAGCGGCTGCAAGACGTGAACGACCTGTGGCGGCATGCTGAGTTGCCTGGCATCTGACCGCAGTGTGACAGCGGAATGTGATCCCCCCCCGGAGGGGAATCATCAGCACGGCAAGGGTGGGGCGTAAGTGGCTGAGAGCATCCTTCTGCGTTTCCTGAAAGGCGGGCTCATCGATGTCAATGGAGACGACGCTAAGCTCGACAAGATCGGCGCTGCTGCCGGTGAGCTGGCCAGTGAGCTGAGGAAGTCTCCTTCCAAAGCAGTGGCATACGTCCTCGCGGCTGTCGACCCCGAGGTGGACGGGGACGACCCCGTGATCGTCGAAGCGCTCGATGCCCTCAGCAAGCACTGGGTGACGTACGTGAACACGTTCTCCGGCACACCGGTTGCCGTGGCTCGCGCCATTGTTCTCGAGGGTTTGGTCCAGGCAGCTACGGACACCCCCTCCGTCGGAGCGGCTTTCGTTGCCCTGGCTCGCAATGCTTTCTCGGTTTCGGTGCCGAGTGCCGACACAGCGGTGTGGGCCGACGTGATCATGGAGATCGAGAAGGACGTCGATGCGCGGGCCGAAGCGGAGTGGGCGGTGCCCTCCTCCATCTCAGCCCCAATCGCGGACCTTAAGGTACCGGAGCTCACGCCACTGACGGTGACCGCCGACCCTACGGATGTCGACCATCTCAAGGCCGGCTTCTATGCGGCGGCAGGCCCTCATTACGTTGACCCGCAGCAGGGGCAACAGTTGGTCTCGAACGGAAATCCACACTCGCCGCACAATAACCCTGTGCACTGGGCAGGTGAGTTCGGTAACCGTATGGCTGTTTCTGTGGCTGAGGCCCTGGATACGGCTGTAAACGGACTGACCGTTGGCAACGCCGACTTGTCGGAGCCCATCCGGTCACTGGCAACAGGCGTCTCCGAGTACGTTGCCGAGGCGCTGACCGCCGTGGCAGCCGCCACCACAAGCCTCCAGCGCAGGGTGGCCCTGGTGTGGTGGAAAGAGTCGCTGTTCTCTCCGACCCGCCGGGTCAGCTACCGGGACTTGCCCCCGACCGCGGCGGCAACGCTGATGGCCTTCGACCTGCACCAGCAGGTGCCGGTGTCATCCCCTGGCAGCGTGGTGGCCTTCCTGGCTGAGACGGTGATGTCCCTTCCCCTGGTTGACACGGAACAGACCTACGCGGTCAGTGACCTAGTCGAGCTTGCGCAGACCGAGAAGTCGCTGGATATGGCTCGCGGTGCGGGAGCGCTACTCACGGCGCCGCCCGAAGGCCGCGGTCCGGTGATCGCGCTGATCGCCCACTGCGATGCGCCTGCCTCACGCGACCGGAGCGCATTCCGCCGCTTGACCGGAGTGCCAGACGCTGCACGCCTGACGTTGGCGCAGTGGGCATGCTGGGTGTTCCGCGAACTCCAGGCCACCAGCGCCACAGCCGCCAGTAAGGCCAGCCGCAGCAGCAAGCGGCGAAGCCGAGGGTGAACGGTATGGACGACTGCCCACAGCAGAGCTGCTTCGTTCCCGACACCGGCTGCGCTCTCGGCCACGTCGACCTCTCTGCATGCCCCGTATATCACGGCTCGGGCAAGGACACTTCCGTGCCCGAGCCGACCGGTGATGTACTGCTGCCCTGGTCCGGCAGTGCACTGGGACTTGCCGATCTCGCCTTCGTCGCCGGCCGAGCCCGTCCCCGGATCATCGCGACTATCGGACCGCAGAACGCAGGGAAGACGACAATGTTAGGCGCCTGGTACCTGCTGTTGGGCCGAGGCGCCGCCGAATTGCGCGCAGGCCAGTTTGCAGGCTCCTTCTCGCTGGCCGGCTGGGAGGCAGTGGCGGAATCCCTGCGCTGGGCCCCCGGGCAGGCGCCCGGGTTTCCCCCGCACACCGCGAGCCGCAGCGGGCGGGCTCCGGGGTTGCTGCATCTGAGCTTTCGTGCCGGGCAGAAGCAGCCCGTGGACTACCTCTTCACCGACGCACCTGGCGAGTGGTTCCAGAAGTGGGCCATCAACAAGGACGGATCCGAAGCTGCAGGAGCCCGCTGGATCGCCGAACACGCGGACGTTTTTCTTCTCGTCGCCGACCGCGAAGCTCTGTCGGGCGCAAGCATGGGATCCGCCCGTAGCGCCCTGCAGCTACTCGCCGCCCGTGTGGCCGACGAGCGACAATCACGCCCCGTTGCGTTGGTGTGGACCAAATCAGATGTCTCTATCGCTCCCGCAATGGAGGAGTCCGTCCGCCAATCGGTATTCGGCCCGATGCCCGAGGCTGAGGAATTCTCGGTCAGTGTCACCCCGGGCGATGCCGGCGAACGACAGGCAGATGACGTTCTGACTCGACTCCTCGACTGGGCACTCACCTCACGACGGCCGCACGCCGCCCTACCGTCAGTCCCGTCAGGCAGCGACGACCCGCTCTTCATGTACGGGGTGAAACCGGCATGAGTGGTTCCGGCGATTCCATCCTTCTGCTCGGCGAGAGTGGTGTAGGTAAAACGCATTATGGGGCGCAAATGCTCAGGCGGCTCATGAAGAAGGACTGCCGACTGCGTATGAACGGCCAGGCTACAAACCTTGAGCCGTTCGAAGCGGCACTAGAAAGCCTCAGTGAAGGAAAAGCAGCCGATCACACGGCCACCTCCATCTATGTGGACAGCGTGTGGCCCGTATCGCAGGAAGACGGCACATCCGGACAAATCATCTGGCCCGAGTACGGCGGCGAGCAGATCAAATCCATGATCGAAACTCGCCGCGTGTCGGATGCCTGGTGCACGCGTGTCCAGCAGGCGGACCGCTGGATGCTGATGATCCGCCTCCAACAGACGCAGTTGGGCGACGACGTGCTCTCACGACCCCTTTCCGACTTGCGTAAAGCAGCGCCCGAGAATCCGGCTCACCAGATCTCGGACCAGGCGCGCCTCATTGAGCTTCTGCAAATGCTCGTTTACGTCAGGGGCATGTCGTCCCCAGGAGTTCGACCGGGAAGCCCACAGCTGGCCGTACTCCTCACTTGCTGGGATGAACTCGGATTCGAAGGCACTCCGTCCGAGGCGCTCCAGGTACGTCTGCCGATGTTCTGGGCGTTTCTCAGTGCTACGTGGCCCGCACCCACTGTCATGGGGCTGTCAGCCCTGGGCCGCCCCCTCACCCCGCACACATCTGACAGCGACTACTCCAGCCGGGGCCCGGAGCAGTTCGGGTTCGTCGTGACGCCAGAGGGTGAGCGCTCACCCGACCTCACCTGGCCAATCCACCTCCTCCTTGACAAACAGAGCCAACAAGAGGCGGACTAGGGCCTTGCGTATACATGCAGAACAGGCACTGTTCGGGGAGGTCCGGGGAGGGCACGGACTCAGGGATGCTAGTGGCCCCTGGAGCCTTGCAGCGGAGCTGGCACCCCGACTTGACCTGCCTGACACCGCGCCGCCCGGCGTGGAGTGGTCACCTTTCCTGTCAGGGTTTCCCCACCATGACCACTACGTGCTCGCTCGCACCTTTCTGGACGCGCAGGCAACACGGGCTGGCATGGTGCTGTCCCACGCGCTCATCGTGCCGCTCAATGATCTCGTCTCCGTCTCCGACTTGCGCCCCCTTCTCGCCTGGTTGATGGCCCGACCCCACGCCCCTCTGGCCATCACACCCCTGGAAGTCGAACTCGGGAACGACATCCCGCCTGCCGCAACCGATCTGCCAGCAGCTGCGGCAGCACTCGCACAGCGCTCGGCCGGCCCCGCGGTCCGCCTGGGCCACCAAGACTTCGACGACTTGGTCGTGTCTTTGTGGGCTCGGCTGTGGCCGGCCCTGCGTCGCAACTTCGCGTTCCGCCTGAGCTTCGGCCCCAGCGACCTTGTCGAGACTCCAACGCCAGCACTCGTTTGCACCCCTCACGCCCTCGTCGCGCGGTGGCGCGGGCACCAGCGGCTGGACACCGTGTCACCGGCGCCAGGTTCCCTGGCGGCCGCCGCCCTCACCGGCCACGAACAAGGCACGCTGCTACGCTCCTTCGCTGACGAAATCGGAGCCGAAGCCACCGCATTCAGCGAACTCCCCCTGCTGGAACAGGCCTACAGGCTGACCACCGACACGCCGGACACTATCGACAACACCATCACCGCCGTTCGGCTTGTGCAGCGGCTGTCACCCGAGCCCAGCCACGGCACAAACGGTAAGGCCAAGCTCCTGCAGCGCCTACTGCACCAGCTTGAAACCGCGACCGCTGGCGACGTTCTGACACTGCGCAACCTCGACATGCAAGGGTTCGAGCACGCGCAGGCTGTATGGACCCATCTGGAGACCTGGACGGGGGACAACACCTTCCCGCCGGCCCAGGACACCTCGTTCACGACGATGATCCAGGACGCCATACACACGTCCAAGAGCACGCGCCAGTGGAGGGAGGCCGTACTTGGAGGCCTGCGGAAGGCAGCAGGCACACCAGGTCCGGCGTTCGCCCGCGCCGTGTGGCGCTGGGTCGCCGCTGATCCAGAACTCACGCGACCCCTGTGGACAGCGGCTAGGCCGGACCACGCACTGGTAGGTCGATTGGTTGAAGCAGCTCCGCGCATGCTTCCCCTCCGCGCGGCGCAGCACATGATCGACATCGCTCGCGAAGAGCGCTTTCCCCGGCTGCACGGCGCCGCGGTGTCGACCGCCTTCCCTCCGTGCGAGGCCGCCCGCCTCCAACTCACCGCCGAACCCCACTCCGTTGCAGATGGCCTGGAACTGGCGTTGAGGAACGCGACGCCAGAAGAGATTGTGCGCTGCTCCGTCGACATCGGCGACGCACGGATGATTGACCTGGCGGGCAACTACGCCGCCCGGACGCCAGTCCTCCTCGCGGACCTCGACTTCTCCACTCAGACAGTTCAGACCTTGTGGACGGCTTCGCTGAAATACGACCTGAACGCCTGGCAAGGTCCTGCTAATCCACAAGCCGCATTCCACGCTGCTCTCACCGACCTCATCGACGGTCGACCGGTTCAGGACGGCCTCATCCGCTGCCTGTCCCGCACCCCCCTGGCTGACCTCGGTGCCTTCCCACGCCGTTCCGAAGTATGGGCCAAACTCAGCAGCCTAGATCTCGACGCTCTCACTCGGGCGACCGTACACGGATGGCTCGAGAAGGCCTGTACGGGCCTGCCCCCCTTCCGCCTGGAACCGCACCTCCAAACCGCTGTTCTCCGAAGTCCCGAACTCGACAGCCAACTCAGCCGCATGGAAGCCGGTGAGGTAGTCGGGATTGTGACGGCGTTGCCGACATTCGACGAATACCGCTTCCGTAGATGGCTTCGCGCAGCGCTCTCGCATGGACAGCGCATTCCTCCCTCCACATGGGAGGCCATCGGCGATCTCGCACTCGACCGGCATTGGAAACACACGGCTGACGAGCTCACAGGAATGCTGCGACAAGGACGTGACGACGTCCGGCCCGCGCTGCGCGCGTGCCTGCCTATGATCGGTCTGTTGGACCGATGGCGACTCAAGTTGTCTGCCATCAGCCCCGCCGAAAGGTGGAAAGCACTGGAAGACCTGGCGGCCGAACTCTACCCGGCAGGGCCCAACGACCAGGAGCTGTGGGAACGAGCCGGAGGCCGTACGGCCGATCTCGACCAACGAGGCAGTGGCCGCACACGGTGGCACCAAGCACTCCAGCGCATCGAGCACGGCATCGGAAATCCTCACCTGAAGCAACTGCTGAATGAAATGCGTAACGACTACCCAGCGAATCAGCCACTTCGCTTCTTCGCCGATAACCAAGAATTCACGAACGAGCGATGACCGCCGAGCGGTACGCAAAGAAAATGAGGCTACGAAAAGGTGACCCTCGGAACAAGACGAGCACTAGTAATCGGCATTGCCAACTACGAAAATATAAGCAGCCTCCCAGAAGCCGTGCTGAACGACGCCCGGGACACCGCATCCGTCCTCCGGGCAGCAGAGTACTGCGGTTTCCCCCCGGACCAAGTCCAGGTCCTCCTGGACGACCAGGCGACCTTGCACGGCATTCGATCCGGCCTGGCCGACCTGGCATCAACATCCACGGCGGAAGACACCGTCGTCATCTTCTTCTCGGGACATGGCGGCCGATTCCCCACAGGGGTAGGCGATACAAGCGCCCTCCTCCCTGTGGACTTCCAGACCAATAATCTTCTGGGAGCCACCCTCCCCGAAGTTGAGCTCACCGCAGCACTCGCCGCAATCAAGGCACAACGGCTCCTGGTACTGATTGACGCCTGCCACGCCGGCGGAGTGGCCGCGCTGAAGACACACACCGACGAAGACTCTATCCACGCCGGGTTCAGCGAAAAGTCTCTCCAACAACTCGCCCAGGGCACCGGCCGCGTCGTCATTGCATCATCGCGCGCGCAGGAATACTCCCTGGTACTGAACGGCGAACGTAACAGCGTATTCACTCAGTATCTCCTCGAAGCACTCGAAGGAAAAGCGCGCACAACGGGAGACGGTCTCATTCGGGTCTTCGATGTCTTTAACCACGTCGCCGAAAATGTCCGCACAGCCTTTCCCGGGCGACAGCACCCTATCTTCAAGGCCTCCGACCTGGAAGACAACTTCCCCATCGCACTCGACCGCGGCGGCCTGAAAACCCCGACCTCCGCACAACCGGTTCAGCCCGACCACTGGCGCACGATCGAAACGATCATGACCGACCTGTACCCCGCCGGTCCGACCGATCAGGAAATCTGGGCCCGCGCAGGCGGAGACATCTCACGCCTGAAACTCCAGGGAACCGGCCGCGCGAACTGGTTCGCCGCACTGCGCAACCTCAAACTCGGCGGAGGGGGTCAGCAAATCAGTCTCCGCACACTGCTCGATACGGCAACCGACGACTTCCCGCACCATCCCGAACTCACAGCCCTGAAGGACCGGGAATAGGTGCATCATCGCGCCCGTTTCTGAATTTCCGAATGTACGCTGAAGAGATATTAGGTGCGGACGGGGCCGGGAAGACGAGGAAAACCGCTAGCTGTGGACTGTGCTCAAGCCGGAAGGGACCACTTCCATAGGCAGCGCCAGTGTTGCCGAGGCTGGGTTTGGAGGGCCATGGAGTAACCCCCAAAATTCCGACACCTGGACGCTGGATGTTTCGTCATCCAGAGGGAGTGATCCACGGCAGCAAAGCGGAAGAATTACCCCGAAGAGTTCAAGCGGAATGCAGTGGACCTGGTTCGTCCCTCGAAGGACCGCCCCCTCACGGACATCGCCTCCAGCCTGAGTGTCCAGGAGACGTTACGCAAGTGGGTCCGCGACGACAATCGCCGAGAGGCAGCGAACGGCGGGGTGACGCCGATATGACCTCGGATGAAAAGGATGAACTCAAGCGCCTGCGGCGGGTGAACGCACGACTGAAGGAGGGCACGAGATTCTCCGGAAGGCCGCCGCCTATTTCGCGAGGAAGACGACGCGGTGAATCCGCTTCCGTTTCGTCGACGAACACCGGAGCACCCATGGCGTGAAGCGCATGTGTGACGTCCTGGACTGGGACCGCTCCGGCTACTACTGGTGGCACACGAACGAGGAGGCACGGCGGGAGAAAGCCGAGACGGAGACACCTCGTACATGTACTTCCGAGTGCATCAGCATCCGAGATGTCTGCTCCATAGCGACTCCGGGCCGGATTTAACACCCGGAATGCCCGGATATGCTGCATGGGCAGCAGACAGAAACGACGATACCCGTAGCGCAGATTCGACCCAGATTCGACCCCGATGGTTTGTTTAGCGGAAAAACAATGCCCCTGACCTGCGGAAATACGGGGCGGCAGACGAGTCGGGCTGTACGCCGGGTTCTGTCGCCCGACTGCCTCGCGGCGGTCGGGGAGACGGCCATCCATCTAGGGCCGGTGTTGCCACCGGCCTCGTGCGGTCTACCCGGGGACTCGGGCGGGCAGCCCTCGGACGTCCTCGCAGAGCCGCTTGTTACGGCGGCTCCTTTTGACCTTGCTCCAGGTGGGGTTTACCTAGCTGCCCAGGTCACCCTGGGCACTGGTGGTCTCTTACACCACCGTTTCACCCTTACCGAGGACCGAGGTCCCCGGCGGTCTGTTTTCTGTGGCACTGTCCCGCGGGTCACCCCGGGTGGCCGTTAGCCACCACCTTGCCCTGTGGAGCCCGGACGTTCCTCGGGAAGCCCCCCGTCAAGGGGACTCCACGCGGCCGTCCGCCCGGCTCGTCTGCCGTGGCGACCATGTTACCGGGCTCGCATCCTTCGCAGGACCGGCCGCCGTGGCCAGGACCGAGCCCGCCAGGATCAGGGTGAAGGCGACCCCCATTCCCGGCGTCAGCTCCTCGCCCAGGAACAACGCCCCCGCCGCCACCGCCACCGCCGGGTTGACGTACGTGATCACCGTCGAGCGCGTCGGGCCGACCTCCTTGATCAGCTCCAGGAACGCGACGAACGCCACCGCCGTGCAGATCACCCCCAGGCCCGCCAGCGCCAGCACCACCGACGTCGAAGGCATGACCGACGGCCAGGTCATCGCGGCCGGCGTCGCGTACACCAGCGCCGCCAGGCCCAGGCAGGACGCCGTGAGCTGCAAGGACGGGACCTCCCTCAGGTGTCGTGCCGCTATCAGCGGAGCCGTGGCGTAGCCCACCACCGTCACCAGTACCTCCGCCAGCGACCTCGCGTCCCCTCCCGTCAGGTGCGGGACCGTCAGGACTCCCACCCCTGCCAGGCCCAACCCCAGACCCGTCAACCGCCTCGCCCCCAGCCGCTCCGTGTCCCCGAAGAAGCGCGCCAGTGTCACCCCCACGATCGGCACCCCGGCGATCAGCAGACCCGCCGTCGAGCTGGACAGGTGGCGTTCGGCGTCCGTCAGCGTGAACCACGGGCCGATGATCTCTATGCACGCGAACGCCAGCATCGGCTTCCAGGCCCGCCTGACCGTCCCGCCCAGGCCCCGCACCGCGAACGGCAGCAGCAGCGCCGCGCCCAGCGCGCAGCGCGTGAACACCACGAAGGACGGGGACAGCGGGGCCTCCACCGCCACCTTGATCATCAGGTAGGGGATGCCCCAGACCACTCCCATCAGGGAGAACAGGAACCAGCCGCGTGCAGTCATGCGCACACCTTCGGCCCGATCAGGGCCTGACGTCTTGAACGCTGTTGCGGTACGCCGCCGGGGTCACCCCGAGGACGCGGCGGAACCAGCGGGTGAGGTGCGCCTGGTCCGCGAAGCCGACCAGCGACGCCACATCGGCGGGGCGGATCCCCGACTCCAGCAGGCGGCGGGCCCGGTGCACCCGGTGCTGGGCCAGCCAGGCGTACGGCGGTATCCCCATCGTCGTACGGAAGGCACGGAGCAACTGGTAGCGGGAAAGGCCCTGTTCCGCGGCCAGGTCCGCCAGCGAGGGGGGTTCCAGCAGTCCGTCGGCCAGACGGTCTCGGACGGCGAGCGCGATGCGGTCGGCACCCGGCACCGTGTCCGGCGCCGGGCGGGATGCCGAGTGGCGGCGGGCCAGTGCCGTGAGCAGCCATGGGAGGCGGGACTCGGCCTCCAGGGGGTCGGGGCAGGCGTTCAGGTCCGTGTGGACCACGAGCAACGCCGCGGCCAGTTCCGGGTCGTCTATCAGCGGCTCACGGAAGTGCGGCAGGCCCAGCATCCCGTCCTTCAGCAGCCCCGTATCCGCGTACAGCGCGCGGTACGCGTAGCCGTCCGTCGCGTTTCCGGGGCCGCCCGTGTGCACCTCCCCCGGCGCCAGTACGACGATGGAGCCCGGGCCCGTACGGATGTGGCCGCCCCGGTAGTCGATGACCTCCGAGCCGCCGACGCAGACGCCGACCGTGAACTCGTCGTGGGCGTGCGGGGCGTAGACGTGCTTGTCGAAACGGGCCGTCAGAAGGTCCAGGCGCGGTCCGCACCGGCCCAGCCGCGCCCTCGTCCACACGGCCTGCTCACCCATCCGACGCCCCCGTTCCCGCTTCCCCGGCCAGGACGGGCCCGTCCTGGAGGACTCTCACGGATGGAACGCCTTCAGGCCCCTTTCCCATGCCGCCGCCAGGTCCGCGTCGTCCGGAAACCGTCCGTGGATCTCCAGGACCACCATCCCGTGGGCGAACGCCCACACCGAACGGGCCAGGTCGATGTCGCCGCCACACACCCGCATCAGCGGCATCGCGGCCCGGTCCTCCAGGCCGGCGGGCAGTGCGGCGCGGGGCAGGGGGCGTTCGGTGGCGAGGCAGTAGAGGTGGGGGTGGTCGAGGGCGTAGGTGCGATACGTCTCCGCCAAGGTCGGGAGGGAACCGGGCTCGCGTGCTTCCGCCGCCTCCATCGCCGCCGCCGACTCCTCCAGCATCTGCGCGATCAGCTCCACCTCCACGGCGTGCTTGTCGGGGAAGTGCTTGTAGAGGGAGGGCGCCTTGATGCCGAGGCGGTCGGCGAGGGTCCGCAGGGTGAGCGCGGCGGGCCCGGACTCCTCCAGGAGGGTCCGGGCGGCCGTCGCGATCTCGCGGGCGCGGGGAGTGAGACGGTCAGTCACGCCGGAAGCCTTCCTTGGCTCCACGCCGGAAGCCCTCCTCGGTTCCACGCTGGAAACCCTCCTCCGTTCCACGCTGGAAGCCCTCCCTCGTACGCAGTCCGTAGCCGAAGGCGCGATCGTACGAGATGTGGGCGAGCCAGCCGCACAGGGCCGCGAAGGCGGGGGGCCAGGCGAAGAAGGGCTGGACCGAGTAGGCCAGCAGCAGGCCCAGGGGGATCAGGGCCCGGTGCATCGCGTTGTAGTACGGCACCGCGCGCGGCGGCAGCTGTCCCTTCGCCATCCGGGGCGCGTCGTCGAGGGCCACCAGGAAGGTCAGGTCCGGCAGGACGAAGAAGGCGAGCGCGAGGGTGCCGGCCGGCCAGCCGTGGTTGACGGCCTCCAGGACCGCGAAGGCGGACCAGAACAGGGCGTTGGCGAGCCATGCGGTGCGGCGGGCCAGGGAGAGGACCGAGCGGTGCGGGGTGGTGGCGTTCGCGACGGTGCTCATGACTGCCTCCGGTCGATGACTCGATCGCTGGATGCGATCCACTGGTTAGCTAACAGCGTTAGCCTCACATCCGTAAAAGTAAGGCTAACGGCGTTAGCCGTCAAGAGGAGGTGCCGGCACCGCCCACAGCGCACCACCGCTTGACCCTGCCGCAACGTCAACGTCTCTACTGATCCCATGCGGATCGGAGAACTCGCCGCCGCCGTCGGCGTCACCACGCGGACCGTGCGGCATTACCACCATCAGGGGCTGCTGCCGGAGCCGGAGCGGCTGGGCAACGGGTATCGGGACTACACGCTGCGGCACGCCGTCGTGCTCGCGCGGATCCGGCGGCTGACCGAGTTGGGGCTGGGGCTCGCGGAGGTGCGGGACGTGCTGGCCGATGACACGGAGAAGGAGCTGACCGAGATCCTCCAGGAGCTGGACGAGGATCTCGCGCGGCAGGAGACGGCGATCCGGGAGCGGCGGGTGCGGCTGCGGGCGTTGCTGGACGCCGGCGAACTGCCTGCCGAGGGGCCCGTCTCTCCCGAACTCGCCGTCCTGTTCAGCGCGATGACGCCGCTGTCCGACTCCCCCATGGCCGCCAAGGACCGCGAGGTCCTCGCACTGATCGAGACCGCCGCGAGTCCGGAGGAACGGGAGCGGCTGATGAGTGCCGTCGGCTCGGCGCTCGGCTCACCCGAGGCCGTCACCGCGGCCAACGAGGCGTACGCGCTGCTCGACGCCCTCGCCGACGCGGCCCCCGGCGACCCCGAGGTCGCCGAGGCGGCCCGTACGCTCGCGGCCCTCATCCCGCCGGAACTCCTGCCCTCGACCGACATCGACGAGGACCACAGTTTCCTGCGCGCCTTCTACGCCGACTTCGCCCCGGCCCAGGCGGAGGCCATCCGCCGCGCCCTGCGCATCCTCACCCGCGTCCGCACCGAGGAGGAGACATGAGAACGGCGGCCTCCGCCCTCGTACGGCACGAACTGCGGCTGCTCGTCAGCCTCGTGCTGTGGGCGGCGCAGCGGACGCACCAGGCCCGCCGCGGACAGGGATTCGGATACGCCCGTGGCGAGGGCCCGTTGATGTTCGGGTTCGCGTTCGTGTGCGTGATCGAGTCGGTGACCATGTCCGTGCTCCTGCGGGACCTGCCGGCCGTGCACCGGCCCGTTCTCGTCCTGGACGTCTACACCGTCGTCCTCGTCGTCGGCATGCACGCGGCCAACGTCGTACGGCCCCACGTGCTCGCGGCCGACTCCCTGCGGATCCGACGGTCCGCGCACGTGGATCTGCGTGTACCGCTACGGCACATCGCCTCCGTACGACGCGAGTTGCGCACCACCCACCACCGCGCCGACGGCGAACTCGACCTCACCATGGGCGCACGGACCACCGTCACCCTCGAACTGGCCCAGCCAGTCACCCACTTCACCTTCTTCGGGCGGCCGAAGCAGATCCACCTCGTCCGCTTCCACACCGACGAACCCGGCGAGCTCGTCCGCGCGATCACGCACGCTCGAAACGCACAGGTCCCGGGCCCGCCTGGGTGAGGCGGACCCGCAGCCGCTCGCCCAGAGGCAGACCGGCACCCTCGATCCGTCCGATGACCGCCGGTGACTCCAACTGCACCACGCCCACCGTCGGTCGGCGCTCCTCCACCTCCACCACGCAGCCGTCGAACACCTCCCCCACCCGGTCCTTCAGCAGGGCCCCCTCGACGATGTCCACGCAGGCCCGTTCCACCGCGCCCGCGCGTCGGCCGCCCTCGGCCATTTCGCGCGGCAGCTGATCAAAAGCGGCGAGGACCCAGTCGGGCACCGGCTCCCCCGCCACCGCCGCCAGACAGATCTCCGACGCGTACCGGTCGGCCAGGCGGCGCAGGGGAGCCGTGCAGTGGGCGTACGGCGCGGCGACCGCGGAGTGGGTGGTGATGTCGGGCAGTACGCCGTCCCGGAAGACCGTGTAGCCCGCGCCCCGCAGCAGCGTCGTGCACTCCTGGAGGAACGCCGCGTGGTGCGGGACACGCGGGTCCAGGGAGCGGACCAGCGCCGCGTACGACACATGGTGCGGCCAGTCGATGTGCAGGGCGTGGGCCGTACGGCGCAGGCGGCCCACCGCGCCGTCGGGGGCGGCGGGGAGGGTGCGGAGCACGCCGGTGCCGTACGCGAGCATCAGGTCGGCCGCGGCCATGCCGGTGAGCAGGGAGATCTGGGCGTTCCAGCCGTCTGCGGGCGTTCCGGCGCGGTAGGTCAGTTCGTACGTGCCGTCCCGCTCCACGATCTCCTGCTCGGGGACCTTCAGCGAGATCCCGCCCCGCTCCACCTCCAGTTCCTCCCGCAGCCGCCCGATCACCTCCAGCAGGGCGAGCGGCTCCTCGGCGGTCTTCGCGGAGATCTCCTTCTGTACGCCCTCGTAGTCGAGCTTCGCCCGGCTGCGGACCAGCGCGCGGCGTACGTCGACGGCCTCCGTACGGCCCTCCGCGTCGAGGTCGATCGTCCACAGTGCGGCCGGGCACACCTGGTCCGGCAGCAGGCTGGCCGCGCCCTCGCTCAGCGGGGTCGGGTGCAGGGGGACCTTCTCGTCCGGGAAGTAGAGGGTCATCACCCGCCGGTGGGTCTCCTGGTCCAACGCCGATCCGGGTACGACGAAGGCGGCGACGTCCGCGATGGCGTACCGGACGCGGTAGCCGCTGCCCCGGCGGGAGAGGTGCATCGCCTGGTCGAGGTCGGTGGAGGTGGGCGGGTCGATGGTGAACAGGGGGATGTCGGTGGCGTCGTACGACGGGAGTACGGGAGGTGTCCCGACGTCCGCCATGGCCCCCGGCGGATAGGTCTCCGGCACTCCCAGTTCGGTGCGCAGCGCTGTGAGGGCGGCCCGGAGGGGGGCTTCGGGGGCGCCGGTCACGCGGATGTGGCGGCGGGGCATACAGCGAGGGTAAGCACATCGGGGCCCGTACGCTGTCCGGGAGCTCTACTGGATCCAAAGGATCTACAGCCCTAAGGATCTACAGGATCTACAGCCCTACAGAAGGAGATCCCGCCCGTGCTTGTCCTGCTGCCGCCGTCCGAAGGCAAGGCCTCCTCCGGTCGTGGCGCTCCGCTGAAGCTGGAGTCGTTGTCGCTGCCGGGGCTGACCGAGGCCCGTGCGGCCGTGCTCGGCGAGCTCGTCGAACTGTGCGCCGGTGACGAGGACAAGGCGCGCGAGGTGCTCGGGCTGAGCGAGGGGCTGAGGGGCGAGGTCGGCAAGAACACCGAGCTGCGGACCGCCGGGGCGCGGCCCGCCGGGGAGATCTACACGGGTGTGCTGTACGACGCTCTGGAGCTGTCCTCCCTCGACGCGGCCGCCAGGAAGCGGGCCGCCCGTCAGCTGCTCGTCTTCTCGGGGCTGTGGGGTGCCGTCGGGGTCGCCGACAGGATCCCGTCGTACCGGTGCTCCATGGGTGTGAAGCTGCCCGGCCTCGGAGCGCTCGGCGCGCACTGGCGTACGCCGATGGCGGCGGCGCTTCCCGAGGCCGCCGGGGACGGGCTGGTGCTGGATCTGCGGTCCTCGGCCTATACGGCGGCGTGGAAGCCGAAGGGGGACGTGGCCTCGCGGACGGCGGGTGTGCGGGTGCTCCACGCGCCGACGCGAAAGGTGGTCAGCCACTTCAACAAGGCGACCAAGGGGCGGATCGTACGGAGTCTGCTGTCGGCGGGCATCGCTCCGGCGGGGCCCGCCGAGCTGGTGGAGGCGCTGCGGGACCTCGGGTACGTGGTGGAGGTGGAGCCGCCGAAGGGGGCGGGGAAGGCCTGGTCGCTGGATGTGCTGGTGGACGAGATCCACTAGGAACCAACCCAACCCGGCCAGCCATTGCGCACTCTGCAACGCTCGTTGCGCGCCTCGCTCCTCGTGGGCACGATGAGGCCATGAGTGTGCTGGATCTCGCCCCCGTCGTGCCCGTCGTCGTCATCGAGGACGCCTCCGATGCCGTGCCGCTGGCGCGGGCGCTGGTGGCCGGAGGGCTGCCGGCGATCGAGGTGACCTTGCGGACGCCGGTCGCGTTGGACGCGATCCGGGCGATCGCCGACGGGGTGCCGGGCGCGGTGGTCGGGGCGGGGACGGTCGTGACGCCGGAGCAGGTGACGCGGTGCGTACGGGCCGGGGCGCGGTTCCTCGTCAGCCCGGGCTGGACGGACGTGCTCCTCGACGCGATGCGGGCGTCCGGGGTGCCGTTCCTGCCGGGGGTGTCCACGGTGTCGGAGGTGGTGGCGCTCCTTGAACGCGGGGTGCGGGAGATGAAGTTCTTCCCGGCGCAGGCGGCGGGCGGAACGGCGTATCTGAGGTCGCTGGCCGGGCCGCTGCCCCAGGCGCGGTTCTGCCCTACGGGGGGTATCGGTCCGGCGAACGCGCCGGAGTATCTGTCCCTGCCCAACGTCGGCTGCGTGGGCGGGACCTGGATGCTGCCCCCGGATGCGGTCGCCGCGCGGGACTGGGCCCGGATCGAGGAGCTGGCCCGCGCGGCGTCGGGGCTCAGGGACGCAGGTGGGACGTGTCGTTGAAGAGCCGTACGCTCGCGTTGCCGTCGGCGTAGTACGCCACGGCGGACAGGGACGCGGCCGACAGTTCCATCCGGAACAGGGACTCCGGCGGGGCGCCGAGCGCGAGGCGTACGAACGTCTTGATCGGCGTGACGTGGGTGACGAGCAGGACCGTGCGTCCCGCGTATGCCGCGACCAGCTTGTCCCTCGTCGCCGCGATACGGGTGGCGGTGGCCGCGAAGCTCTCACCGCCGCCGGTGGGTTCGGCGTCGGGGTCGGAGAGCCAGGTGTTGAGGTCGTCGGGGTACCGCTCCCGCACCTCGGCGAAGGTGAGCCCCTCCCACGCGCCGAAGTCGGTCTCCCTGAGCCCGTCCTCGACGGTCACGTCCAGCCCGAGCCGCTCGGCCACGGCGGCGGCGGTCTCCCGGGTACGGGTGAGGGGCGAGGCGAGGATCTCCTGGACCGTCCCACGCCGGGCGAGGGCGGCGGCGACGCGCTCGGCCTGCTCACGCCCGACCTCGGACAGGGACGGATCGGTCCCCCCACTCCCCGAGAACCGCTTCTGCGGAGTCAACGGCGTCTCCCCGTGCCGCAGCAGCACGAAAGTCGCCGGCGCCCCCATGTCCGCCGGCGCCCACCCAGGACTCGCGACCACCTTCGCGGCACGCACATCAGCCGCAGCGGCTCCGCCGCCCGAGAACTCCACCGCTCCGCGGCGGGAAGCGTCGGCAGGGGAAGGAGCGGCGGTCACGTCCGGCTCCGCCGTAGAAGCCGCGACGGACGATGAGTCAGCCACGTCGGTCTCCGCCGTGGAAGCCGCGACGGACGCGGAGTCAGCCACGTCCAGCTCCGCCGTGGACGCCGACGCAGTCCACCGCTCCCCCCTCTTCCCCGCATCCATCGCCTCGTTCGCCAACCGGTCGGCGTGCTTGTTGCTGGCCCGTGGGATCCACTCGTACGTCACCTGGTCCGCCGGATACACCCGCCCCGCCTCCATCGCGAGCGGCTTCATGTCCGGGTGCTTGATCTTCCAGCGGCCCGACATCTGCTCGACGACGAGCTTGGAGTCCATGCGGACGTGGACGGAGGCGGCGGGGTCCAGTTCATGGGCCGCGCGGAGGCCGGCCAGCAGGCCCCGGTACTCGGCGACGTTGTTGGTCGCGACGCCGATGTACTCGGCCCGCTCCAGCAGCGTCTCGCCCGTCGTCGCGTCGATGACCACGGAACCGTAGCCCGCGGGGCCGGGGTTGCCCCGGGACCCGCCGTCGGCCTCGACGATGAACTCCCGCACGACACAGGCTCCTAGAGGCCGGACTCGGACGTGCGCACCAGGATGCGGGCGCAGTTCTCGCAGCGGACGACGGTGTCCGGCGCGGCCGAGCGGATCTCGTTGATGTCGGTGATCGCCAGCTCCTGGCGGCAGCCCTGGCAGGTCCGCTGGTACAGCTTCGCCGCGCCGATGCCGCCCTGCTGCACGCGCAGCTTGTCGTAGAGCTTGAGCAGGTCCGCGGGGATCGTGCCCGAGACGACCTCGCGCTCCTTGGTGACGGTGGCGACCTCGCCGTCGATGCCCTCGAACGCCGCCTCCCGGCGGGCCGTCGCGTCGTCGATCTTGCCCTGCACCGCACCGACCCGCTCGGTCAGCTCGACGACCCGCTCCTGCGCGGACTCCCGGCGCTCCATGACCTCCAGGACGATGTCCTCGAGGTCGCCCTGGCGCTTGGCGAGGGAGGTGATCTCGCGCTGGAGGTTCTCCAGGTCCTTCGGGGAGGTGACGGCCCCGGAGTCCAGGCGCTGCTGGTCGCGGGTGGCGCGCTGGCGCACCTGGTCCACGTCCTGCTCGGCCTTGGTCTGCTCGCGGGCGGTGTCGCTCTCCTCGGTCTGCGCGGCGACCAGCAGGTCACGCAGCTGGGTGTGGTCCTTGGTCAGCGACTCGATCTCGGCGTGCTCGGGCAGCGACTTGCGCTTGTGCGCGAGCTGCTGGAGGCGGACGTCGAGGGACTGGACGTCGAGAAGGCGGATCTGGTCGGCGGGCGCGGCGTTCAGTTGGGGGCTCCAGGGGTTTCCGTCGGATTGGACGCCGCGTGGGCGGTCCAGGGGTCGGTGACCGTCTTGGAGACGTGGACGCGCAGGTCCCATCCGTGACGGTCGGAGATCTCGTCGAGCTGGGTCGCGGCCAGCTCGCACCAGGGCCATTCGGTGGCCCAGTGCGCCGCGTCGAGCAGCGCGAGAGGACTGTGGGCCACGGCCTCGGAGGCCGGGTGGTGGCGCAGGTCCGCGGTGAGGAAGGCGTCGACGCCCGCGGCGCGCACGACGTCGAAGAGGCTGTCGCCGGAGCCGCCGCTGACGGCGACCGTGCGGATCGTCGACTCCGGGTCACCGGCCACGCGGATGCCCTGCGCGGTGGCGGGGAGGCGGGCGGCGGCCCTCGCCGCGAACTCCCTCAGCGGCAGCGGGTGGTCCAGCTCGCAGATCCGGCCGAGGCCCCGGCGCCCCGAGGCGTCGGAGGGGTCCGGCACCAGCGGTCGTACGACACGGAGGTCCAGCGCGCCCGCGAGCGCGTCGCTCACGCCCGGGTCCGCCGTGTCCGCGTTCGTGTGCGCGACGTGCAGCGCGATGTCGTTCTTGATGAGGGTGTGGACGACGCGGCCCTTGAAGGTGGTCGCCGCGACCGTCGTCGTACCGCGCAGATAGAGCGGGTGGTGGGTGACCAGCAGGTCGGCGCCCAGCTTCACGGCCTCGTCGACGATCTCCTGGACCGGGTCGACGGCGAACAGGACCCGCGAGACCTCCTGGTCGGGGTCGCCCACGACGGTGCCGACCGCGTCCCAGGACTCGGCCCGCTCGGCGGGCCACAGGTTCTCCAGCGCGGTGATGACTTCAGACAGACGGGGCACGGGGGAAAGGCTACCTGGCTGGTCTGTGCCGATGTACCGGTCCGGCTCCCGATGACCCCGCCCAGCACAATCGTCCCGCTTTCCTCAGGCGAATCGTTCCTGGGCCACCCCTTTGTGTGAAGCGGTCGTCGGCTCGTCCCACGTCTGTGCGTGCGAAAACTAGCTTCGTGGCCGGAGGTGACCGAACGATGACGGCCTGTGCGATCGAGCCCACGGCGGCGGACGAGGACGGTACGCCGCAGGCTGGCTGCACGATCACCGCGGACGGCGCGTACGCCGCCCGCCTCACGCTGGACGGCGACTCCTGGTTCCCGGAGCGCTGGACGTTGGACGGCCCCGAGCCGTACGCGGTACCGCTGCCCGGCAACCAGCCGGAGGAGCCGGGCACCGAGGTGCAGCCGATGGGCGACGGACGGGTTCTGATCAGGCGGTTCACGGACGGGCGGCACAATTTCTCGCTGCTCTACCCGACCGGTCCCGACACCGGCGAGCTGCCGCTCGGGGCGGTCGAGTGCCCGGAGGAGGGCACCCGGCTGTGGCTGCTGCCGCCCGCGCCGGGCGGCGAGAAGGCGTACGCCCTCGCCGTGGGCCGGCACTCGACCGCCGTGTGGCTGGTGGCGGGGGGCGCCTTCGGGCCCGAGCATCTCGCGGAGATCCCGGGGCGCTGCTCGGGCGGGGTGTGGCTGGACCGGGCGGGGCGGATGCTGGCGCTCGACCGGGAGGTCGGGGGGTGCGTCAAGGCGATCGTGGTCGATCTGGAGCGGGGCGGTGAGGTGTCTCCGCTGCTCCAGATCGCCGCGGGCAGTGACGACCGGCTGCTGCTGGCCGACCCGGACAGCGGGCTGCTGCTGATCCGCTCGGACGCGCCCGGTGAGGAGCGGCTCGGCTGGGGGGTGCTCGGCGGCACGCTGCCGGTGCGGTTCCCGGAGAGCCTGCGGCTGCCCGAGTGCGTGGTGACACCGTTCGCCATCCAGCCGGGTCTTGTGCTGATGCCGGAGAGCTGCGCGGTGGCGCTGCGGATCGACGGGCCGGTCGGCAGCTGGGTCGGCATGTGGCGGCCGAACGGGCGGCGGGTCCACCATCTCGCGGCGCCCATGGGGTGGTTGACGGGCGCCGGGCTGTGGACGCGGGACGGGGTGCTGCGACTGCCGTACGCCACGGACGAAGTGCCGTGCGGGGTGGCGGGGTTGACGGTGCCCACGGGGGAACCGGGGGAC
>NZ_JABERD010000070.1 GCF_013044505.1 Streptomyces sp. S3(2020) | reverse complement strand
GGTAAGGGCCCCACACCCCACCCCTCAGTGAGCGTGCCCAGCCGAAGCCGACGCGGCGTTCTTCACGGTAAGCGGCAGCAGCTTCTTACCCGTGGGCCCGATCTGGATGGAAGTGTCCATCTGAGGGCATAAGCCAACAGGGCTACATCACTTCCCTCACTGTCCCCGCCTCGTCACAGTCATGACCTTCCAGCCTGTCGCCCTCTGATCCACTGAGTGATACGCGGCCAACGGCCAGTAGAAGCTGGCTGCCCCGGGGAAGCCTCAAGGGCTCCACGCCGAGGGCGGGTTGCAACCTCCATATATAAGGGGGTCGCCACGATCAGCCTGTGTTGCCACACTCCGGGGTCGAAGTTGCACAACACTCGGGCGTGACCATGAAGGTAGGCAGGTCCTTCAAAGTCCGACACAAGCATGTCGTAGGCAGAACGGGCCGCGAACTCCTTGTCGCGTCGACTGGTGGAGAACAAGTCGTCCGGCAAAGACGTGTCCCCTTGCGCCTCCCTGTCGACCAAGGTCGCCGCGAGATCATGCAACCAGTCGGACCCAGAGCCCATGCGCGTTGGTGGAGCTTCGTACTCCGTCAGCATGTGCTGACGCGAGCCACACAGGATGATCTGGATGCCTGAGCACTTGTCATCACCATCCCTCAACTGGCACGAGGAGTCCTCGATAGACATGAAGGTGTAGACGCCCTGATCGATGAGCCCCCAGTCGCGCACCCGGGGACCGTGCTTGAAGAATCCGTTGAACTCCATCCACTCACGGGGCATTAGCGACTCGCACGTACTGGGGACGTTTGTGAGCGCGTTGCAGTTCATTCGGACGTGAGCAAGCACTTGCTCTAATCGCTCACCAAGCCCGGCTTCGCCGCCTGGCACCTCGCCCGCAGCCAGACGCACAGCGGCTCCAACCGCCGACACCTCGGCTTCCAGCGCTCTGTCTAGGAAACTCTGTTTCCCCTCTAGAAGGAACTCGTCGAGTTTGGCTGTGGACAGGTAGAGCAGCTCACGCATCCTGACTCCCAGAAGTAGTCCCCGAGCCCGCCTGGCGCAGATGGGCCTTGCGAGCATTCCCGGAGGCGCATTGCTCAACCTCCCAGCCTGCTCACCTGGATGTGTGTATCTATGGGCCTACTCACACCAACAGCCGAATTACCGCGCTACCGTCGTCGGCATGAGGAAACGAACGAGGACGCAGACGTCAAGTGAGCGTGGCGCGTACGACGTTGAGGCGGAGTGGAGCGCGGCTGACTTAGCGCTCTTAGACAATCTGAAGAGAGCAGAGACCCTCTTACCCGACGACGCGCCACGCGCCCTGTTGTCCGTACGGCTCTCTGTCTTGACCGACGACACCACGTCGCCGGTCCGCCAAGAACTCGATCTACGCGTACTCGCCAGGGAGCGCGGCTACCGAGTGGTGGGTGTTGCCAGCGACCTCAACGTCTCGGCTACGAAGGTCCCGCCGTGGAAGCGCAAGGAGCTTGGGGACTGGCTCAACAACCGGGCACCGGAGTTCGACGTACTGCTCTTCTGGAAGCTCGACCGCTTCGTGCGACGACTCACAGACCTCAGCACCATGATCGATTGGTGTCTGAAGTACGGCAAGAACCTGGTCTCCAAGAACGACTCGATCGATCTGACCACTACCGCCGGGAAGATCATGGTCACGATCGTCGGCGGCATTGCCGAGATCGAGGCCGCCAACACGAGCACGCGCGTCGCAAGCCTCTGGGACTACACCAAGACGCAGAGCGCCTGGCTCGTGGGCAAGCCGGCGTACGGCTATGAGACAGCGGAAAACGAGGACGGCAGGGTCGTCCTGGTCATCAACAAAGACGCGTACAGGGCGCTGCACTGGTGTCGCAACGCCGCGATGCGACCGAAGCAGCCTTCCGCCCGCCGCATGGCCAAGGTTCTCGTCCGTGCCGGACTCTGTGGACCTGGTCTGACAACAGCGACCCAGCTCCGTCGACTCCGGAACCCCGCGCTCATGGGTTACCGCGTAGAAGAGGACAAGAACGGAGGTGTGCGCCGCTCGAAGATCGTGCTCGGCAGCGACGCCAAACCCATCCGCGTAGCCGACCCGATCTTCACCGAGGAAGAGTTCGAGAGTCTTCAGGTCGCCTTGGACCGGAGAGCGAAAAACCAGCCCACCCGTGCTCCGGGCGGAGCTACGCAGTTCCTCGGTGTCCTGGTCTGCGCCGACTGCGGCACGAACATGACCGTGCAGAGGAACCGCGTCAAGGATCGTTCCTACATGTACCTGCGGTGCGGCAAGTGCAAGGCCGGAGGCCACGGCACGCCGAACCCTTACGAGATCTACAGCCAGCTCGTTCAGGACGTGCTGAGGGTGCTTGGGGACGAGCCCGTCATGACACGCGAGTACCGCCAGGGCGCCGAGGCACGGAAGGAACAGCAGCGCCTCGAACAGTCCGTCAGCTACTACATGACAGGGCTTGAGCCCGGAGGCCGCTTCACGAAGACGCGATTCACCAAGGAGCAGGCAGAGAAGACCCTCGACGACCTCATCAAGCAGTTGGAGGCCGTCGACCCCGAGTCGACGAAGGACCGTTGGGTGGCCGTGCACAACGGCAAGACGTTCCGGTCTCAGTGGGAGGAGGGTGGCATGGAGGCCATGGCCGCGGACCTGATCCGGGTCGGCGTGAAGTGCACGATCAAGCGGACCAAGGTCGAGGGAGTGCGCGCACCGCACATCCACATGAAGCTCATGATCCCGAAGGACGTGCGGGACCGACTGATACTCAAGGAAGACGACTTCGCCCAAGCCTTCTGACACCACCGGGCATCGGCGTAGGAACGCCGCTGCCTCCGTCAGTAGCAGGAGGCAGCTTCCTAGCTCACTCGAACCACGCCATGGGGTCGAATGGCTCCTCCGTGCCGTCGTCGTCAACCATCACGATCTCGCTTTCGATCAAGCTCAGGGACTTGTCGTCGTCGGCCCGATCCACTGACGAGCGCAGCGGTTGCCGAGGTTCGCGTTCGGGGAGCGCAGCTATCCGCACCACTCCCCCTCGTGCCTCGCTTGCAGGCCGAGCCGCCGCGACTCTGCAAGGTCATCGGCGATTCCGGCTGCGATGAGAGCAGCGCCCGGCGTGTGTCCGGAACCGACGTACCGCCAGTGCCTTTCGGCGATGGCATCGGCCACATCCGCATGGCTCATGTGGTCAGCGCGTTCAGCGCGAAGCACTGCGTACGTGGTCGAGTAGGCGCGGGATTTGGTGAGGACGTGGCCGCGGTAGCCGAGGGTGTGTGCCCACTCCCGGAGGCGCAGGGCGGCGTACTCAGGGAGTCCGCCCAGGCGCCAGCAGGTCCGCATGAGGGTGCGGACGTGTTCACTCACGGGCGCGAATTCGATATCGGTCCAGTTCGAGAGCCTATGGTCGACGCCGGCGCCTGTCTCGCTCGCTCCCTTGGTGACGTACTTGGCCACGTAGGCGGCGACCGCGTCATCGTCGGGTCCGTCGCCATCGGCACACAGCGGCCGAACGTCAACTTGCACACCCCAACACAAGGCCAGCTCCCCCACGGCAGGGCTATAAGGAGCGACGACCAGGACCCGCCCGGCGGAGGCTCGCACCGCGTCGGCGAGCAGTTGCGCTGTGCCCCAAGGCGGAGGTTCGTCGTCGGGTCCGGCCGGGCCGTCGAGGCGGACGACGGCGTGCACGTGGACGGCCGCCCGCTGCTGATACTCGGCAACGCGGGCGAAGGACAGCCGGGCGTGCCGGGCGAAGTGCGACTGCACGAGGCCGACGGAGGAGGCGAGGCGCCGCCGTACGTCGATGACGAACCGGTCCCACAGCTTGGAAGCGTGCCCGTGCCATAGGACGTGGGCGGTGTAGTCGTAGCAGTCGGGGCAGAGCGGTTGGCCTACGAGTGAGGCGTTCGGTGCGTGGACGGCACCGCAGCCAATGGGACGGCCGTGTTCACAGGCGCCGCCCGCCCGGCGGGGGCGACATGCCTCCCCCGCGCGGTGAACGGCTCCGAAGGACGGCGCGGTCAGGGTGATGAAGAGCCGGGGTCTGCGCCGGACCGCCGGGGGGACGTTCTTGCCGCCGAGGAGGCCCGCGCGGACGAGGTGGAAGGTGTCTCCGGCGTGGAGGCGGGAGCAGGCCGGGCAGACGGTTGCGCGTCGGTTGCGGCAGCGGACGAGAAGGCGTTCGCTGGGTTCGTTGCGGGTGTCGTAGTGGTGGAGGATCTCGCCGGTTGTGCCGTCCAGGGTGGTGGTGGAGCCGGAGAGGTGGACCGGGTGGGAGCAGCCGCCGGTTGCGGTGATCTGCTCCAGCAGGCGGGGGAACTTGGGTTCTTGGGCGATGCGGATGGCGTCGCGGTCTGCTTCGGGTAGCTGGCGCAGGCGCTCCGCGCGGTCGAGGACGGCGCGCCTGTCAGCCGGGGTGAACTCCGGGGTGATGGTGGTGACCTTCCGGGGTGAGCCGCCGAAGCGGCACAGGTGATGGTGGGTGGTTCGCCGTTGGCCATGGGGATCGCTCCCTTTCGTGTGCGGTGGTGGGGTGGGGCGTGGGTTCAGCGGATGGTTCCGGTGCCCCGGCAGACGCGGCAGCGCCGCAGTCGTCCGGTCCAGGTCTTGCGGGCCCCGTCGCCCTTGCAGTAGGTGCACCTCACGCGATGCATGGGCATGTGTGTGCGTCCTTCCTGGTTTTGGTCAGAAGTGGGCGAAGCCGCTGAACACCCAGGTCATGAAGCCGTTGATCGTGAGGCTGACCGGGGTCTGGCCGAGGTACATCCCGAAGAGGGCGATGCAGATTGCCTCCCAGGCCCGCACGTCGCGGGAACGGACGAGGAGGAAGGTGATGATCCCGAAGACCACGACGAGCGAGACGGCGGTACCTGCGCTGATCACTTGTCGTCTCCTTCCAGCGCCACGAGCGCGCGACCGACGAGGGGCAGTTCCGGGGTCATGGCGGAGTGCTTCCGGGCCGTCGATACGGCTTCTTCGGTGGGTGTGAGGTGGGAGCGTGCGCGGCTCCAGCCGCCGTCCGGGCCGGTGCAGACGGCGACGCCGCGTTCCTCCGCAGTGATCGACTGGGCCACGGCCACGGCGTCCTTGTTGAGGTCACCCAAGGCCATCTCGGCCGTGCCGGGGTCGTTGACGCGGTGGCAGATCCGTCCGCTGAGTTGGGCGCGCAGGGCAGTGACGCCGGGTCCGAGGTCGGAGCCGACGCGTTGTCCGGCGACGACCAGGTGCAGACCGAGCGCGGCACCGAGCTGTGCGAGCCGCAACAGGAGCGTGGAGCACTGCTCCGCTTCTGCCTTGCTCTCGCGGGTACCGTCCGACAGGTACAGTTCCGCGATCTCGTCGACGAGCACGACGACCGGCACCGGCCGCAGCTTGTCGGGCAGCTCCCAGATCGAGCGGACGCCGGCGGACCGGCACGCGCTCATTCGGTCCTGCATGTCGACGACGAGCGCGGAGAGTACGGCGACTGCCTCTCTGCGGCAGGTGGCCAGTGCGCTCAGTCGCCCGGCGAACAGGCCCAGTTCCATCCCGCCCTTGCAGTCGATGCCCACCAGGGCGACAGGCTGTTGGGCGAGTTGGGTGATCAGCCGTGCCAGCAGGGTCGACTTGCCCGAACGCGTGGCTCCGACGATCAGCCAGTGCGGCACGAGCCGCAGATTCATGACCCAGGCGCCGCCGCTTTCCAGGACGCCGATCAGCGCTGCGAGGAGTTCGGCCGGAGCCGTGGCTAAGCCGGGTCGCTCCAGCGGATCGGTGGCCGTCGCGGTCAGCAGCACGAGCCCGCGTTCCGGGGAGGTGACACGGACGGCGTGGACCTTCCACGCGTGCACCAGCGCGTCAGCCGCCTTCATGTACGTCGCCGGAGTCTGCCCCGCGTGCAGCCGCACCAGCACGGTAAGCCCGAGGCAGGTAGCGCGAGGGAACGAGATCCGCGGAGCCACCGGCCGCAGCGGATCACCCTTGACGACCAGGTCCCCGAGCAGCCCGCGCGGCGGACGATGGGACACCACCAGGTCGTTGAGCATGGCGACCCGCCGCCAGGTGAACATCACCCGGCAAGCGGTGACCGGGTAGCCGACGAGGTACCAGTGCCAGGCCGGACGATGACGGCGCAGCAGGTCGCCGGCGACGAGCACCCAGGCCAATGCGGCAAGCGCGAGCGCGAGCAGGATCGCTCCCATCACGCCTCACCGCCCTTGGCGTGCGCCGGGCCGCCATGCACCGGGGTGATTGCGTCGGCCCGGAAGCTGATTCCGTGCCGGTCGCCCATCGACCAGGCGAACGCGGTCAGCCCGGTGACCTTGACGATCTGCCCTTCTTCGATGCCCTTCGGGGCACCGCTGACGGCGATCTCGATGACGGAGATCCTCCGCCCGTCCTGCCGCACGGTGACGGCGACGGTGTAGACCGGGTTGCCTTCCCGGTCCCTCTTCACCTCCTGTGTCTCGGAGTTGGTGATCTTGGCTTCGGGCGCGATGGCGCATCGCAGTACGCCGAGCCGCGTCGCGTCCACGGGAATGGACTGCATTGCTGTTGGCCTCCTTGGCCGATCGGAGCGTCAGCAGGTGCTGACGTCACTTGTCCTTACGAGTTATGACTATGGAGTCCTGTACGGCGCCCGTGCAACTACTTATGCTGACGAGTGATGTCGCGCGTGCGACGTGCCTACGACCTCAACCCGGAGATGCCGAGATGTCAGAGATCCAGCGCCCCGGAGCCCTCTACCAACAGGTCGCCGCAGCGATCCGAGAAGCGATCCTGTCCGGCGAGTACGAGCCCGGCGCCCCGCTCCCCTCGGAAGCGCAGCTCATGGCCCGCTACCAGGTCTCGCGCCCGACCGTCCGCAACGCCGTCGCCGCCCTGCGCGCCGAAGGGCTCATCGACGTCCGCCACGGCAAGGGCAGCTTCGTGCGCTCCGACAGCGGACCTGTCGCCGGGATCTCCCGCTACGTGGGCAAGACGCCGGCCGGGCACTTCGTGCTGTACGGCGTAGCCGCCTGGCAGCAGACCGAGGAGCCGAGCACCTACCGCACCCACGCCACCGAAGCCACGGCCCACGAGCTGGAGCTCAAGGTGGAAGATCCACTGTTCGGCTGTGACCGGCTGCTCGTCGACCCGGCCACCGGAGCGCGCGCGATGCACCGCACGCTGATCCCCTTCGCCACGGCCGAAGCCGTACCCGGTCTCGCCGAAGCACCGGACGCCGAACCGGCGACGGTGTACGCGATGCTGACGAAGGCCGGGCACACGCTGTGGTGGTCCGAGGCGGTACAGGCCCGCATGCCGCTGCCCGACGAGCGCACTGCCCTGCGCCTGCCCGACGCGACCCCGGTCCTGCACGTCTCCCGCGTCACCTGCGGCACCGACGACGATGCCCTGATCCTCGAAGAACTCCGCATCGGAGCAGGCCGCGCCGAACTCACCTACCGGATCACCGCCGACAAGGAACCCAGCCGACGCCGTACGGCATGATCGCAGGCGGCAATCGGTCGAAACAGCCTTCACTTCCTCAAGGGCGCGCCTGCGGCGCGCCGGGTCGCCCGGCCGCCCCGGCCGGGCGTGCGGCGTAGACGCCGGTCCCGTCCGGACGCCCGACGCCCCCGCCCGCAGCACGACCAGGAAGTCGAGGCGCCGACCAGCCGTCGCAGGCAGGGGCCCACGGGGCTGGGGGGCGACGGCCTCCGAGACTTTAGGCAGCCGCCATGGGGCGAGCCTCGAAGAACAGGGGGCCGATCGGGCTCTTGCGGGCAGCTCCAAGGACTGCCCGATCCGCTGGCGAGCGTAAGGCCCCCTGTTCACTCGCCCCATGGCAGCTCCCGCCCAAAGTCTCTGCGGCCGGCGACGTGCCCACGCGCACCGCTCACCAGCAGAAAAACCCCTCACGCTGAACCACCGCCGCGCTCAGCGGAGGTCTCTAGGAGCGCGGCGAGCCGATGCACCGCACCGACCCAGCCCGCCAGCCGAACGACCCCGCGCCCGTCCTCCCGGGTCGAGGCAACGGCCCGTACGTCGGACAGCTCGAAGCCCGCGCCCAACAGCGCCCGGTTGAGCCGGTCGGCCGTCTCGCGCGCCTCACGCCACCCGGCGATGTAGTCGACACCGGAAACCCACAGCCCGGTGTCCGATCCCGCGACATCGAGATCGTCATTCAGCCAGTCCTCACCGGAGCCAGTCACCTTGCCCACCTCTGCCCTGATCTAGGTAACGGATCGTCAACTCTCTTTGGACCAAGGCCAGAACGCAGCGCGACGGCCCCGGTACCATCAGGCACCGGGAACCGCCGCGTTCCCAGCCGGGCCACCCTTCGCTTTCCAGGGCTGATGGGGTGGCCCGGTCTCGGTATTGGGTTGTGAGGCGTGGCCCCTCGAACAAGGGACCAAGATCCCCCGGGGAGCGGAGGAGCCACGCCTCTGGCCGGAGAGGTCAGCCTCCGACCATGACCGAGCCGCTGTTCGCGCGTACACCCAGGGATCGCGAACAACGACCCGGCGTCTTTCAGGCCGAGTACTCAGCCCACAGCCGGTCGAGATCCAGACGGCACCACACCGTCTTGCCGCCGTTGGTCCCCGGCGACCACCACACCGCATCGGCCAGCCGCTGAATGATCAACAGCCCGCGCCCCCGGTCCGGCAAAAGCGCCTCGGAGAAGTCGCCCGCAAGCTCAGGCGAGACGAACTCCCCCGGCGCAAGCTCAGGAGGAGTCGAGTCCTCATCCGACACCCCGATGACGAGCACCTCGGGCCAGGTCATCAAAGCCACGTCGATGCGCCGTCCGGCACCGGGGCGCGCAAGGCAGTCGTCCGGCACCGCGTGATGCACGACGTTGCCGATCAGCTCCGACACGACGAGCTGCGCGGCATCGCCAGCGTGCCCCAGCTCCCAGGTGCGGAGGTACGAGCCGACCATGTCCCGAGCAGCCTTGGCACAGTCCGGCGATTCAGCGAAGAGCGTCAGCGCCCGGAAGTGTCCATTGGCCGGGTCATGCACCGAACGGTGCGGAGCGCCCGTCGCCGAGACGTTCGCCGTGTGTTTGCTGTACTGCACTTCCACCGCGTTCCCTCCCGCGCGCTGTAGGGCTCTGTGTAGCCCGTCGACCTGTGCGGACCAGTGAACGGCGCGAGGGGTTCAGCCGGGAGTGTTCACCGGTGGGTTCACGTGAACACCGGCAAAGGCGAAGGGGGTTCACCAATGAACCCCCTTGGGCGAAACTGCTGTGACAGGATGAACACTCGCCGTCATTCTCGGGTTGGCAGGGGAGCATGAGCCGAGAGCCGAACGCGCAGTTAGCCGCCGTCATGGACGAGGCGCAGGTCTCCAACAAGGGCCTCGCGAAACGGATGAAAGACACCGCCGCCCAGCGCGGCGTGAACCTCGGAACCACTCACGTATCCGTTCAGCGATGGCGAGACGGCGCAGGCATCCAGCCCCAGACAGCGGCAATCATGGCGGACGCCCTGAGCGCCAAACTGGGCCGTCGAATCACACCCGGCGATCTCGGCTTCTTCGACCACACACACCAGACGGCATCCCAACCCGTCGGCTACCCAGGCACTGTCCCCGACGTCCTGTCCATGCTGGAGAGCCTTGCCGACCAGAGCGCCGACGCACCAGCGCCCGACCGCTTGGCCATCGCAGATGGCGATCTCAGCGCCGCAGTGCTGTCATGGATGATCGCGCGCCCTGACGGCATCCAGGCTGACAGACCCAGCAATCAACGCGTAGGCATGCGCGACGTCCGTGCGATCAAGGACGCCGCCGGGATGTTCATGCAACTCGACTTCAAGTACGGCGGAGGCCACGGCCACAAGGCACTGCGCCACTACTTCCGCCACGAAGTCCTGCCACTGCTGGACGCGAGCTACAGCGAGAAGGTGGGCACAGCGCTATTCGGCGCCGCCGCCGAGGTCTCCCAGTTGCTCGCATGGACGGCGTACGACACCGGCAACCACCAGCTAGCCCACCGCTACCTGACATCCACGCTGCGCCTGTCGCAGGTTGTCGACGACCGCATGTTCGGCGCCCGCATCCTCGGCAACCTCAGCCACCAGGCCAACTACCTCGGCAACCACGCCCAGGCCATCCAGCTCGCCCGCGCCGCCGTCGAGGGCGCCAAGGGCCGCGCCACACCGCGCGCCATGGCGCTCAACTCGGCAATGGAAGCCCGCGCCCTGGCCAACGCCGGCGACCGCATCGCCGCAGGCCGCGCCATGAACGAGGCAGAACGCCACTTCCAGCACGCCGACACGGCCGAAGACCCCGCATGGCTCGCCTACTTCGACCCCGCCGAGCTCATGGGCGAGTTCTGCCACTGCTTCCGCGACCTCAGGATGCGCCGCGAAGCTGTCGAGCAGGCCCAACGCGCCGTGGACACCACCGACCCGAAGTACGCCCGCACCCTGGGCTTTTGCCGCATGGTGCTCGCCCAAAGCCAGCTTCTCAACGGCGAGTTGGAAGCCGCCGTCACAACAGCCAGCCTGGCCGTGGACGGCGGCGACACACTCCAGTCGACACGCTTCCAGCGCTACGTGACCGACTTCCAGGCCGAGGTCAGCATCCACGCGACGAACCCGACCGTGGCAGCCTTCAACGACCAGGTACGCGATGCCCTCGCCCGCCTGGACGACGACGAGTAGCAGCTACCAGGGCCGCCAGTCCCGAGGCGCATGATCGTTACGTAGACCAGCGATGCGCCGGCGGTACTCCGCCGCAGTCTCCGTATCCTCCTGCACGTTCTGCATGAGCCACGTCGTCATACCGAACTCCTGGATACCCCGCAGCGTCTCGTACCCAGGCCAGTCATACAGGTCACGCCCGTACGCGGCCACGAAATCGGCGTACTGCTCGGTGGTCTGCCACCCAAGACTGTGATGCTCCACAGCCGTGACCATCAGGTCCCACTCAGGGTGGTCGTAGCAGAAGGCCTCAAAGTCGATCAGGATCACTTGCCCGCGATCGTCAACCATGAGGTTCTGCACGTGGGCATCCCCATGCACGGGCCCCTTCGGCGTCTCGAACCGCAGCTCCGCGTACTTGTCTTGCAGCTCCCGCCACCGCTTCCGCAGGAAGACCTTGTCATCCTGCGGGATCACGGCCCGCTCCATACGCAGTTCCTGCTTGTCGAAGGGCTCGAACGACGGCAGTTCGAGCCCCTCCGGCAGTGTCAGGGAGTGCAGATCCCGCAGGACACCACCCAACTCCCCATAGGTGGCCTTGCGGTCGCCCTCAACGATCAGATGCCAGAACGTCACTGGGTGCCCATCGACCAAGAGCGGCTGCTCAAGATCCTCAACGATCCGAGCTGCGGGAAACCCTTCCTCCGCCAGCCATCGCGAAACGTCGACCTCCGTACGCGCCTTCGGCAGCCACTCTTCCCCGCGGGCCACGCGCACGATCACCGGCGCCGAGGCCAGCCGGAACAACGCGTTCTCCCCGAGCCGGATCAACTCCGCGCCTCTGTCATCAAGCCCAGCAGTCCGACACGCGGAGCGCATCACCCGCGCAGCCCCCACCGACGTGAACCCCTCTTCCGATCGAGCAGCGTCAACCGCCATGCCCGTACCAGCTCCCCTAGTCGCGCGCGATCAACCAGCGCACGCTCGCAGGTGACCAACCCGACGTGCACCGGACACGACCATGACCGTACCCAGCAACAGGCAATCAAGGCGAGGGGCGGCTTCAAGGGCGCAGTACTCGCCTTCAGCCGCGCACCGCCTCTTCACTCGCCCCAATCAGTTGAGGCAAGCCAGACACTCTCCTGCCTCGGCAGCGGCAGTCCTGGTGCGGTTGTGGTGCGGCCCGCGCCACCGGACCCAGTCTCGGTAGCCTTATTTCTTCCCTGATGTGTGATCTCGCGCACTCCCACTGCCCTCATCGGGATTCGATATGGTGTCACTGCGAGTTTGGGGGCGTAATGCTGCAGCACGCACGTAATGCATGGAACGAAACACCTCAGTTGACCAAGACTCTCTGTGAGATCATGCCCGCAGTCGGGTGTTGTCTTGTTGCCTTAGGTGTAACTGGTGACCAGCGTGAATGGTGGGATGGACGAGCCTTCCTAACCAATCTGTTGACAAGCTTTACTGGCCTCATGTTTGCAGTCCCCTTCGCCCTCTTAGTGCTGAGCAGACTAGGAGAGGCACACTCAGAGCTTGCCGATCAACGCGCGGCCCGACGGATAGCTCGGGATGCGATAAGTCGTCTAACGCTCGCAATCGATCGCACCCAGATTCTACGCGAAGAGCTTGACGAATTTATTGGACGATTCCCTCATTCTTCGCGCGACGAAGATTCATTCCCTCGCCTGAGGGATATGGCCGTCAGGCATAAACAAGAAATTGATGACCTCTACGAAAAGTGGATTGTGGTGCGGGATGTCGCTGCCCTTCGTCTCATTGAGAGCGGCTTGTCGCTTCAAGGTACTGTATCGATAGGTGATTTCGGTAAGCGTATTTCAGATGCACAATCAGCGAGTGATGCGCTCGCACTCGATGCGCGACGGCTAATTCCAGATTCTTACGGGATCGACCCTAGCGTAAACCTGGATCGTGAAAATTTTGCGAGAAGATGGCAGGCGGATCTAAAGTATCTAGCCTTCCATAGTCAGTTCTCTTACTGACAGGAAAATAAAGCTACTGATCCCGTGTTCATAGTGTTAGATCCTGTCATTTAGCAGCTGGACGGATACTGGCGTACGAGAGCGGTCGAGGGCCCAATGAGCTTTAGCCACCTCCACCATGGTTCCCCGCTGTTGCTTCGTGCGCACCGAGTGGATCGCTGACTGAGGCATTAGAGGTAGCAACGGGTGGCGCGGTGCGTGCGCACTCAAAGAATCTTTTGCGCGTGCTCGGCGATCGGAGTAGCCGAGGTAGCACCCGGCAGGGCACCACGACGTTCGATCGCGTTTCGAGTAAACCAACCAAAGTCCTCACTATTTGAAGCGAAGGTATTTCTCAGAGCTTGCTCTTGCTCAATATTCGGAAGTAGCTCATAAACGTCCGCTATCAGGACTTCGAGTGAATCCGCGCGAGAGCTGTATCGGATCTTATCTACGATCCTGCCCTGGTAGTCATGGAAAATGTAAGGGAACGTTTCCCTCGGAAGAACGGACGTCACTACAAGTTCCTCGTAAAACTCGCGCCATGGCGAGTCTTCTCGTCCACGTCGGTCATCGAACCAAGAGTAGAACTTTGACAGGTGACTACCAAGCAATCTGATACGCAGGTCGGCCTTACTCTTCTCATCGATAGCGACTAGGTCATCGTCCAGTGCACCGATCGACGCAAGAAAGCCCTGCCCTTGGGCAGAGAACTTGAATACACCTCCGACTGGTTGATAGTGAGGGAACCGCGAGCCTCGAACAAGAAGATATTTACCGTCTACCTTGATGCGGAAAAGATAGGCCGCAGAAATTCGGACGGTGCGCCTACCGTATCGCAGCGAATACCAGTAGAGCCGCATGTGTACTCGGCTTGCGTGAATAGCTAGTCCCGTTGGCACAGTCAACGCCAAAAAGGCGCCGATCGACAAGTCTCCCAAAGTCGTATTCTGAGACGTGAAACCCAGAGCCAGAAGAGCTATCGAGATGGAAATATAAAGCACGGCCCGCAACACAGCGACTCCACTATTCTTATACGGGTAGGGGTATGTCAGACACGTTAAGCAGATATCGGGCAGTCCAGCTCAACTCTGAATCCGACGTTTTTTCGAGACCCCGAAGAAGAGATTCTGAAATATATCCGCATTCATGCATGGCAATCAGAAGGGCCCGCTTGATCGCCTCGCTATGTTCGGACTCGTACTGCATTTTGAGTAGTGGACCATCAGCTACGTCCGAGTTTCTCCCTATGTAGCGTGCGGCAAATTCTCGGGGATAGTTGGAACGATTCCTGTCTCGAAGGACTTTCCATGCATTGTCCTTGAGGACCCTAGAACGCACATCTTTCCTCAAAGCGCAATGCAGAATATTACGCTCCAGGAAAGGGTAATGAAGTAGGGAGTAGTCTCGTACTACAGCTTCCAGCGTGCTGACTAGTTCTGTTCGATGGCCCGGAAGAGCCTCGACATAGCGGAGTATCTGATCGGAAATATGGTGCAGCTCTTTCAGATTAGCCAGAGCCCAAGAGACCGCAGTTGCATCCTGATTCTGCCTAAATCGCGTTAGAGAAAATTTCACATCTCTCTCGTACGGAGGTGTACTGGCAGTGGCGTCGCGGAAAAGCCTACTCAATAGCTCTTTTGCCTGCGGCTTGCCTAGCGAGTAAAAATACGCAATCAGGTTGCGATTATGGTCATCTAAATATTTGATTGACTTGTCACGGTTGAGGATTTCGGTCTTGTTTGCAGAGGGAGTTAGACGCCGAGCGCGCAAGGCCTGGTTTGCACCTGCCAGCGATGACCTCAGGCTTTCCCAGTCGCTACCAAATAGATAGGTATCGTCAGAGTAGCGGACATGCTTTATGCCTGATTGCCGAACATACTCATCGAAGGGCAGGAGGTAGATATTGGCCAAAACTCCAGAGGCGCTTGATCCTTGCGGTAGCCCCCAAGCCTCCGACTGATGTTGAAACCCCTCCAGAAAAGATTGAATCTGCCCAACAAGAGGAATTTCGATCCCGGCTTGAATGAGGTCCAAATTCAGGATGCTTATATCTATGTTCTCATAGAAAGCGGAAATGTCTGTTCTGGCCATCATGAGGGTTGGGTCAGACATGAGCAACTTTCGAGCTCGCCTCCTCATCGCTAGCCAGTCATTCACTGAATGGATCTGGCTTCTTTTGAGTCGGTAGCTGAATACATTAGAAGGAATCAGCCGATCGACCTCATGGGACGCCTCAAGTGCCAACGTTTCATAGGTCAAGCGATCCTTGATATCGAAGCGAGCCAATGGGCGTACCGATATAGGATTCTTGGGGTGCTCTACAATCTCAACCCTGGCAGGCGCAACGTGCGGATTCGATATGTGCTTAATCATTCGATCCCGGTAAAGATCCCACTGCTCTCTTACGTCTCTGAAGTTTATAATATCGGGAAGTTCTCGACGCACTTCAACGAAGAATAGACGACGGGCCGCGCTTTCTAGATACTCTTCTTTTGCCACTGGCCCCCGCCGCTCAGTAAGTGGGAATAACTGAGCGTAGTTTACCGGCGGGGTGAGCCGGAGCTCCAGCAGTTCTGCGAGGTCGGCGGAAGGTCGGCCGAGGGCCTCCTCGATCTGACGTCGAGCACCACCAGGGGCCCGCTGGTTGGCAACTCAGGCAACACCGGCGGGTCACTCGTGTACGATACGGGCCCGTTCAAGAGCTCGATTCACTGCTGCCCTACCTGCTCAGTAGCTAGCAGTGCGATTGAAGCTGGTGATGTTGAGCTTGATGCCCTTCACGCTCTTGAGCGTTGTGGGGTACTCGCCCTTGGCAGTCTGGCCGGTTTGCACATCGGTCTCCAGTTGCGAGCCGTTCGCCACACGAGTGCCGCTGGCGTCGACCGCCTCCCACTCCCACGAGTAGTCGGACTTCTCGCTACTGCTGTTCTTGATCGTCCAAACGAGCCAGATGTTGGTGATACCGGCTTGCGAGCGGTCGTCGAGCTGGAAGCTGATGAGGTCGGCCCGCTCCCCCGCGGGTTCCGAGGTCTGCTCCTGCTGCGTCGCCGGGGTTGTGGACGCCCTGGGCGCAGGCGTAGTGCTCTCATCGCTGTCCACCGACGCGATCACCAGTACAACAATGACGATGACGACCACCGCGGCCAGGGCGCCGGCGCACCCCCAGAGACAGCCACGGCCGCGTTGCTTCTTCTGCGGCGGGCCAGGGGGCGATGTCCACTGCCCCGAAAGCGGCGGGGCCTGGCTCGAACTTCCCCACCGCGGATGCCCCCCAGGCGGCTCACTCGCTGACATGTCGCCTCCTGCGTAGCGGATATCGCCACGCTAGGAAGCCACGAGGCACCTCGCGAACCAAGAGCAGCCACTCAGGCGACAGTCACCGAGCACGGCACGCTCCGGGGCTCTCACCCCTCAGACCCACTCCACCTCGGAATGGACAACCGACGAGCCTCCAGAGGGCGGCAGAGGCGTTCTCGGCATCTCCCGCGCCGTCGCCCGCCGCCCACTCTCCGCGCCGAGCACCCTCAGGACGGCAGCGATCTCATCCTCGCTGCCGTCCTCCAGAGCATCCACCACGCGCCGCAACGCCTCACTCACGTCAGTGCGAGTGACCGCTCGAAGCCGGCGTCGGACCCGCGTTCTTGACCGTAAGAGGCAACAGCTTCTTCCCGGTCGGTCCGATTTGTATAGCCGTGTCCATCTGAGGACACACCCCACAGTCGAAGCACGGCGTCCACCGGCAGTCCTCGACCTCCGTCTCGTCGAGCGCGTCCTGCCAGTCCTCCCAGAGCCAGTCCTTGTCGAGGCCGGAGTCCAGGTGGTCCCAGGGCAGGACCTCCTCGTAGGAGCGCTCGCGCGTCGTGTACCAGTCGACGTCGACGCCGAAGGAGGGGAGCGCCTTGTCGGCGCACCGCATCCAGCGGTCGTACGAGAAGTGCTCGCGCCAGCCGTCGAAGCGGCCGCCGTCCTCGTAGACCGCGCGGATGACCGCGCCGATACGGCGGTCGCCGCGGGAGAGGAGGCCCTCCACGATGCCGGGCTTGCCGTCGTGGTAGCGGAAGCCGATGGAGCGGCCGTACTTCTTGTCGCCGCGGATCTTGTCGCGGAGCTTCTCCAGGCGGGCGTCGGTGTCCTCGGCGGAGAGCTGGGGCGCCCACTGGAACGGCGTGTGGGGCTTGGGGACGAAGCCGCCGATGGACACCGTGCAGCGGATGTCGTTGGCGCCGGAGACCTCGCGGCCCTTCTGGATGACGTTCATCGCCATGTCGGCGATCTGCATGACGTCGTCGTCGGTCTCCGTCGGCAGACCGCACATGAAGTACAGCTTCACCTGGCGCCAGCCGTTGCCGTACGCCGTGGCCACCGTCCGGATGAGGTCCTCTTCGGAGACCATCTTGTTGATGACCTTGCGCATGCGTTCGGAGCCGCCCTCGGGGGCGAAGGTCAGACCCGAGCGGCGGCCGTTGCGGGTCAGCTCGTTCGCCAGGTCGACGTTGAACGCGTCGACGCGGGTGGAGGGGAGGGACAGACCGATCTTGTCCTCCTCGTACCGGTCCGCCAGGCCCTTCGCGATGTCGCCGATCTCCGTGTGGTCCGCCGAGGACAGGGAGAGCAGGCCGACCTCCTCGAAGCCCGTCGCCTTGAGGCCCTTCTCGACCATCTCGCCGATGCCCGTGATCGAGCGCTCCCGCACCGGGCGGGTGATCATGCCCGCCTGGCAGAAGCGGCAGCCGCGGGTGCAGCCGCGGAAGATCTCGACGGACATGCGCTCGTGGACGGTCTCGGCAAGCGGGACCAGCGGCTGCTTGGGGTAGGGCCACTCGTCGAGGTCCATGACCGTGTGCTTGGACACCCGCCACGGGACACCGGACTTGTTCGGTACGACACGGCCGATCCGGCCGTCCGGGAGGTACTCCACGTCGTAGAACGCCGGGATGTACACCGAGCCCGTCTTCGCGAGACGGAAGAGGACCTCCTCGCGGCCGCCCGGCCGGCCCTCCGCCTTCCAGTCGCGGATGATCCGCGTCATGTCGAGCACGGCCTGCTCGCCGTCGCCGATGATCGCCGCGTCGATGAAGTCCGCGATCGGCTCGGGGTTGAAGGCCGCGTGCCCGCCCGCCAGCACGATGGGGTCGTCCAGGCCGCGGTCGCGCGACTCCAGCGGGATGCCCGCCAGGTCGAGGGCCGTCAGCATGTTCGTGTAGCCGAGCTCCGTGGAGAAGCTGAGCCCGAACACGTCGAAGGCCTTCACCGGCCGGTGGCTGTCCACGGTGAACTGCGGGACGCCATGCTCCCGCATCAGCGCCTCCAGGTCCGGCCACACGCTGTACGTGCGCTCGGCGAGGACGCCCTCCTGCTCGTTGAGGACCTCGTAGAGGATCATGACGCCCTGGTTGGGCAGGCCCACCTCGTAGGCGTCCGGGTACATGAGGGCCCAGCGGACGTCAGAGGACTCCCACGGCTTGACCGTGGAGTTGAGTTCTCCGCCGACGTACTGGATCGGCTTCTGCACATGCGGGAGCAGAGCTTCGAGCTGCGGAAACACAGACTCGGCGGCCGCAGCGACTTCGGCAGGCATCTCGCGAACCTTCGTGGTGGGCTGGACTGACAGGGGTGACCATCTAGCGTAACGCGATCGTGGACCGCCCCCGTCCTTCCGCTCAGACCTCCATCGAACTCTTGATCGCCGGCCATGTCACGGGCAGGTCCAGCTCGACCAGCTCGGCCCGCCGCTCCTCGCGCCCGTACAGCACCCCGTACGTGAACCCGTTCTCCCCGGCGGCATGCGCCTGACCTGCGAGATCACGCAGGGCCTCGCGGGTCATCACGCTGTCCTGGTGATCGCCGAGCAGGCCCTGGAGGGACTTCATCGACCGGACGAGATCGACCGCGGGCTCGCCCAGCGCCTTGGCGGCCGCCTCCGCCGAGTACCTGGTCCGCTTGCACTTCTTGCGCGCCTCGTGGATCGCGAGGTCGCGGTCGGCGCCGGGCGACACCTCCAGTGCCTGTTCGACCAGCTCGGTCAGCTTCCCGAAGTCCTTGCGTACGGCCTTGGGGATGACCTTGGACGGCCTCCCGCCGGCCGCCTTCAGGAACGGCGGGCCCGCCACCAGGGCGTCCAGAGCGCCCAGCAGCTCCAGATACCGCTTCCCGTCCAGTACGGCGATGAGGCGCCGGCGTGATCCGCCGCTGCGGGCGTGCGACCAGGTGCGCAGGCGGGTGCGGACCGGGCCCGCCAGCAAGGTGCGCGGCAGTTCGTCGAGGGCGTTGGTCAGACGTTCCGTCAGGACCTCCTGGTCCCGGTCCACGCCCAGCTCACCCGCGAGCCACTTCAGCTCCTCGCCGATCGGGTCGGTGACGGCGCGGTCGAGGATCTTGCCGTACGACCTGAAGGCGCTGCGCATCCGCCGGGTGGCGACGCGCATGCGGTGCACGGAGTCGTACACGTCCCGCCGAACGGCCGGGTCGAGCTCGACGATCGCGTCCCGCTGGGCCCGGAGGTAGGCCAGCACATGGTCCCCGGCGGTCTCCGGTGCCTTCCTGGCCACCTTCCGCCGCTTCACCCCGCCGGTCTCCGCCAGCGCCCGCGCCAGCTTCGACGCCGACCCCGACGGCCGTACGCCCGCCTTCTTCAGCCGTTTCTCGACCTTGTCGAGGAAGGCCTGGTCGCCGCCGTCGGCGAGCTCCACCTCGATCTCGGTCCACTGGGTGGCGCCGCCGCTGCCTCCGGTGAGCCGCTCGGCGCGTACGGCGTCCACGCTGACCTCGGCGAGCAGTGCGCCCTCGGCGTCGACGAGATGGCGTACGTCCCGCTCCGAGCGCAGTCGGACGACGGGCAGCAGATCGGCGTCGCGGACGCGCGAGCGGACGAGGCCCGCCAGGGTGCGGGGGACGGCGTCGGAGAGCGGTGCCTGGATCTCGTCCCGTACACCGGGCGAGACGGGGAACTTCAGGTGCCAGCCGGCGTCGGCGCCGCCGGTGCGGCGGCGCAGGGTGATCGAGGCCGCGATGAGGTCGTCGTGGTCGGTGTCGTAGTAGGTGGCGTCCAGGTGGGCGACACCCTTGTCGATGACGGCTGCGACCCCGGCGACGCCGGTGAGGTCGGGCAGCCCGCTGTCGTCGGACTCGTACTTCCGCTCGATCTCGCGCTTTGTGTCCGCCATGAACTGAATCTAGACGCAGTCGGGCCGCGACGGCAGAGGGCACCGACCGTGAATCCTGGGCAAACCGCCGGGTATCAGGAGGTGACCAGCGCCCGCATCGCCTCGCCTTCCGGGAACGGCGCGTCCTTCGCCGTCCGGGAGACCAGAAGGACATGGGCGTCCTCGAACTGGTGGTACGACATCGGTTCGGGGCCCTGCCCGACGATCACCACGGTGTGTTCCAGGCGCCAGCTGACGTACCGGCTGTCGTACCTGGGCCGGCGGATGTCGTGGTCCGGCAGGCCGAGCCGGTCGGTGAAGAGCTGGACGACGGTGGCGAAGTGGGCGTCGAACTCCGGCCGCCAGGCACCCTCCTGGCTGGTCCAGCCGGGTATGGGACCCCAGATGTCCTCGTCGAGCAGGCCGCCGTCGACCGTGTAGAGGTAGGCGAAGGGCAGCTGGAGCGTGCCGTCGCCGTCGGCGGTGACGAAGTGGCCGTCCGGTGTGACATGCGTGGCGTCGGGGACGTCGGGCGTGTCCTCGTACGCCGGCCCCTGTACCGCCTGCGACCAGTCGGGCCAGCCGGCCTCGCGGATCCCTGCCTCGACGGCCTCGCCGTCGGTCAGATCCAGCTCCGCCAGGCCCAGGAGCCGGCTCACCAGCTCCTCACCGACCGGGCACACGGCCACGTACTCGTCCGACATCCCACTCCCCCTCCACGGCAGCGCTACGCCGACATCGGCCGCTGCACCCTGATCGACTGCAACAGGCCCACCGCCACCCACACCGCGAACATCGACGAACCGCCGTAGGACACGAACGGCAGCGGCAGACCGGTGACCGGCATGATCCCCAGGGTCATCCCGATGTTCTCGAAGGCCTGGAAGGCGAACCAGGCCACGATCCCGGCGGCGACGATCGTGCCGTACAGCTCCGTCGTCTCGCGGGCGATACGGCAGGCCCGCCACAGCACGACACCGAGCAGCACGATGATCAGGCCCGCGCCGACGAAGCCCAGCTCCTCCCCCGCCACCGTGAACACGAAGTCGGTCTGCTGCTCCGGCACGAACTGGCCCGTCGTCTGCGAGCCGTGGAACAGACCCGAGCCCGTCAGTCCGCCCGAACCGATCGCGATACGCGCCTGGTTGGTGTTGTAGCCGACGCCGGCCGGGTCGAGGCTGGGGTTGGCGAAGGCGGCGAAGCGGGCGATCTGGTAGTCGTCCAGGACGCCGAGCTGCCAGACCGCGAGCGCACCCATCGTGCCCGCGCCGAGCAGGCCGAAGACCCAGCGGTTGGAGGCGCCCGAGGCCAGCAGCACGCCGAGCACGATGATGACCATGACCATGACCGACCCGAGGTCGGGCATCAGCATGACGACGAGCATCGGTACGGCGGCCAGGCCCAGTGCCTGGAGGACGGTGCGATGGTCGGGGTAGGGCTTGTCGCCCGCGTCGACCCGGGCCGCCAGCAGCATCGCCATGCCGAGGATGATCGTGACCTTCACGAACTCCGAGGGCTGGAGCGAGAAGCCGCCGCCGATGACGATCCACGAGTGGGCGCCGTTGACCGTGGAGCCGAGTGGTGTGAGCACCATCAGGATCAGGAACACCGAGGCGCCGTAGAGGATCGGCACGGCTGTGCGCAGGGCGCGGTGGCCGAGCCAGACGGTGCCGATCATCAAGGCGAAGCCGATGCCGGTGTTCATGAGGTGGCGGAACAGGAAGTAGTACTGGTCGCCCTGGTTGATCTCGGTGCGGTTGCGGGTGGCCGAGAAGACCAGCAGGGAGCCGATCAGCGACAGGGCGAGGGCCGCGAACAGTATCGGCCAGTCCAGCCGGCGGGCCAGCGAGTCGCGGGCGAACAGCCGCGTCCAGCCCGCCCGCTCGGGCCCGTAGCCGGAGACGGAGAAGCTGTTGCCGGTCATGTGCACATCCTCCGGCTACCTCGCCTGTGGCGCCGCCTGCGGGTGTTGCGGTTGCCTGTCGCCCTGTTCTCCACGGTCGCCGCCAGCTGCGTCTCGTCCGGCTCGGGCGTGCCTTCCTGGCTCACCCGCTGTTCCTTGGCCGGGTCCTTGCCGACCTTCGGGGACTTGATGGTGCCGTCCGTCTGGACCTTCGGCAGGCTCTTCTGCGGGGTGGGCAGCAGGGCGTTCTTCTTGTTGATGGTGCCGTCGGCGGCGACGCCGTACAGCGCGTTGTAGATGTTGCGCACGGCGGGGCCGGAGGCTCCGGAGCCCGTACCACCCTGGGAGATGGTCATGACGACCGTGTAGTCCTTGGTGTACGTGGCGAACCAGGACGTCGTCTGCTTGCCGTAGACCTCGGCGGTACCGGTCTTGGCGTGCATCGGGATCTCGTCCTGCGGCCAGCCGCCGAACCGCCAGGCGGCGGTGCCGCGGGTGGCGACGCCCGCGAGCGCGTCGTCCATCTCGGCCAGCGTCTTCTTGCTTATGGGCAGCTTGCCGTGTGTCTTGGGCTTGATCTCGTCGACGGTCTTGCCGTCCGCGCTGACGATGGCCTTGCCGACGGACGGGGTGTAGAGGGTGCCGCCGTTGGAGATCGCCGCGTAGATGGTGGCCATCTGGATGGGGGTGACGAGGGTGTCGCCCTGTCCGATGGAGTAGTTGACGGAGTCACCGGCGCGCATCAGATTGCCTTCGAGGCAGTTCTCGTAGGCGATCTGCTCGGCGTAGGTGCCGCCCTTCTTGCCGGTCTTGCACCAGGCGTCCTTGTTGGCCTTCCAGTAGTCGATCTTCCACTGGCGGTCCGGGATGCGGCCGGTGACCTCGTTGGGCAGGTCGATGCCGGTCTCGGCGCCGAGGCCGAACTGGTGGGCCGTCTTGTAGAACCAGTTCTTGGCGTCCTTCTTCGGCTTGGTGCCGCCGTCCTTCTTCCACTCCTCGTGGGAGAGCCGGTAGAAGACGGTGTCGCAGGAGACCTCCAGGGCGCGGCCGAGGCTGATCGGGCCGTATCCCTTGGTCTCGAAGTTCTTGAAGACCTGGCCGCCGATCGAGTACGAGCTCGAGCAGTCGTAGGGGCCGTCGAAGGAGTACCCGGCGTTGATCGCGGCGGCGGTCGGGACCACCTTGAAGATGGAGCCGGGTGCCGACTGGCCCTGGATGGCCCGGTTGAGCAGCGGGTAGTTGGAGTCCTTGCCCGTCAGCTTGGTGTAGTCCTTGGCGGAGATGCCGCCGACCCAGGCGTTCGGGTCGTAGGTCGGGTTGGAGGCCATGGCGACGACGCGGCCGGTCTTGGCCTCCATGACGACGACGGCGCCGGAGTCGGCCTTGTAGTTTTCGCCGGTGTTGTCGTCGAAGACGTCGCGGGCCTTCTTCATCGCGTCGTTCAGTTCGTACTCGGCGACCCGCTGGACGCGGGCGTCGATGCTGGTGACGAGGTTGGAGCCGGGCTGGGCGTCGTCGCTGGCGGCCTGGCCGATGACGCGGCCGAGGTTGTCGACCTCGTAGCGGGTGACGCCGGCCTTGCCGCGCAGCTCCTTGTCGTACTCGCGCTCCAGTCCGCTGCGGCCCACCTGGTCGGAGCGCAGATAGGGCGAGTCGGTGTCCTGGGCCTCGGTGATCTCCTCGTCGGTGACCGGGGAGAGATAGCCGAGGACCTGGGCGGTGTTGGCCTTGCCGGGGCTCGCGTAGCGGCGCACGGCCTCGGGCTCGGCGGTGATGCCGGGGAAGTCCTCGGCGCGCTCGCGGATCTGGAGTGCCTGCTTGGCGGTGGCCTCGTCGGTGATGGGGATCGGCTGGTACGGCGAGCCGTTCCAGCAGGGCTGGGGGGTCTCGGCGTCGCACAGCCGGACCTTCTGCATGACCTCCTCGGGCTTCATACCGAGGACCCCGGCGAGCTTGGTGAGGACGGCCTTGCCGTCGTCCTTCATCTTCAGCAGGTCGGTGCGGGAGGCGGAGACCACGAGCCGTGTCTCGTTGTCGGCGATCGGTACGCCGCGCGCGTCCAGGATCGAGCCGCGGACGGCGGGTTCCACGACCTGCTGGACGTGGTTGCCGGACGCCTCCTTGGCGTACTCGTCGCCCTCGCGGATCTGGAGGTACCACAGGCGCCCGCCGAGGGTGCCGAGGAGGGACAGGACGAGGATCTGGATCACGATGAGCCGGATCTGGACCCGTGGAGTCCGACCGGTCTCGGGGATGTTGGTCACTGCGGCTGCCGCCCCCTCTCAGTGCGCCGAGTTGTGTGCGCGTACGAATGATGAACGGCTGACCTGTGAGACGACGTTCCTCACCAGGAAACCCGTTCGAGTGAACTCACCTGCGGTCACAGCCGCTTGACTCCCTTGATACGGCCGACGCGCGCGGTCCGGGTCCGGGCCTTGGTCTTCAGCGAGCCGAGTCCGCCGCGCTGGCCGCCGATCTTGAGACCCGTGCCGGAGGAGAGCCAGCCGGAGGAGATGTCGGTGGCCTTCTTGGCGGAGGTGTTGGTCTCCGCGAGGGGGTCGTTCTCCGCACGGCGGGCGAGCGCCATGATCCCGGGGACGACGAAGGGCGCGAGGAGCAGGTCGTACAGCGCGGCCGTGAACAGCAGGCTGCCGAGTCCGACATGGCGGGCGGCGGTGTCGCCGACGAGGGCGCCGACACCGGCGTAGAGCAGGGTCGTGCCGACGGCGGCGGCGACCACGACGAGCATCGGGCCGGTGGCCGACTTGAGTCTGCCGTTCTCCGGTTTGGCGAGCCCGGCGAGGTAGCCGATGACGCACAGCACCAGCGCGTAGCGCCCGGCCGCGTGGTCGGCGGGCGGCGCGAGGTCGGCCAGCAGTCCCGCGCCGAAGCCGACGAGGGCGCCGCCGACATGGCCGTAGACCATCGCGAGACCGAGGACGGTCAGCAGCAGCAGGTCCGGGACGGCGCCCGGGAGGTGGAGCCGGGACAGGACGCTGACCTGGAGGACCAGGGCGACGACGACGAGGGAGGTGGAGAGCAGGATCCGGTTGACACGCAAGGGGAATCAGCTCCTACTGCTCTTGCTCGAACTGGCCGTCGACAGGGGCGTTGGCGGACGGGGTCACCGTGACGGTGACGGTCGGCCGGGGGGTCGGCTTCGGCTTGTCGGGGAGCACCGTGTCGCGCGGGTCCTTCTTCGGGGCCTCGACGACGACGCCGACGATGTCGAGCTTGGTGAAGCTGACGTACGGCGTGACGTAGAGGGTGCGGGTGAGGTCGCCGCCGGAGGGGTCGACGCGGGAGACGACACCGACGGGGACGCCGGGCACGAAGGGCTTGTCGGCCTGGGAGCCGAAGGTGACGAGACGGTCGCCCTTCTTCACCTCGGCCTTGCCGTTGAGGAGTTCGACGCGCAGCGGGCGGTCGCCCTGCCCGGAAGCGAAGCCGAGCTCGTCGCCGGCCTCCATGCGGGTGCCGACGGTGAAGTCGGGGTCGTTGGCGAGGAGCACGGTGGCGGTGTTCGGGCCGACGGTCGTCACGCGGCCCACCAGTCCGTCGCCGTTGAGGACGGTCATGTCGCGCTTGATGCCGTCGTCGGAGCCGACGTCGATGGTGATGGTCCAGGAGAAGCCCTGGGCCGCTCCTATGGCGATGACCTCGGCGCCCTTGATGCCGTACTGGCCCTCGGCCGAGACGTTCAGCATCTTGTCGAGCTGCTTGAGGCGGCTGGCGTTGCGGTCGTCGCTGCCGAGTTTCGCCTTGAGGGCCGCGTTCTCCTTCTCCAGCGCGGCGAGCCGGTCGTGCCGCTCGCCGGAGTCCCGGATCGCGGAGACCGCGTTGCCGACCGGGTTCACGGCGGAGGACACACCGTCCTCGATGGGGCCGAAAACCGTGGCCGCGACCTGGCGGGCACCGTCGACCGGTGAGTCCTCCCCACCGCGGATGTCCACCGTGATCAGTGCGAACGCGATGGCGATCAGCAGCACCAGGAGCAGCCGGCTCTCTCGTGTGTCCCTCACGTGCGGCGGCCGTGCCTTCCTCATAGGAATGTGCAGTGTTCAGGTAGGCGGGTGTACAGAGGCTCGCGGATGCTTATGGGCGAGCTTATGCCTCTATATCAACGATCCGCCGTACGAGAGGAGATCATCTCGTACGGCGGAATCGAAGAGTTACGTCATCTGCGCGGCTGGGCGTCCAGCACCTGCTGGAGCGCCTCGAACTCCTCCACGCACTTGCCGGAGCCGAGCGCCACGCTGTCCAGCGGGTCCTCGGCGATGTGGATCGGCATGCCGGTCTCGCGCCGCAGCCGCTCGTCGAGGCCGCGCAGCAGGGCTCCGCCGCCGGTCAGAACGATTCCGCGGTCCATGATGTCGCCGGACAGCTCGGGCGGGCACTTGTCGAGGGTCGTCTTGACCGCGTCCACGATCGCGTTGACGGGTTCCTCGATCGCCTTGCGGACTTCGGCGGCCGAGATGACGACGGTCTTGGGCAGCCCGGAGACGAGGTCCCGGCCGCGGATTTCGGTGTGCTCGTCAGCGTCGAGGTCGTACGCCGAACCGATCGTGATCTTGATCTGCTCGGCCGTCCGCTCACCGAGGAGGAGCGAGTACTCCTTCTTGATGTGCTGGATGATCGAACTGTCCAGCTCGTCACCCGCCACGCGGATGGACTGGGCGGTGACGATCCCGCCGAGCGAGATGACCGCGACCTCCGTCGTGCCGCCGCCGATGTCCACCACCATGTTGCCCGTGGCCTCGTGGACCGGCAGGCCGGAACCGATGGCCGCGGCCATGGGCTCCTCGATGATGTGCACCTGGCGGGCGCCGGCCTGGGACGACGCCTCGATGACGGCACGGCGCTCGACACCGGTGATGCCCGAGGGGACACACACGACGACGCGCGGCCGAGCCAGATACCGCCGCTTGTGGATCTTCAGGATGAAGTAGCGGAGCATCCGCTCGGTGATCTCGAAGTCGGCGATGACGCCGTCCTTCAGCGGACGCACGGCAACGATGTTGCCGGGCGTGCGCCCGATCATCTTCTTCGCTTCGGCGCCGACCGCCAGGATGCCACCGGTGTTGGTGTTGATCGCGACGACGGACGGCTCGTTGAGTACGATCCCGCGACCCCTGACGTACACCAGCGTGTTGGCGGTCCCGAGGTCGACAGCCATGTCACGGCCGATGAACGACATTGAGTTCCCCATCAGGATTCGTCTGGCCTTCCTGGGAGCTTGAGGGCTTTTTCAGGACGGCGAAGTGGGTGCGGTGACGTGAAGGCTTCCATCGTAGTGGCGCCTACGCGAACACCGCGCGAGGGTCTTCGCCATTGTCAGCAGATGAAACGCCGCCGCGCTTGTGGAGACGGTCCATCGGGGGCACCCGTTCCCCCGATCGGCACGCATATGCCGAAGGACGGCCGAAAAGATACGGCCGTCCCAGGTCAGGCCGACGGGCGCGGTGACGGCCCGTCAGAAAAAGCCACGAAACCTACGCACGCCCGGGGAAGAAGATCTTGACCTCGCGCTCCGCGGACTCCTCGGAGTCGGAGGCGTGGATCAGGTTCTCGCGGACGATCACGCCGTAGTCCCCGCGGATGGAGCCGGGGGCGGCGGCGATCGGGTCGGTGGGGCCGGCCAGCGCGCGCACGCCCTCGATGACCCGCTCGCCCTCGACGATCAGCGCCACGACCGGGCCGGAGGCCATGAACTCCACCAGCGGCTCGTAGAAGGGCTTGCCCTTGTGCTCGCCGTAGTGCTGCTCCAGCGTGTCCTGGTCCAGGGTGCGCAGCTCCAGCGCGGTGATCTGCCAGCCGGCCTTGCGCTCGATACGGCTGATGATCTCGCCTGTCAGGCCACGACGGACGGCGTCGGGCTTGAGCAGGACGAGGGTGCGCTGGCTCACGTGAGGCTCCTTGTGATCAGAAGTGTGCGGGGTGATGAGGTTACCCGGCGTGTCCGCCGGCCGGTCACGCAGCGTCAGGTGTAGTGGAGTCCGCCTGCGCGGCGAACCTCGCCTTCGCCTCGTCGACCTTCCGCCCGTAGTGCACCGAGGCCCACCACAGCGCCGCGAAGACCGCCCCCAGGAAGAACATCGTCGGCACCACGAACCCGGAGGCGACGAGGGCGATCTGCAGGGCCCAGCCGAACGCGATGCCACCGGGCCGGGTGATCACACCGCACAGCGCCAGACACAGGAACATGGCGATACCGCTGACCGTCCACACCGTGCCCGCGGACAGGTCGTCGTCCTTCATCGCGACCAGACCGGCGAAGCCGATGATGAAGAACTCGCCGATCAGCGTCGAGGAACAGAGAGTACGCATTCTTGGGATTCAGCCCTTCCCCAGCAGCAGCCGGGCCTCGCCTACGGTGATGACGGAACCGGTGACGAGCACACCGCCGCCCGCGAACTCGCCCTCCTCCTCGGACAGCGTGATCGCGGCCTCCAGCGCGTCGGGCAGCCGCGGCTCGACCTGTACGCGCTCCTCGCCGAACACCTCGACGGCGATCGCGGCCAACTCGTCGGCGTCCATGGCGCGGTGACTGGAGTTCTGGGTGATCACGATCTCCGCGAAGATCGGCTCGAAGGCCTCCAGGAGACCTCGTACGTTCTTGTCGCCACTGGCCCCGACCACACCGATCAGCCGGCTGAAGTCGAAGGCCTCACCGATCGCGTCGGCGGTGGCCCGGGCGCCCGCGGGGTTGTGCGCGGCGTCCAGCACGACGGTGGGAGAGCGCCGTACGACCTCCAGCCGCCCCGGCGACGACACGGCCGCGAACGCCTTGCGGACGGTGTCGATGTCCAGCGGCTCGGGCCGCTGCGAGCCGACACCGAAGAAGCCCTCGACGGCGGCGAGCGCCACGGCGGCGTTGTGCGCCTGGTAGGCGCCGTGCAGCGGGAGGTAGACCTCCTCGTACTCCCCGCCCAGTCCGCGCAGGGTGAGCAGCTGCCCGCCGACCGCGACCTGCCGCGCCACGACCCCGAACTCCAGCCCCTCGCGGGCCACGGTGGCGTCGACCTCGACGGCCTTCTTCAGCAGCACCTGCGCGGCGTCCACCGGCTGCTGCGCCAGGATGACCGTCGCGTCCTGCTTGACGATGCCGGACTTCTCCTTGGCGATCTCGCCGGGAGTCTCGCCGAGCCGGTCGGTGTGGTCCAGGTCGATGGGGGTCACGACGGCGACGTCACCGTCGATGACGTTGGTGGCGTCCCAGGTGCCGCCCATCCCGACCTCGACGACGGCCACGTCCACGGGGGCGTCGGCGAAGGCGGCGTACGCCATGCCGGTCAGCACCTCGAAGAACGACAGCCGGAACTGCTGCTGGGCGTCGACCATCTCGACGTACGGCTTGATGTCGTCGTACGTCTCGATGAAGCGCTCGGCGGAGATCGGCGCCCCGTCGAGGCTGATGCGCTCGGTGACCGACTGCACGTGGGGGCTGGTGTACCTGCCGGTGCGCAGCTCGAAGGCGCCGAGGAGGGCCTCGATCATGCGGGCGGTGGAGGTCTTGCCGTTCGTGCCCGTGATGTGGATCGAGGGGTACGACCGCTGCGGCTCGCCGAGCACGTCCATCAGCGCGGCGATCCGGCTGACGGAGGGCTCCAGCTTGGTCTCGCCCCAGCGGCCGGCGAGCTCCGCCTCGACCTCGCGCAGGGCCTTGTCGACCGCGGGGTCCTCCGGGCGGGCGGGTACCTGCGCCTCCGGCGGGGTGCCCTGGGTGCGGAGGGTTCGGCTGCCGGCCTCGATGACCGCGAGGTCGGGGTCGCGGTCGGTCTCGGCGTCGATGATCTCGTCGAAGGGGTCGGTGTCGCTCACGGGGTCAGTCTACGGAGGGGGCGGTAGAGAGTCCCTATGGAGTGGGGTGGCTGGTCATTCACGGCGGCTGCGGGCCGTATGTGGCTGGTCGCGCCCACGCGGCGGAGCCGCATATCGATACAGCCCCGCGCCCCTGGGTGCGTGAAGGCCCCCGGAACCGAACAGTTCCGGGGGCCTTCAGCACCGTAAAACCCCTACGCCTGCGGCAGGCGGTCCAGCTGGGACTGGATGCGGGCGATGTCCTCGTCCGCCTTGGCCAGGCGGCCGCGGATCTTGTCGACCACGTTGTCCGGGGCCTTCGCCAGGAACGCCTCGTTGCCGAGCTTGGCCTCGGCCTGCTGGCGCTCCTTCTGTGCCGCCGCCAGGTCCTTCGCGAGGCGCTTGCGCTCCGCCGCGACGTCGATGGTGCCGGAGAGGTCGAGGGCCACCTCGGCGCCGGAGACCGGGAGGGTCGCCGTGGCCGTGAAGGCGTCACCCTCCGGCTGGAGGCGCAGCAGCTGACGGATGGCGGCCTCGTGGGGCGCCAGCGCCGTGCCGTCGAGGGTCAGGCGGGCCGGGACGCGCTGGCCGGGCTGGAGGCCCTGGTCGGCGCGGAAGCGGCGGACCTCGGTGATGACCGACTGGAGGCTCTCGATCTCCTTCTCCGCCGGCTCGTCACGGAAGCCGCTGTCCTTCGGCCAGTCCGCGATGACGACCGACTCGCCGCCCGTGAGGGTGGTCCAGAGGGCCTCGGTGACGAACGGGACGATCGGGTGCAGCAGCTTCAGCGTGACGTCGAGGACCTCGCCGAGGACCCGGCCGGAGACCTTGGCGCCCTCGCCGCCCGCCATGAACGTCGTCTTGGACAGCTCCACGTACCAGTCGAAGACCTCGTCCCACGCGAAGTGGTACAGGCCGTCGGCGAGCTTGGCGAACTGGAAGTCGTCGTAGTACGCGTCGACTTCGGCGATCGTCTTGTTGAGGCGGGAGAGGATCCACCGGTCGGTGGCGGACAGCTTCTCCGGCTCCGGCAGCGGGCCCTCGATCGTCGCGCCGTTCATCAGCGCGAAGCGGGTGGCGTTCCAGATCTTGTTGGCGAAGTTCCGGGAGGCCTGGACCCAGTCCTCGCCGATCGGCACGTCGGTACCGGGGTTGGCGCCCTTGGCGAGGGTGAAGCGGACGGCGTCGGAGCCGTACTTGTCCATCCAGTCGAGCGGGTCCACGACATTGCCGAAGGACTTCGACATCTTCTTGCCGCGCTCGTCACGGACCAGACCGGTCAGGGCGATGGTCTTGAAGGGGACCTCGCCGTCCATCGCGTAGAGGCCGAACATCATCATCCGGGCGACCCAGAAGAAGATGATGTCGTGGCCGGTCAGCAGGACGTCGGTGGAGTAGAACTTCCGCAGGTCCTCGGTCTGTTCGGGCCAGCCGAGCGTGGAGAACGGCCACAGGCCGGAGGAGAACCAGGTGTCGAGGACGTCGGTGTCCTGGTGCCAGCCCTCGCCGGCCGGCGGCTCCTCGTCGGGGCCGACGCAGACGACCTCGCCGTCGGGGCCGTACCAGACCGGGATGCGGTGGCCCCACCACAGCTGGCGCGAGATGCACCAGTCGTGCATGTTGTCGACCCAGTCGAAGTAGCGCTTCGACATGTCGGCGGGGTGGATCGCGACCCGGCCGTCGCGGACGGCGTCACCGGCGGCCTGGGCCAGCGGGCCGACCTTGACCCACCACTGCATGGACAGGCGCGGCTCGACGGTCGTCTTGCAGCGCGAGCAGTGGCCCACGGAGTGGACGTAGGGCCGCTTCTCGGCGACGATCCGGCCCTGCGAGCGCAGCGCCGCGACGATCGCGGAGCGCGCCTCGAAGCGGTCCAGGCCCTGGAAGGGACCGTGGACCGTGATGACGGCACGCTCGTCCATGACCGTGATCGACTCCAGGCCGTGGCGCTGGCCGATCGCGAAGTCGTTGGGGTCGTGGGCGGGGGTCACCTTGACGGCGCCGGTGCCGAACTCGGGGTCGACGTGGGTGTCCGCGACGACGGGGATGGCGCGGTCGGTCAGCGGCAGCTTGATCCGCTTGCCGATGAGGTGCCGGTACCGCTCGTCGTCGGGGTGAACGGCGACGGCCGTGTCACCGAGCATGGTCTCGGCGCGGGTGGTGGCGACGACGAGCGTCTCCTCGCCCTCGCCGTACTTGATGGAGACGAGCTCGCCGTCGTCCTCCTGGTACTCGACCTCGATGTCGGAGATGGCGGTGAGACACCGGGGACACCAGTTGATGATGCGCTCGGCACGGTAGATCAGCTCGTCGTCGAAGAGCTTCTTGAAAATAGTGAGAACGGCCTTGGACAGGCCCTCGTCCATGGTGAACCGCTCGCGGTCCCAGTCGACGCCGTCGCCGAGGCGGCGCATCTGGCCGAGGATCTTGCCGCCGTACTCCTCCTTCCACTGCCAGACGCGCTCGACGAACTCCTCGCGCCCCAGATCGTGGCGGGACTTGCCCTCCTCGGCGAGCTGCTGCTCGACCTTGTTCTGGGTCGCGATACCGGCGTGGTCCATGCCGGGCAGCCACAGCGACTCGTAACCCTGCATGCGCTTACGGCGGGTCAGCGCGTCCATGAGCGTGTGCTGGAAGGCGTGGCCCAGGTGCAGGGAACCGGTGACGTTCGGCGGCGGGATGACGATGGTGTACGCCGGCTTGTCGCTCTTCGCGTCGGCGGCGAAGTAACCGCGTTCTACCCAGCGCTCGTACAGCGCCCCCTCTACCTCGGCCGGCGCGTACTGGGTCGGCAGTTCGGTGTCGGGCGCTGATGGCTGCTGCTGAGCATTCTCGGTCACGGGCTCAGTTTAGGGGTGTCGCGGGCGTGTCCCGAAACGGCTTTGTTCTGTAACGGTGGGGCCCCCGATGCAATGCGTCGCCTGTGCCTGCGCCAGGATGTTCGGAACACATAAGCATCTGGAGGGGAACCCAGTAATGAGTCACAACCAGCCGGGCCCGTACGGCGGGCAGCCCCAGCAGCCCGGTCCGTACGGTCAGCCGGGCCCGTACGGCCAGCAGCCGCCGCAGGCCCCCCAGCCCGGCTACGGCTACCCCCAGCAGCCCACTCAGCCCCAGCCGGGCTACGGCTACCCGCAGCAGGCCCCGCAGGGCGTGCCCCCGCAGACCCAGCCCTACGGTCAGCAGCCGCCCTACGGCCAGGCCCCCTACGGCATGCCGCAGCCGCCGGCGCCGGGTGGCGGCAAGAAGAAGATCGGCCTCATCATCGGCGCGGTGGCGGTAGTGGCCGCGATCGCCGTCGGGGCCGCCCTCGTCCTCGGTGGCGGTGGCAGCGACTCGGCCGCCGGAGACGACGGCCCGCACAAGCTGACCACTCCGGCCACGGTCCTCACCGAGTACAAGAAGAGCGAGGGCGACAACTCCGACGGCGCGATGACCGAGGAGGATCTGAAGGACGCCGCGAAGTGGGGCGTGAAGAACCCCAAGGACGTCAACGCGTCGTACCAGGCGGGCGAGGACGCGAACAACCCGCTGGCGGGCAAGCTGCTGTCCTTCGGTGGTGTCTACGGCGAGATCGAGGACCCCGAGAAGGCGGTCGACGGGCTCTTCGCCTACATGAAGAAGGACGCCGCCGACGAGGACGTCACCTTCAAGGACGAGCCGAAGGCCTACACCCCCGAGGGGTTCGACGGCACCGTCCTCAAGTGCCAGCAGGCCACGATGAAGAACACCGAGTCCGGGGCGGGCGCGCCGGCCGAGATGAGCATGACGTACTGCATCTGGGGCGACCACAGCACGGTCGGGTTCGTGATGCCGATGGAGTTCGCCGACCTCGCGGCCGGCAAGGAGACCGACCCGACGGAGGCGGCCGCAATCACCGCCAAGCTCCGCAAGGAAGTCCGCGTCAAGATCTGACGCACCCGAACTACGAAGGGGCCCCGGTCAATTGACCGGGGCCCCTTCGTTCGTTCTTGTGCGCGGCGGGTGTTACGCCGTCTTCGCCTCTCCCGGGCCGCGGCCGTTGCGGGCGTCGCGGGGGATCAGGGTCGGGTTGACGTTGGAGTGGACGACGTCCGCGGTGATGACGACGCGGGCCACGTCCTTGCGGGACGGGATCTCGTACATGACGCCCTGGAGGACTTCCTCCATGATGGCGCGCAGGCCCCGGGCGCCGGTCTGGCGGAGGATGGCCTGGTCGGCGATGGCTTCGAGGGCCTCGCGCTCGAAGTCCAGCTCCACACCGTCGAGTTCGAAGAGGCGCTGGTACTGCTTGACCAGGGCGTTGCGCGGCTCGATCAGGATCTGGAGGAGGGCCTCGCGGTCCAGGTTGTGGACCGAGGTGATCACCGGGAGGCGGCCGATGAACTCGGGGATCATGCCGAACTTGACCAGGTCCTCGGGCATGACGTCCTCGAACTGGTCCTTGGCCTCCAGCTCACGCTTGGAGCGGATCGTCGCACCGAAGCCGATTCCCTTGGCGCCGGCCCGGGACTCGATGAGCTTCTCCAGGCCCGCGAAGGCACCGCCCACGATGAACAGGACGTTCGTCGTGTCGATCTGGATGAACTCCTGGTGCGGGTGCTTGCGTCCACCCTGCGGCGGGACCGAGGCCGTGGTGCCTTCGAGGATCTTCAGCAAGGCCTGCTGGACGCCCTCGCCGCTCACATCGCGTGTGATCGACGGGTTTTCGCTCTTACGGGCCACCTTGTCGATCTCGTCGATGTAGATGATGCCCGTCTCGGCCTTCTTGACGTCGTAGTCCGCCGCCTGAATGAGCTTCAGGAGGATGTTCTCGACGTCCTCGCCCACGTAACCCGCCTCCGTCAGCGCCGTCGCGTCGGCGATGGCGAACGGGACGTTGAGCATGCGGGCCAGGGTCTGGGCGAGAAGGGTCTTGCCGGAGCCCGTGGGGCCCAGCAGGAGGATGTTGGACTTCGCCAACTCGATCGCGTCGTCACGGCCGTTGCCGCCGCCGTTCTCGCCGGCCTGGACGCGCTTGTAGTGGTTGTAGACCGCCACGGACAGCGCCTTCTTGGCCGCCTCCTGGCCCACCACATAGCCCTCGAGGAACTCGTAGATCTCGCGGGGCTTGGGGAGTTCCTCCCAGCGCACCTCGCTCGTCTCCGCGAGTTCTTCCTCGATGATCTCGTTGCAGAGATCGATGCACTCGTCGCAGATGTACACACCAGGCCCTGCGATGAGCTTCTTGACCTGCTTCTGGCTCTTGCCGCAGAACGAGCACTTGAGCAGATCGCCGCCGTCACCGATGCGTGCCACGGTGTGCTTCCCCTTCGCCTGGGAGACGCCTAGGTCCAGCGGCTCCTGGTGCTGCCTTATTCCGACGGTACCTTGCCGGGCCCCCCGTTCGGGCCCCCCTTGGCGCGGTTCACTTTGACGTGCAGCGTGTCAAAGCACACGAACCGGGCCAAGGGGCGGCAGACAATACAGCCTCCGACTAGCGGACGGCTGCGTTGTTCATCTTCCGAGTGGAGATGATCTGGTCGATCAGACCGTAGGAGAGCGCCTCCTCGGCCGTGAGGATCTTGTCGCGCTCGATGTCCTCGCGGATCTTCTCGATCGGCGTGGTCGAGTGCTTGGCCAGCATCTCCTCCAGCTGCGCGCGCATCCGGAGGATTTCGTTGGCGGCGATCTCCAGGTCGGAGACCTGACCGCGGCCGGTCTCGCTGTAGGGCTGGTGGATCAGCACACGGGCGTTCGGCAGCGCCATGCGCTTGCCCGGCGTACCGGCGGCCAGCAGGATCGCCGCGGCGGAGGCCGCCTGACCCATGCAGACCGTCTGGACGTCCGGCTTCACGAACTGCATCGTGTCGTAGATCGCGGTCAGCGCGGTGAAGGAGCCACCGGGGCTGTTGATGTAGACCGAGATGTCACGGTCCGGGTCCATCGACTCCAGGCACAGCAGCTGCGCCATGACGTCGTTGGCGGAGGCGTCGTCGATCTGGACGCCGAGGAAGATCACGCGCTCCTCGAAGAGCTTCGCGTACGGGTCGTACTCGCGAATGCCCTGCGAGGTGCGCTCGACGAAGCGCGGGATGACGTAGCGGGACTCCGCGGAGGGACCCGTGTACTCGGCGCGCGTGCGGTCGTACAGGCCGCTGCCGGGGTAGTCGTTCACTTTCTGTCTCCTAGAGGCTGAGGCGGTCGGCTGAGGGCTTGCAGGGGGCCTCAGGCCCCGGTGCCGCCGCCGCCCGGCATGTTGGCGGCCGTGGTGATGACCTCGTCGATGAGGCCGTACTCCTTGGCCTCGTCGGCGTCGAACCAGCGGTCGCGGTCGGAGGCGCGGGTGATCTCCTCGAACGACTGACCGGTGTGCTGGGAGGTCAGCTCAGCCATGCGCTTCTTGGTGTGCAGCAGCCGCTCGGCGTGGATCTTGATGTCCGAGGCCGAGCCGGCGAGGCCGGCGGAGGGCTGGTGGATGAGGATCTCGGCGTTCGGCAGCGCGAAGCGCTTGCCGGGGGTGCCGGCGCTGAGCAGGAACTGGCCCATGGAGGCGGCGAGGCCCATGGCGATCGTCACCACGTCGTTCTTGATGTACTGCATGGTGTCGTAGATCGCCATGCCGGCCGTGATCGAGCCGCCGGGGCTGTTGATGTAGAGGTAGATGTCCTTGTCCGGGTCCGCGGCAAGGAGCAGCAGCTGTGCGGTGATCTTGTTCGCGATGTCGTCGTCGACCGGCTGGCCGAGGAAGATGATCCGCTCGTTGAGCAGCCGGTTGTAGACCTGGTCGCCGAGGCCACCACCGAAGTTGGGCTCACCGGCGGCGGAGGGCATCAGATTCGTCACGTATCCACCTGCTCGTCTTACGACGGCGCCGGGCCGTCTTCACGTGTTCCCTGTGGGCTGGAGCTGTTCGGGGACTCCACTGCCCTCGTATTCATGGACCCTAACGCGCTGGTCCCTTCGGGGAATCCCGGATACGGGGCTGTTCGCCGGGGGCGTAGCGTCGTGGTGACTTTTCGTACATGGGCGGCTGCGGGTTGTCTGTGGCCCGTCGCGCCGCCCCAGGTGACAGGACGGGCCCCCGGGAAAGTCCCCAGGGGCCCGTCCTACGACCTGCTCGGTGCCGTGGGCTCAGCCCTCGGTCTTCTCCGTGTCGGCGTCCGTGGCGTCCGCCTCGGTGGCCTCGGCGGCGACCTCGGTGGCCGTCTCCACCTCGTCGACCTCGTCCTCGTCGTCCAGGTCGATGACCTCGCCGTTGGTGTCCTTCACCGTGGCGGCCTCGACCACGACGGCCAGGGCCTTGCCGCGGGCGACCTCGCCGACGAGGAGCGGAACCTGGCCGCCCTCGACGACCGCCTGGGCGAACTGGTCGGGGGACATGCCGGAGGAAGCGGCGCGACGCATGAGGTGCTCGGTGAGCTCCTCCTGGTTGACGTTCAGCTTCTCGCGCTTGACCAGCTCGTCGAGGACGAACTGGGTCTTGATGCCCTTGACCGCGGCGTCCTTGGTCTCGGTCTCGAACTCCTCGACCGTCTTGCCCTGGATCTCGAGGTACTTCTCGAGGTCGAGGCCCATCTGGCCGAGCTGGTGGTGCTCGAGGTTGTGCTTACGGGTGTTGACCTCGTCCTCGAGCAGCTTCTCGGGGACCGGGACCTCGACCAGGTCGAGCAGCTTCTCCAGGACGCGCTCCTGGGCCTGCGTGGCCTGGTCGTACTGCTTCATGTTCTCGAGGCGCTTGCGGCTGTCGGCCTTGAGCTCGTCGAGGGTGTCGAACTCGGAGGCGAGCTGCGCGAACTCGTCGTCCAGCTCCGGCAGTTCGCGGGCGGCGACCTGGGTGACCTTGACGGTGACCTCGGACTCCTTGCCGGCCGCGGAGCCGCCCTTGAGCTCGGAGGTGAAGGTGGCCTCGCCACCGGCCTCCAGGCCCTTCACGGCGTCGTCGATGCCCTCGAGCAGCTCGCCGGAGCCGATGGTGTAGGACACACCGCTGGCGATGCCGTCCTCCAGCACCTCTCCGTCGACCTTGGCCTCCAGGTCGATCGTGATGACGTCGCCGTCCTCGGCGGCACGCTCGACCGGGGAGGTGGAGGCGAAGCGCTCACGGAGCTGCTCCACCGACTTCTCGACGTCCTCGTCGCTGACCTCGACGGCGTCGACCTCGACCTCGATGGAGGAGAAGTCCTCGGGGAGCTCCAGGGACGGACGGATGTCGACCTCGGCGGTGAAGTTCAGCGTGTCGCCGTCCTTCAGCTCGGTGATGTCGACCTCGGGCTGGCCCAGGACGTCCAGCTCGGCCTCGTTGACCGCTTCGGTGTAGAACTTCGGAAGCGCGTCGTTGACGGCCTCCTCCAGCACAGCACCACGGCCGAACCGCTGGTCGATGACGCGGGCCGGGATCTTGCCCTTGCGGAAGCCCTTCACCGTGACCTGCTGGTTGATCTTCTTGTACGCCGCGTCGAGGCTGTCCTTGAGCTCCTCGAAGGGCACCTCGACAGTGAGCCGAACCCGAGTCGGGTTCAGGGTCTCCACGGCGCTCTTCACGGTTCGGTCTCCTTGTGGCTGACTTCTTGGATTCTGCCGGGGCCAGAACGGCTCCGGCGGATTAGCCGCCCTGAGGACTACATCAGACGAGAGACACACGGGCGCGCAGCTTGCATAGTAACCGCAGCGGCTACACGCCCCAAAAGGCGATCAGGAATGAAGATCACTGCTGATGGTCGGGGTGGCGGGATTTGAACCCACGGCCTTCCGCTCCCAAAGCGGACGCGCTACCAAGCTGCGCCACACCCCGTCTGGTGCGACACGTAGGGTACATGCCCGCAGGCAGCACAGCTGCCGCATTTACGGGGTGTGCGGCGAGGGGTCCCGACCCGCTACGATGCCTTCTGTGCCGCGGTCGTCCGACCTGCGGCGCGTCCTGTGCGGGCGTAGCTCAATGGTAGAGCCCTAGTCTTCCAAACTAGCTACGCGGGTTCGATTCCCGTCGCCCGCTCTGTACTGCGAAGGGCCCGGTTCCTCGGAACCGGGCCCTTCGTGTCGTACCGGGTCAGAGGGTTCGTACGTCCACGGTGTACACGGAGCGGATGCCGTACGGGACGTAGAGGGCGTCGCCGACGAGGACCGGTGGGGCGGCTATGACGGGGAAGTCGATGGTGCCGCCGTCGTCCCGGCCGCCGCGGGTGGCCTCGACGGCTCCGGTGCCCAGGTCGAGGACGGCCAGGCGGCCGCTGACGGACGAGATGTAGAGGTGGGTGGCCGAGGCGGTGGGAGGACCCGCCTGCTCCACTCCCGAGTCGCTCGCCCAGAGCTGCTCACCGGTCCGCGGATCGACCGCGCGTACGCCGCCGGTGGGGAGCGTGAAGTAGAGCCTGCCGCGCAGGAGGGTCGGGGTGGAGCCCTCGGGCTGGGGCTCGGACAGCCGCACGCTCGTCCGGATGTGGGACGAGGCGTTGATCAGGGTCAACGAGCGGTGCTCGCCGGTCGTGCCGAGCACGATCAGACGTCCGTCGGCTTGTCCTACGACGTCCTTGTCCCCCTTGAGCCGCACGGTCCAGCGGGCCTGTCCGGTCGCCGGGTCGAGCTGGGAGATGTCCGTGGCGGCGACCTCGTCGTCGTCCCACTTCTGGCAGACCAGGTACCCGTGCCGGGCAGCGCTGCGGAGCAGGCATATCTGCGCGTTCGGCTCGGGGAACCGCTGCTTCCAGCGGATCCTGCCGTCGTCGGCGCCGAGCAGGGCGTACTCATCGCCCTTCTTGCCGTAGGCGGTGATCACGCCCTCGGGCACGGCGACGGAGGCGCCGTGGTCGCTGCTCGGTTCCTCGGCCTCGTCGCTGTCGCCGGTGACCGTCTTCCAGATCACCTTGCCGGTCTCGGCGTCCAGGGACTGGACCGTGAAGCGGGTCGGGGTCACCTCTTCGTCGGCGACGGGCCGGTCGTCGGCGCCGTAGGCGTACACGCGGCCGTCGCGGGCGCCGATGATCGTGCCCCCGGCCGAGCTGCTGGTGCCGATGTCGTCGGCCGTCCCGTCGATGGGCAGGCTCCAGGTGTTGCGGCCGTCCGCCAGGGCGAAGCGGGTCGCCAGGACCTCGTCGCCCGCGCACACCAGGGACGCCCCCTCGGAGACGACACAGCGGTTGAAGGGGGCGTCGGTCGACACCGGCTCCTTGTCGACGCTGGGGTCCTTCGCCTGCGCGTGCCAGGTCTGCCAGCCGGCCGGCAGGTTCCCGGGGGCCGGGTCGTCGCCGGCGAGGGTGATCGTGGTCGTCGTCGCGATGGCCGCGATGACCACGGCGCCCGCCACGGCGGCCGCCCAACGGCGACGGCCGGGCCTGCCCGCGGCGACCGGGGTGTCGTCCGTGGGGCGAGGGGCGGGGAAGTCGCCGTCGCGCAGCAGCCGCAGCAACTCGTCCGCCGTGGCCCGGGACTTGGGTTCCTTTTCCAGACAGAGGCGGATGAAGGGGAGCAACTCGGCGGGGACGCCGTCGAGTTCGGGGGTGCCCTCGACCACGCGGATCGCCGTCTCGTACGGGCTCGGGCTGTCGAAGGGGCCACGGCCCGACGCGGCGAACGCGACCACCGCGCCCAGCGAGAAGATGTCGGCCGCCGGGCCCACGTCCTGGGGCGCCGAGAACTGTTCCGGGGACATGAAGGGCGGGGTGCCCATCACTCGGCCGGTCTGGGTGAGGACGTCGGAGGCGGCGAACTCGGTGGCGCGGGAGATGCCGAAGTCGATGACGCGGGGGCCGTCGTCGGCGAGCATCACATTGGCCGGTTTCAGGTCCCGGTGGACCACGCCCGCGCGGTGGATGTCGCGGATGGCCTCGGCGAGGCCCGCGGCGAGTCCACGGAGCCGGGGCAGCGGCAGCGGGCCGTTGTCGCGTACGTAGGTGCCGAGGTCCGAGCCCGGTATGTAGAGCGTGGCCATCCAGGGGCGCGCCGCGTCGGCGTCCGCGTCCACGACCGGAGCCGTGAAGGCGCCGCTGACCTGGCGGGCGGCGGCCACCTCACGGCGGAACCGGGCGCGGAACTCCTCGTCGTCCGCGTAGTGCCCGTGCACCACCTTGACCGCGAGACGGCGGCCGGAGGCGGAGCGGGCGAGGTAGACCACGCCCATTCCGCCGCTGCCCAGCCGGTCCTCGATGCGGTAACCGCCCGCCTCCGCCGGGTCCGAGTCGCGCAGCGCCATCCCCGTACGTCCCCCCGTTGCCCGCTTCCGGCCCCCGTGACCGGACGGGCCAGCCTAGCTCCACGGGTCAACGGGGTCAGAACTGGATCGAGTTGATGGTCTCGGCTATCGAGTTGAGGAAGCGCTGGATGTCGTCGGCCATGCCTGTCGAGGCGAGGAAGAAGCCGAACAGCACGGCCACCACGGCAGGTCCGGCCTTGAGGGATCCGCCACGGATCAACACCACCATGATGATCCCCATCAGCAACACCACTGACAGCGAAATGGCCACAACTGATCACACCCTCGGTCGGTCCGCTCTCCCGGCCCGGGGGTGCCAGCCCCGCACACCCCCGCCAGAACCATCGTGCCACCAACCAAGCCGCTGTATGCGGCGGGTGATGCATCGTTGACCACACCTGTGCCTGAACTGTGCGGCGCCGCCCGGCCCCACGGCCGGCCCTTCATGGCCCGCACAACAATTCGAGAGTGCACCCACACAGGTAATTCGACTGGATCGTTTCGGTCTCCACACATCCTGTTCGCAGGTAATTCCAATAGTCGCCGCACCCACAGGAAGCGGACATTCCACAGGAGTCGCCTGCTGGTCTTATGCCCTATTTAGTCGGGATGAATCACCTCAAGTTGACGCTTGCCGTGACCATAACCCTTACCCGACAGGTGTGTTGACCGTCACGTTCACAGGACGTCAACCGCGCGATTTCCTGGGCACCCGAAGCGAATAACCAGGAATGACCTCGCGGGTTTTACGAAAACCCACAGACAACGCTAGGGTGCCTCAGATGTTCCACGCTGCCTCGTCCCCCGCACGCGGCAGAGCGCCGCTCCCCCCTGCCCAGCCGTCGGCATCAGGAGTGCCGAGCCCGCGCTCGCCCCTCAAACAGCAGAACGAACAGCCGGCCAAGCCCGCCGGCAAGCAGCGCGACTCCTTCTTCGACAACGCCAAGTACCTGGCGATCGTGCTGGTGGCCGTCGGTCACGCCTGGGAACCGCTCAAGGGCGACAGCCGGATCCTGGAGGCCGCGTACACGGTCGTGTACTCGTTCCACATGCCGGCGTTCATCATCATCTCCGGCTTCTTCTCGCGCAGCTTCGACATGCGCCCGGACCGGCTGCGGCGCCTGATCACCGGTGTCGCGGTGCCGTACATCGTCTTCGAGACCGCCTACGTCCTCTTCGACCGGGTGGCCGGCGACGACCCCGGCAAGGACATCAGCCTGCTCGACCCCTGGTACCTGACCTGGTTCCTGTGCGCGTTGTTCGTCTGGCGGATGATCACCCCCGTCCTGAAGGCGGTCCGCTGGCCGCTCCCCTTCGCACTGGGCCTCGCGATGCTGGCGTCCGTCGCGCCGTCGATCGGTGACGACCTGGACCTCCAGCGGATCCTTCAGTTCCTGCCGTACTTCGTGCTGGGCCTGTGCATGAGGCCCGAGCACTTCCACCGGGTGCGCACCCGCGCGGTGCGGATCCTGTCGGTGCCCGTGTTCGCGGCCGCGCTCGCCGTCGGCTGGTGGGCGGTGCCGCGCATGAACACCGCGTGGTTCTACCACCGGGACGCCGCCCAGGAGTTGGGTGCGCCGTGGTGGGCCGGGCCGGTCATGGTGCTCGCGATGTTCGGCTGCTCGCTGCTGCTGACCGCCTGCTTCTTCGCCTGGGTGCCGCGCCGGAGGATGTGGTTCACGGCACTCGGCGCGGGCACGCTGTACGGCTATCTGCTGCACGGCTTCCTGGTGAAGGCCGGTGACTACCAGGGCTGGTTCGACCACCCCTGGCTGCACCGCCCGCTCGGCGAGATCGCCGTGAGCGTCCTCGCGGCCGCCGTCGTCACCGTGCTGTGCACGAAGCCCGTGCGGCGGGTCTTCCGGTTCGCGATGGAGCCGACGATGGCGTGGGCCTTCAAGCAGGACGCCGCCGAACTGGCAAGAGAACGCCAGAAGCAGGAGCGCCGGCAGGAGCGCGGCGATCAGCGCGAGAAGGTCCTCGCCTAGCCGTCACACCCCGGACAGTCGTCACACCCCCAGACCGAGAAGGGCGCGCATCCGCGCGTACTTCTCGGTCAGTCGTTTCCGGGTCTCCTCGCCGAGGACCGCGAGGCGCTCCGGGTCGGCGTTGTGCGCCAGGTCCGACTCCTTCACCAGCAGCGCGCCGGGAGTGGCGAGGATCCGCCCCGCGTACCCCTCGGGCGGCTCCCCCGCCCGCTTGGTGACCGCGAGCACGATGTCCTTCGTACGACGGCTCAGCGCGGCCTCCTCCAGCCAGTTCGCGGAGAGCGCGTCGTCCTCGACGGCGTCGTGCAGCCAGGCGGCCGCGATCTGCTCGGCGTCACCACCCCGCGCACGCACCCCCTCGGCCACCGCGTGGAGATGTTCGGCGTAGGGCCGGCCCGCCTTGTCGGTCTGGCCCTCGTGGGCGGCGCGGGCGAGGGCTTCGACCTCGGTCAGGGTCAGGGTGCGCGGTACGTCGGTCACGGGTCCAGTGTCTCCCCGCGCAGCGCCGCGCGGGCCGGAAGGCCGGCCGCGGTCAGGCCCAGGACGACGATCGCCCCGACGAGTGAGCCGTACACCAGCGGCGGGATGTACGGGCCCTGTCCCGTCAGTCCGTTCATCATCGGGACGAGCGTGGCGAGCGCGATGGCCGTGCCGAGGACGATGCCTGCGACGGCGACCAGGAGGGCCTCCCAGCGGATCATGCGCAGCACCTGGCGGCGGGTGGAGCCGATGAGGCGCAGGGTGCCCAGTTCGCGGCGGCGGTCGAGGACCGTCATCACCAGGGTGTTGCCGGCGGCGACGGCCGCGAAGCCGCCGAGGACGGCCGCCATGACGTTGTTCGCCCAGGCGTTGAGCTTGCGGTCCACGGACTGGGCGGTGGTGTGGTCGGCGCGGGCCAGGACCGTGCCGAGCTCCTCCAGACCGGCTCCCGTACCGCCCTTGGTCCACAGTTCGGTGTCGAAGGCGGAGGTGACATGGGTGGCGAGGCCGGCGCGGGCCATCGTCACCTGCGACAGGCCCATGCCCCGTCCGTACGTCGCCACGATCCTCGGCTCGGCCTTCGTGCCGTCGGGCAGCCGGATCGGGAGACGGTCGCCGACCTCGGCGTCCGCGTTGTCGGCCAGGGAGGCGTCCACGGCGATCTCGCCGGGTTCCAGGGAGAGTCGGCCGTCCTTGACGTCCAGATCCTGTACGGCCCTCAGATCGGCCACGGAGCCCGTGACGCCCTGTGCGGTGGCCGACTCCAGCGCGCCGCCGGAGCCCGGGACCAGCACCGAGGCCTTCAACAGACCGACGGCGGAGGTGACTTCGGGAGCGCGTTCGGCCCGTCGTACGGCGTCGGGGGCCAGACCCGGGCCGTCGGCGGTGACGATGTGGTCGGCGATGATCCCGTCGCGCTGCTGCTCGGCGGTGACATGGTCCTCGCTGGAGTGTAGGAAGAGCAGCACCGAGGAGAACGCCGTCGCGAGCACGATCGGGGTGATCGCGGAGGCCAGGCGGCGGGCGTTGGTACGGGAGTTGGCGGCGGCGAGCACGGCGGAGGCGGAGGCGCCGCGCAGCGGGAGGCCGAACAGGGCGGCGCAGGCGCGGGCGATCAGCGGGCCGAGCAGGGCCACGGCCAGCATGAACAGCATGACGATGCCGAGCGCGGCGTTGGCCGCGTCCTCGCCGGTCGTCGAGGCGGCCAGGCCCGCGCAGACACAGCCGCCGGCCGCCGCGGCGATGCCGAGCGGGGTGCGGATCCAGCCGACGCGCAGCCGCTCCACGGACGCCTCGCTGAGCGCCTGGCCCGGCTTGATGCGGGAGCTGCGGTGGGCCGCCATGTATCCGGCGAGCAGCGCGGTGACGAGTACGGCGCCGACCGCGGCGACGAGGGGGATCCAGGAGACGGCCAGGTCGACGGGGCGTGGTACCGCGCCCCGGTCGCGCAGCTGCCCGAACCACCAGGCGGCCAGGGCGACTCCGGGCACACAGCCGGCCACGCCGGCGACCGGGGCGACCAGGAGGGCCTCGGTGGCGATGGAGCGGCGGATCTGGCGCGGGCTGGTGCCGATGGCGCGCAGCAGGGCGAACTCCCGGGCGCGTTGGCCGACGGCGAGGGCGACGGTGCCGGCCGCGGTGAACATGGCGACCATCGTGGCGGTGCCGCCGAAGGAGGCGCCGAGGGCGATGAGGACCTCCTTGCCCTCGTCGAGGGTGGGGTCCTGCACGGTGCCCCGGTCGGCGCCGGTGTGGATCTTGGCCTTGCCGCCCAGGGCTCGGGCCACCTGGGCGGCAAGGGTGTCGGTGGGGACGCCGGGCTTCGGGAGCACGGCGATGGCGTCGATACGGCCCGGGTGCCCTGAGAGCCGTACGGCTTCCTCGTCCGCGAACCAGGCCTGCGCGGAGTCCGTGGTGCCGGAGACACGGTAGGTGTGGGTTCCGGCCGGGGTCGTGAGGGTGACCTCGTCGCCGATGCCGGCCCGGTTCAGGACGACTTCGCCGGGGGCCGTCGGTGCGCGGCCCGCCGTGAGGTGTTCGCCGCTGAAGGCGGTGGCGGACCAGTTGTGGGCGGTGAGCGCTTCGCCCCGGGGCCCGGCCACCGGGAAGGTGACGTCCGCCACGGCCGTGCGGGCACCGGGCACGCCGGCCGCCTTCGTGACCAGGGCGGCGTCGAGGCGGGCGCGGTCCGGGACCGGTTCGCTGTCGGCGCTGTCGCCCTTGCCGTAGTGGGCCTTCTGGTCGGCGGCGGCCACGACCGGGGCGTTCGCGTAGCGGCCGGGCGGGACCTTCGCCCGTATGCCCGTCTCCAGCAGGATGCCGCACGCCGACACGACCAGCGCGGCCATGGCGAGGGCGACGAACGTGCCGACGAACGCGGAGGGACGGAAACGGAGCGCTGCGCGGGCGAGGCCGTTGGGGGCGAACATCAGGGGTCCCTCCGGGTCAGGGGCGAGTACGCCCGGCCTCCGGCCGGGTCAGGATTCCCACCCGCACCGCCTGTGCGGCTTTCGTGATCGGGTGCGGGCGGGGCCTGTGGGAGGCGAGCGGCGACGGTGGGTGCGGGGGCGCGAGGGCGCATGGTCCCCCCAGGGTCGTGCGTGCTGAGGGGGCATCATGCGCAGCGCGGGGACGTCGTATGGGGCGTGCGGCGACGAAGTGACCCCGAACGAGTGAACACCTCGCGGATGGCCACAACGGAA